>CAZSTV010000072.1:0-22263 GCA_964609665.1 uncultured Acidimicrobiaceae bacterium
TCTGGTCATAGGAGGACCGGACCTGCCAGACCTCACACTCGATGTCGAACAGCGAGCACGCGAACGCCAGCGCTGTTCCCCACTGACCGGCCCCGGTCTCTGTGGTCAGCTTCTTGATGCCTTCCTGGGCGTTGTAATACGCCTGAGGCACCGCGGTGTTTGGCTTGTGCGACCCTGCCGGGCTGACACCCTCGTACTTGTAGTAGATGTGGGCCGGCGTATCGAGGGCACGTTCGAGGCGGCGGGCCCGGAACAGCGGCGACGGCCGCCACAGCTTGTAGACCTCCTGCACCTCCTCGGGAATGTCGATGTAGGAGTCGGTGGAGACCTCCTGCATGATGAGCGCCATTGGAAACAGCGGCGCCAGGTCATCGGGGCCAACCGGCTCACGGGTGCCCGGATGCAGCGGCGGTGGCGGCGGCTCAGGTAGGTCCGGGATGATGTTGTACCACTGCGTCGGCATTTCCGATTCGTCGAGAAGGATCTTCGTCAGGTTCGCAGCATCGTTGGCCATGCAGTGACGATACTGGCAATCGCTCCGGTGTGGGAACGGGCCGCTGAATAGGGCGGGTCATGCGGCCCCCGTGTGCAGGTGGTACCGCATTCGGTGGCGGTGCTAACTTCACTACACAGTGGGGATGTCTCACTCGTGAGCCTCGGGGGCCTCATGACCATTGCATACGATGTGCTCGTTCTCTACGGGGCGCTCGCGGTGTGGGCCGTCCTGCTCGGCTTCGGTTTCAGGAACAAGGGTTTCTGGCCGTTCCTGATCTTTGGCACGCTGATAGCCCTCGCCCTGAACGTGCGGTACTTCATCGAGGGTCCGCCCGCCGCCATCGCGTTCTTCATTGGCATCTACGACGTCTTCGACAACCTCGGACTCGACCGCACCGAGGGGGCGCCCGCTCTGGCCCAATGTGTCGACAATTCCTGCACCGTCTGGGGCGACCGATTCGTGAACCACCCGTCGTGGGGCGTTGCCTTCCACGAACGCTTCGCCAACGGCCCGCAGTTGCGCACCAACCTGCTTTACGCCCATATCGCGTTCAACTCCATCGCCTTCGTCCTGCTCCACATTCAGCTGTGGAGGCCAGGCACGGGAGCCCACCAGGCCATGCATCGTCTGCTCGGCAAGATCTCCTTCGGCGCTGTCACGTTCGGCACGATCTTCGGCGTCTGGCTCGCCTCTGAACACGGCTCGGTCAGCGAGTACGGCGGGGTCATGGCGCAGCTCGGGTTCTATTCGATGTCGATGTTCGTCTACTCGACCGCCGTCATGGGTGTCATCACCGCCCGCCGAGGACAGGTGGCCGACCACCGTAAGTGGATGATCTGGTACGCCGGTGCCATGTGGGGGTCGTTCTGGTTGTTCCGCGTCATGCTCGTCGTGACCGGCCCGCTGCTGCGCAACTACGAATCGGCATCGCTGCTGATTTCGATCTGGCTTTCGGCACCACTCGGCATTCTGATCGCCGAGGCGGCCCGTCGGCGCTACCACGAAAACAAGACCGCTCGAACGACGATCGACCTGACCGGAACGATGGCCGCCGCCCCCGGCGGTTAACCGCAGACAAGAGCGCGACCAACGCTCCCGCAAGTGACGTCCTACTGTTGGCCACCAACGGTGGATTGTCGGTTCGATGCTCGGGGTGGAATGGTTCGGTCGAAGAGAAACTGGTTCGTAGTTCTCGCAGGACTTGCGGTTGCGGCCCTCACCGTCGGCTGCAGCGCCCGCGGCGACAACACGGTTGACGACGCGGCGCCTACTTCTACCTCAGTTGCGGCATCGACTTCGGTGGCGGCGACATCACCGTCAACTTCAGCGCCGTCCGACGAAGAAGACGACAGCGAGAACGAGAACGAGAACGAGGACGAGAACCCGGCGGCCGCGGTGGTGATGGCCGGCGGCTTGACGCCGGAGTTCATTTCGACGATCGAGGCAACGGACGGGGTGCAGCACATGGCCGTCACGCTGACCGGGCAGCTGCGGCTCTCGGCTAGCGAGGACTCCGCAGGCAACCCGGTCGATGTTCTGACCAATGGCTTTGTCATCCAGATCGACGCCCGGGCCTACGCGTCCCCGGCCGCAGCGACGACGTTCGCCCCGGACCTCGTCGAGGCCCTGCAGGACCTGGAGCCCGACCAGATGGTCCTGAGCGAATCATCCGCCGCGCTGCGACGGCTGGACGTCGGCTCGACCATCACATTCGACAACGACAGTCGGTTTCAGGTCGGCGCGGTGCTGCCCGATGCGCTCGTCGGCTCGGCCGAGCTGATCCTGGTCGGACCTGACGCCCTCACCACCGCAGGAGCGCAGAATCCACGTCAGGTTGCGCTGGTCGACTACGACGGGACCGGCGAGATGTTGGAGCAGGTCCTGCTCGCCAAGAACGACGGCGAGGGGATTCGGGTCTTTGGCGGACGGGGCGCGACGGACAACCAGGATCGGGACCGGGCGGTGCTGGCCCAAATTCGGGTCAAGGAGATCTTCGGCGAGTTCTCCCACCGGCCACGCTCTGGCGGTGCGGTGGAGATCGATCCGCAGTGGGTGGAGCAGAACATCGTCTCGGTCGACCTTCCTCTACTCGGCCAGACAAGATGCCACCGGGCCTACGCCACCGTGTTGGCCGACGTGATGCAGGGTTTGATCGACGACGGCCTGTCCGAGGTGATCGACCCCGCAGCGTTTCAGGGCTGCTGGAACCCGCGCTTCATCGGCGGATCGGATCGGCTGTCCCGCCACGCGTGGGGCATCGCCGCCGACATCAACTTCTTCAACCCGTTGGACGACCAGCCGGGGTCACCGGTCCACCCCGAACTTCTGGAACGGATGGCCGCCGCCGGCATCACCTCCGGCCACAACTGGTCAACGCCGGACCCCGGCCACTTCGAATATCTGACCGGTGAGGCAGGCAGCTAGGCCGAAAGCGGGCTTGGCGGCGGCTCGGCAAATTCGATGAAGATGCACTCCCCCGGGCATTCGGCCGCGGCGTCGATCACGTCCTTCTCGGCCGCAACCGGAACAATGGCCAACTCGGCGGAGCCACCGGGGTCATTGAAGAGCTTGTCGCCTTCACGGCAGTACGCAATGCCGTCTTCCAGGATGGTGAAGACCGACGGCGCATGGTCGGTGCAAATGCCGTCGCCGGTGCACAGGTCCTGATCGATCCAGACCCGGAGCTCCGACTGCGTGGACGCAACCAGCGAGTCCGATACCGGTGTCACCGAGGAATTGGCCATTCCTTTGAGAATACCCGCTCGATGGCCCGCATCCCGTATCAACAACTCGGATCGGTCCCCGCCGCCGGTCCACTACCCTGAGTGGTTGTGACCAGCTCCTTCGGCCGCCTATTTCGGCTCAGCACGTTCGGCGAATCCCACGGCAAAGCGGTGGGTGTCATCGTCGACGGTTGCCCACCGCGGTTGGCGGTTGACGAGGACGAGATTCAACATGATCTCGACCGCCGGCGGCCAGGCCAGAGCAGGCTGGTCACCCAGCGCAACGAGGCGGACCGGGTGGAAATCCTGTCCGGCGTGTACGACGGGATGACCACCGGCACGGCGCTGGCGATGGTGGTTGGCAACGGCGACCAGAACTCCGGCGCCTACGACCACCTCAAGGACCTGTACCGACCGAGCCATGCCGACTACACCTATGACGCCAAGTACGGCTTCCGAGATCATCGCGGTGGCGGCAGGGCGTCGGCACGAGAGACCATCGGGCGCGTCGCCGCAGGCGCGGTTGCCCGAAAGCTACTGGCCACCGCCGCAGGCATAGAGGTTGTCGGCTGGGTCAGCGACGTTCACGACATCGGCTCAAGCGTTGACCCCGAAACCGTCCAGCAGAGCGATGTGGAAGCGGACCCGACCCGCTGCCCTGACCCCGACGCCGCCGCGGCGATGACCGCGGCAATCGACGCGGCGCGACGAGACGGTGACTCGCTCGGCGGGGTGGTCACCGTCATCGCCAGAGGAGTACCGGCCGGACTTGGCGAGCCGGTCTTTGACAAGCTCGACGCCGAATTGGCGAAGGCGATGATCTCGCTACCGGCGGCCAAAGGATTTGAGATCGGCAGCGGTTTCGCCGGAACCAAAATGACGGGCCGGAGCCACAACGACGCCTTCGAGCCGGGCGTCGACGGTCCGGTCACCGCAACCAATCATTCCGGCGGTGTGCAGGGCGGCATCTCGAACGGTGCGGACATCGTCTGCCGGGTGGCCTTCAAGCCGACCGCCACCATCTCATCTGAGCAAAAGACGGTCACCACTGATGGCGACGCCACGGTCCTGGCCGCAAAAGGGCGTCACGACCCCTGTGTGCTGCCACGCGCGGTGCCGCTGGTGGAAGCCATGATGTTGCTTGTCCTGGCCGACCACTGGCTCAGGCAGGCGGCAACCGACGTGTTGGACCGCTAGCTCGTCGGCTCACCGGAGTCGGCATCCGGATCGGGTTCCGGCGCCGGATCTGCAGCATCGTCGCCAGACTCTGGAGTGTCGTCGTCCGAGGACTCGGCAACACCGGCGTCGCCGGGGTTTTCACCGTCTTCGAGGTTTTCACCGTCTTCGGGGTTTTCACCGTCATCGGCAGTTTCACCGTCTTCCGGGTTTTCACCGTCTGCCGCCTGCTGTTCGCGTAGGAACAGCTCAAGCTCGGCCGCAAGATCATCTCCGGTCGGCAGGAGCTCCTCGTCGGTGTCCACCTGACGTTCAAGCCGCTCGACGTACTCCCGGCTCTCGTCGTCGGCAAGCACCGCCTGATCCACACGAGACATCCACTCGGTGACGTCGGAGTCCAGATCGGCGTAGCCGGTCGTCACCCCGGTCGTCTGCTCCAACCGACGCAGCAGCGCCTGGGTGGCCTTCGGGTTCGGTGGGCCGGGCACGTAGTGCGGCACCTCGACCCGCAGCGATATGACCGGGATGTTCGACCGCTCCAGCCGGGCGTTGATCACACCGACCACGCCCGTCGGTCCCTGATACGACGGCCGAGACAGGTTTAGTCTGCGAGCAAGCTCTGGATGCACTGCGCTGCCGGTCACCGAGAACGGCCTGGTGTGTGGCACCATGCCGATGAACGCGCCGACGGTAACCACCATCTCGCAGCCGCTGCGCCGCGCCACCTCGAGCACATGATCGGCAAAGCTGGGCCAGCGAAGGTGCGGCTCCACGCCGGTCATGACAACCAGGTCGCGGGCGGAGTCCGTGCTCACCGAGTAAATCTCGGTGGTCGGCCAGTCGATGACACGGTCGCCGTCACCGTCGATCCGTACCGTAGGACGCGCTTCCTGGAAGTTGAAGAACGGCTCCGGGTCAATCATTGCAACCGCAGACGCCTCTGTTCGTTCCCGAATCCAGTGCAGGGCTGCGGTGGCCGCCTCGGCGGCGTCGAACAAGCCTTCGAATGCAACCAACAGCAGCGGACTGCGAAGCGTTGGAAGGTCGTACCAGGTCAGCTCGGTGCCGGGATTGGACATGGACCCCAGTTTCGCACGCCCGTCGCAGAACCAACCAAAACCGAGCGAATCTGCCAAAATTTTCCTGGGTTCCCGTCAATTCCGCAATGATGTCGACCACGGGGCCAGCCGGTACGGTTTCTCAGGTGAACACTGCAAAGATTGTGGATTGGGGAGATCAACAGATTCGTCTGACCGACACGGTCAGCGTCCTGCAGGGGGCGGAGAACGGGGCATACCCGTCGGGCAATACCGTTCTGGTTGAGGGCTCGGCCGAGACAATCGTCATCGACCCTTCGGTCACCGTCATCGAAAAGGGCGGTGCGCCTGTCGCCATTGATGCGGTCATCAACTCCCACGGCCACGAAGATCACATGCCGGGCAACTCGCTGTTCACCGAGGCCCGGGTCCACATCCATGACGATGATCTCCTTGCCGCTCAGTCGCTCGACGGTCTCATGGATGTCTACGGCCTGGAGGGTCAGCCCAGGGCGGACTTTGGCCAGCAGGTGCTCGAAGAATTCTCCTACGCCGCCCGCCCCGACGCCGAGGGATTCAAAGAGGGCCACGTTTTCGACCTTGGCGGTGGTGTCACGGTTGAGGCCATGCATCTGCCGGGCCACACCAAAGGTCACTCCGGGCTGATCATGGACAACGTGTTTTTCCTGTCCGACATCGACCTCACCGGCTTCGGCCCGTACTACGGCGATGCATGGTCAGACCTTGACCAGTTCGACGAGAGTCTGCGACGGGCCCGAGAGGTTGAGGCCGAGTGGTACGTCACGTTCCACCACAAGGGGATCATCGAAGGTCGTGAACTGTTCCTGCAGATGATCGACAAGTTTCATGCCGTCATCGAGACCCGCCACAGCGCCATGCTCGAATACCTGGTCGAGCCTCGCAGCCTCGACGAGATGATGCTGCACCGCTTCGTGTACCGGCCGCACGTGGAGCATGTGTTCGCAAATTCGGTGGAGCGCCGAACCGCTGATCTGCATGTGCAGCGCATGCTCGATCGGGGCGAAGCCGCCGAGGTTGAGCTTGGAAAGTTCCAGCGAACCTAGGGCGAACTAACCCCACGGGTAACTATTACAAACGGCCCAGCACTATTGACGTTGCGTACATTTGCTCCGTAGTGTCCTGTCTACGCCACTTACGAGTGGTTCTCGGAGGGGAAGCCATGAGGGATAGCTTCCTCTCCGGTTGTGGCGTCCTCGGCGGCTCAGCCCGCGAGCGGTTCGATCAGGATGCGCGATGCCTTGTTGATGTAGGTCGACGGTAGGCGACGAACATCTTCGGTGAACGTCTTGCAGCTACCACCGGAGTGCGTGCACATGGTGACCTGCAGCCCGTTCGGCACCCGGACTGACTGGATGTCGTTGTTAAAAGCGCCAAGTGCCTTTGCGTTGTAGACACCCGGGCCGAGGCTGATGGACGCACCCTCGTAGCCGGAGTTCACGTAGAAGCGGGCATCGGGAAGTGGTGCTGAGGTTGACGCTATAGGCGACCCACCGGGGACCTGTCCGCGGATGCAGTGGTCGGTGCCGCCGGGAACTCGGCCGCAAGCGACGAACGGGAGCGACTCGAGCGCCGACCAGTGGACCTTGCGAACGCGCACCTGGTTGCGCAAGAACTCGGTTGGAATGCCCAGCTTGTTGGCAACCGCGACGGCATGGTTGCGCCGTTTGAGCAACGCATCATCGAAGATCTTCCCATCGGTCGATCCTTCTCCCTCGATCATCGAGGCCAAGAACGCTGACACGTCACACTTGACGAGTCGGTTCTCCAGTGGATTCTGCTTCGCGAACGCACTGCCGTAACCCGGCAGCGCGATTGAGAACGTGTCGTGGCCGGAATCGGACGTGCCGTCGGAGTAGTCAAGTCCGAGCTCGTCGAGAACCGACGCCATGTGTTTGCCGACGCGGCCACTACGGGTTCGGAAAAAGAAGCGATCGTTCTCGCCGTTGTAGGAGCCATCGGCCCACACCCAGCCCAGGAGGCGAGCGCTGTGATAGCTGCATTTGCTGGGCAGCTTTGCGGGGTCTGCTTGAGCATCGGCACTTTGAAGTGGCACCAACGTGACAAGTAGTGCAACGAACGCGGTAACGAGCACCGAAGTGATCCGTCGCCTGGATCTATGAGTCGCCATTTTGAAAATCCTCTGGTGTCGCCGATCAAAATCCCCGCCCGAGGTGTTTGGAGTATGCCCGTTGCGGCGAGCTGTTCAAAGGGGCATTCCCGAAACGAATCACCCGAAGCAGCGCTACAGATCGGGCGGGCGACTACACGTAGGTCGAACCCTTCATGCCATCAACGTCCTGACGGATCTCCACGTTCACCAGCGCCGGCTTACCGGAGGCAAAGGCCCGCTCGATGGCCTCGGCGATGTCGCCAGGCTTTGTGACATGCTCACCGTGGCCGCCAAGAGCCTCGACCACCTTGTCGTAGCGGGTGTACTGGAGTTCGGTGGCAACAAGGCGGTCCGCGCCGTACAGCATGGCCTGGGGCCGCATCATCTGCCCCCAGGCGGCATCGTTACCAACGACGCCGACGATCGGCAGGCCGAACCGGACCGCAGTGTCGAATTCAAAGCCGTTTAGTCCAAACGATCCGTCGCCATAGATGATCAGCACACGCTTGTCCGGGTTGGCGAGCTGGGCCGCCAGAGCAAACGGCATACCGACGCCGAGCGTGCCAAGAGGGCCGGGGTCCATCCAGGTGCCCCGGGACGGGACCTTCAACACCTTGGAGGCCTGGGCCACGATGTCACCACCGTCGCCGATCACGATCATCTGCTTGTCGGTGGCGACGTAGTCGGCAATTTCTCGACACAGCCGCATCGGGTCGATGGGGACCTCGTCAGAGTTCAGCTGGGCGCCGACGGCCTCTTCGGCCTCAACTTCGATGGCCCGCAACTCCTCGGACCAACCGGAGAAGTCCATCACCGCGCCGCCCGCCTTGTTCAGCGCGTCCAGGTTGACCCCGACGTTACCGACAAGACCAACGTCGCTTGGCCGGTTCTGCCCGATCAGCGTCTCATCGAGGTCCAGCTGAATGATCTTGGCGTCTTCGGAAATGGACTTGCCGAACTTCATCCGAAAATCCAGCGGGGTTCCGGCGAGCAGCACCACATCGGCCTCGGCGAGGGCGTGCTTCCGGCTGCGGTTGAAGAATTGGGGGTGATCCATCGGCAACTGGCCGCGGCCCATGCCGTTGGTGAACACCGGGATCTTGGTGGCCTCAGCGAATTGCCGGAGTGCCAGGGCCCCTTCGGACCACTTCAGGGCCGTGCCCGCCATGAGCATTGGCCGGTTGGCTCGCGACATCAGCTTGATGGCTTTGGTAAGCAACACCGGCGGTGCTGCCGACAGCACCCGGTAGTCCCGGAACTCCGGCAACGGTGTGGTCTCAAGGTCCACCGGGGCGTGCAGGACATCCATGGGAATTTCCAGGAAGGCCGGGCCGGGAACGCCGCTCATGGCGGTCCGGATGGCGGACTCGATGTACTCCCCAATTCGCTCGGTCTGGTAGCAGGCGTCCGCCCACTTGGTGATGGGCTTCATCACCGAGACGTGATCCATCTCCTGCAGCGAACCGCGACGAAGGTTGCTGAACGGACCCTGTCCACCAAAGACCAGAATTGGTGAGTTGGCCCGCCAGGCGTTGGCGACACCGGTGACACCATCGGTCACACCGGGGCCCGCGGTGAGGACGGCGACGCCGACCTTGCCGGGGTTCAGCCGAGCCCAGGCGTCGGCCGCGTGGACCGCGGCCTGCTCGTGCCGAACGTCGACAACTTTGATTCCCTCGTCGATGCAGCCGTCATAGATGCCCATGACATGGCCGCCGGAAAGAGTGAATACACACTCAACTCCGGCGGCCTTCAGGACCTTGGCTACAAGCTTTCCACCATGAGACATGGCGTCCATCTTGCCATACTGCTGGCCGCTCTTCGACCTCGTGTGGCCGCAGACCGTGACCAGCGGGGCTTTAGGCGTACAGCTCCTCGATCACGTCTGCGAAGTGAGCGTGAATCCCCCGTCGCTTGAGCTTGGAGGTCGGCGTCAGCAGCTCGGTGTCCGGCAGCCACTCTTCGCCGAGCACACGTACCTTCTTGACCTTCTCGGCGTTGTTGAAGCCTGCCATGGCCTCGCCGACAGCGCTTTCGATCTCGGCGACGACAGCGGGGTTCTCCGCAAGCTCTTCCAGCGAGCCGTATTCGATACCGGCGGCGGCAGCCCAACCCGGGGCGACATCGGGGTCGAGGACCACCAGTGCCGACACGAACGGTCGAGCGTCGCCGATGGCGATGGCCTGGCCGACGAGCGGAATCATCTTCAGCGCCGCTTCCAGGTTGGACGGCGACAGGTTCTTGCCGCCTGCGGTGATGATCAGCTCCTTCTTGCGGTCGACGATCTTCAGGTAGCCGTCGTCGTCGATCTCACCGATGTCGCCGGTGCGGAACCAACCCTCGTCGTCGAGCACCTCGGCGGTCTTCTCGGCCTGGTTGAGGTAGCCGCGGAAGATGTTGCCGCCACGACACATGACTTCGCCTTCCTCATCGAGCTTCATTTCGAGACCGGGGACAGCCTCGCCAACGAGGCCTGGCTTGACCTTGTACGGCGCCCAGGTGAGGGGGCCGGAGGTCTCCGAGAGGCCGTAGATCTCCGACAGCGGCACACCGATGGTGCGGAACCAGGCCAGCATCTCGGCCGGGATCGGAGCGGCACCGGTCACCGCGAAGTCGAGTTGGTCCAGGCCGACGAGACCACGGATGGTCGAGAACGCTACGGCGTCGAGGAACTCGTAGGTTTCGATTTCTTCCTGGGTGGCGGTGCCCCAGGTCATCTTCTCCACGATGGGGCCCGCTGCGGCGACGCCGTCCATGACGGCCTTTTCCTTCTCCGGGTCCATGGCCAGCGCTGCTTGCACGCCGCCGTAGATCTTCTCCCACACGCGGGGCACGCCGAACATGATGTTCGGGTGTACCTCGTTTGCGTACGCCGCAAACAGGGCCGGGTCGGGGCAGCAGGTGACCTCGTAACCGACGAACAGCGTCTGGTAGTGGCTCATCATGCGCTCGGCGATGTGGGCCATCGGCAAGTAGCTGACGATCCGCTTGCCGGCGTAGGTGTCCAGGTTGGCGGCGGCCTTGATGCACTCAACCGTCCAGCAGACGTTGGCATGGTCGATCATGACGCCCTTGGAGGGGCCGGTTGTGCCGGAGGTGTAGATCAGGGTGGCCAGGTCTTCGGGGCTTGCGATCTTCGCTGCCTCTTCAAGATCAACCGGTTCCGATGCGAGCAGTTCCTCGTAGGTGAAGTCGGCGCCAGCGCTGCCGTCGGTCCGAATGATGCCAAGCTTGTCCAGCGATGACAGCGACGAGCGAACCTTGCTGAACGCCTCGTAGAAACCCTGGTCTTCAACGATGGCGACCTTCGCACCTGCGTCGTTGCAGAGGTATTCGATCTGCTCCGGGGAGGAGCTGTTGTAGATCGACACGGGGGTGGCGCCAACGAACAGCGCCGCGGTGTCGAGCACGTGGAATTCGGGCATGTTGCGGATCATCAGCATGAGCCGGTCACCCTTGCCCAGGCCGAGGGCGCTCAGGCCAGCGGCCGCCCGGGCCACCTGATCGGCGAACTCGTTGTAGGTGCTCTCGCCCCACGAGTCATCAGCGTTCTTCCACCGAAGAGCGACGAGGTCCCCGTGGGCCGCCACTGTCTTCAGAAACTGGCGAGGCACGGTTTGTCCCTCGACCATGGCGTCGATCGTCGCTCTATCCGTCATGCTGACCTTCTCCCTGGTTGATCGCTGGCTTGGGTGCGTTTGCTTTAACGCTACCGGCGGAGTGGCCTGAAGGGTAGGGTCGTGCGGCCCGGAACCAGCGCCCCGAAGCGCCATTGCCCAGGCTTTGGCACTAGCCTTTTTGATGTGAGCGATTTCGAACCGTCAACCGATCTGCCGGAACGGATCGATGACGACGACGCCCCGGTGCCCTCATCGGCAAAAACCAGGGACGAGTTCGTTCAGAACCGGCGGAAGCGGATACTGCAAATCACCGTCATCATCTTGACGCTGGCCATGCTGGCAGCAGGGTTCGACGTTCTCCGCGTGCTGATTGCGGCGGTCATCATGTATGTGACGTTGCGGATTGGTTTTGCCATCATCGGAGCGTTCGCCCGGCCGGTCCCGGAGCCGCCACCGCCCGGAGAACTCCGTCGAGTCAAGCTGACCTATCGGTGCGACCAATGTGGTGCAGAACTGCGTATGACCCTTGCCAACGACGAGGTTCCCTCACCGCCACGACACTGCACCGAAGACATGGAATTGATAGCCACCAGGGAAGACGGCCTGTAGATCAACGGTGGGCAACCTGCCCGCACCCGCAAGCAGCCCGATCCACAAGCTGTGGGTAACGTTGTGTCGTGTTACCCACGTGTTACCTGTACGACACCGGGCCAGGTCACGAGGACAGCTTGTTCAACCGATGTGTTTGTTGCATCAACAAGCTGTGGATAAATCCTGTGGATTGGCCAGGGATAACTGTGGACGTCGATCCGGCCACTGTCCCCAGGCGCTGAATTCAGCGGTATTGCGTTGCTGTGACGATGCCGACCAGCACGAACCCAAGTCCACCGAGCAGGTACCAATTGCTTGGCGTCCCAAGGATGTCCTCGGTGAGGTAGTTGAACAAGATGATGGCGGTGCCTAGCGTCAGCGTCCCAAACATCAAGATGGGGACGAGGATCGGCGACGGGCCATCGATCTTGACCGGGGTTCGGCCGACGCCGCTTGCTCCTGGCGCGTCGACGCTTGGCATCGGCGTTGTGCCCTTCGGAGTTGTACGGCCGGGCTTGTTTTTGTCTTGACGAACCACGGGGACAGCCTAGTGGCGCCGGTTCATGATTCAAGACGCAGTCCAAGCACACAAAATCGGGGGCAAGACCACGCCAAGGCTTCTACCCTCACCACGGTGAGCCAACGCGTGCTGGTAATCGACAACTTCGACTCGTTCGTCTACATCCTGGTCCAGTACCTGGGCGAACTCGGGGCCGAACCCATCGTGTTGCGCAACAACGCGGCCACCATCGCCGAACTGGAAGAGATGAACCCCGACGCGATTCTCATCTCTCCCGGGCCTGGACGGCCAGAGGATGCCGGCATCTCCAACGACGTGATCCGTGCATTCGCCGGTCGGCGGCCCGTCCTCGGTGTTTGCCTCGGTCACCAGTGCATCGGTGAGGTGTACGGCGGTTCGGTGATCCGAGCGCCCGAACTCATGCACGGCAAAACCTCGATTCTGCGTCACACCGACCGCGGGGTCTTCACCGATCTTCCATCGCCGCTCGAGGCGACCAGGTATCACTCACTCATCGTCGAGCGAGAGTCACTGCCCGATGAGTTGGAGATCACGGCCGAGACCGACCAGGGACTCATCATGGGGCTTCGCCACCGGACGCTGAACGTTGAAGGGGTGCAGTTCCACCCCGAATCGGTGCTCACCGTTGGCGGCAAGCAGTTGCTGACCAATTGGCTGGCGTCCGCCGAGACCGCTGATCGGGTCTAAAGGGCCTCGCCGGTTCTGACGGGCCGGCGATCAGCCGTTGTCGTTGTTCTCTGGCTCAGTCGTGTCCGGATTGTCCGGGTTGTCCGGATCAGGATCTGGGTTTTCCGGCACCGTTGTGGTGGTCTCTTGACCTTCAATCCCAATGAACACCTGAATGGTGAAGCCCTGGGACACGGTGGCGCCAACGCCAGGATTGGTGCCGAACACCAGCCCGATTCGCTCATCGCCAACGGGCAGGGGCTGCTCGATGAACTCTGGGATGAGCTGCAGTTCCTCGGCCCTCAGCGCCTGATCCGCTGCCTCTCGTGAGAGGTTGAGAATCTGTGGCACCTGGACCTCACCGGGGCCCGATGAAACGAAGATGGTGATGGCGCTGTCAATGGACTCTCGCTGCCCTGATGGCGGCTCGGACCGGATGACCTGACCGGCGGGCACGCTGCCGGAGTTCTCCTCGGCGAACTGGAAGTTCTTGAAGAGCGCCTCTTGCATGATGGCGGTGGCAGCGTCGACCTGTTGGCCGGTCAGGAGGGGGATCTCCACCTGGTCGGGGCCCTGCGACACGAAGAGCACCACCTGGGAGCCCGTGTTCACCTCGGCGTTCTCTGGCGGCTCGCTACGGATGACCTGTCCCGCGGGGACCACGTCACTTGGCTCACGTACTACGTCATTGCGAAGATCGAGGGCCTCAAGGCGCTCTTCCGCCTCTTCGAGGGTGAGGCCTTCAAGACGGGGGACCTGCTCGGTCTCGGCGCCCTTGCTGATGAAGATGGTGACCGTTGCGCCCTCTTCAATCTCTTCGCCAGCCTCAGGATCTTGAGCGAAGACAATGTTTGGCTCGATGTCGGGGTTTTCCTGCAACTGCGTCTCGACGACAAACTTTGCGACCCGCAGCTCAACCTCGGCGTCTCCGGCGTTCAAGCCGACCACCTCGGGGACCACCGCAACGTTCTCGAGCACCACCTCGTCGCTGTCATCGGAGCTTGGAGCGTTGTTGTAGATGAAGACAATCAGTGCGACCAGCGCGGCAAGCAACACCGCAAGCATGATGACGAACACGCCGGTTCTGCTCGGCGGCTCGTAATACTCTTCCACCGGTTCCTCCTGTCGAACCGCCGCAGACGCCGGAACAGCACGTGAGGTATCGATGACGGCCCGGGACGAACCGGTGTCGGGGCCCCTGGTTGGCATGGCCGCAGTGGCCGGACCGACGGGCATGGCCATGGTGGCATCCTGGCCGGTGACTATCTGTGGGGCCGCAGCGGTGGCTGCGGCGGCGGCGCCGTTGGTTGCCGCTGAGGCAATGCCAACGAGGGGCTGACCTTCCCGATAACGGCTGAGATCTGCCCGCACCTCTTCAGCAGCGGGGTACCGCTCACCGGGGTCCTTGCGCAGCAGCCGATCCACGACGCCATCAAGCGCCGGGGGCACCGTCGGGTTCCTGGCGATCACCCGCGGAGGCGTCTCCTGGACGTGCTTGTAGGCAATGGCCACCGGCGAGTTGCCGCTGAACGGCGGTTCACCGACCAGCATTTCGAACAGGACGACGCCGAGCGAATACAAATCGCTGCGAGGGTCGACCGCTTTGCCCTGGGCCTGCTCTGGCGAGAAGTAGCTTGCCGTTCCCATGACCGAGCCGGTCTGGGTGAGCTCATCATCGCCGCCGCCGAAGGCCCGAGCGATGCCGAAGTCAGCCACTTTGATCTGGCCGGCCTGGTTGATCATGATGTTGCCCGGCTTCACGTCGCGGTGGACGGTGCCGTTGCGGTGAGCAAAGCCGAGAGCGGCCGCAGTTTCAATGGTGATCTCCGCCGCACGGTCGGGAGCGAGGTGCCCCTCACCGGCGATCAGCTCCGCCAGGGTCTGACCCTCGACGTACTCCATGACGATGAAGTACGTGTCCTCATGCTCGCCCCAGTCATAGACCGCGACGATGCTCGGGTGGTTGAGGTTGGCCGCGGCCTGCGCTTCACGACGGAAGCGGGCGACGAACGTTGGCTCTGCGGCGAACTGTGGGAACAGCACTTTGACCGCCACCGGGCGGTCGAGCAACTGGTCCTTTGCCAGGAAGACGTCAGCCATCCCACCCCGGGCGATACGCCGGTGCAGTTCATATCGTCCGTTCAGAACGGGGCGAGCGTCTGATGCATTTGTCACAGTGCGATTCATGTTACTGAAACCTCCGAGCCAAACGGCGGCCCCACAGATTTCCTAGGAATCTACTGGAAGAATTGCTCAAACAAGGCGCGGGCTATCGGCGCGGCAACACGGCCGCCGCTCTGCTCGCCGGTCTCTTCCCTGCCCTCTACCAACACCGCAACCGCAAGCGCTGCCGGCTCGTTCGCCCGACCGCCAAACGCGATGGTCCAGGCGTGAGAAGCGGGTTGATCAGCGCCTAATTCAGCGGTTCCTGTCTTCGCCCCGACGACGAGACCGGGGACTGCAGCGGCGGTTCCGGTACCGCGTTCAGCAACCTGAATCATCGCTCCGGTAAGGTCCGCCGCCGTCTGAGGCGTCATTGCTCGTAACCAGGTTTTGTTATCGAACGAAGCGGTCACATTGGCGGTTTCGGAGTCCTCGACGCTCAACATGACGTGCGGCACCGGTACTTGACCGGCGTTGGCGACCGCGGCGGCAACCAGCGCCATCTGCAGTGGCGTTGCCGACACGTTGTTCTGGCCGATCGCGGACTGGGCGAGCGAGGGCGTGTCTTCGAAGACGCCGGCTGGGATCTCCTCGGTCGGCCCGTCCACCTGGCCACCGAAGTCGGTCGGGAACTCGCTGGCTACCGGCACGGGCAGGTCGATCGGTGGGGTTTGGTTGAACCCGAAACCCTCCGATGTCTGCACCAGTGCCGCCGGACCGAGCTGTTCCGCACCGATCTGGGCAAAGGCGGTGTTGCACGACGCCACGAGCAGCTCGATGAGGTTGCCGCCACAGCTGCTCCCACCGAAGTTGGAGATCGGCCGTTCGGTCAGCGGCGGCAGGTAGCTTTCGACCACCTCAAACTCCGGAGCGTCGATGAGGAGGGCACCGTTGTCCAACGCAGAGGCAGCGGTGACCACCTTGAACGTGGAGCCGGGGAAATAGATGTCTCGGTACGGCTTGGCCCGCAGCGGGTTGCCCTCGGCGTTGACAAGGTCGGTCCAGGCCTCGTTGGCCAGGCCGCCGTCGTTCACGGCAATGCGGTTCGGGTCAAACGAGGGGAAACTCCACATGGCGTAGATCTCGCCGGTGACCGGGTCGAGTGCCACCACCGAGCCCCGCCGCTCCCCCAGCGCCTCCCTGGCTCGACGCTGCATGTCGTCGCGCAGGGTCAGGCGTATGTCGCCCTTGGGGTTTGTGCCGCCGAGCAGGTCGGTAAGGCCGGACAGTTCCTGGGCCGCGGTTCGGCCGATGAGCGCGTCGTTGTATGCCCGCTCAACGCCCTCGGCGCCGAAGGTGAAGGACGTGTACCCGGCCACATGGGCGTACAGCTCGTCGTGGGGGTACACCCGCTGCTCGGAAAAGAACTCGCCGGGGCGAGGCTCTGATTGGGCAACGACCACATCGTCGCGGGTGATGATGCGACCGCGAGGCCTGTCAAAGTCCCGCTGAATGGTCCGGGTGTTTGCAGGGTTGGCTTCGAGCGCCTGAGCGTCATACACCTGGACGCGGTTCAACTGAACGAACAGTCCCGTGAAGCAGACGAGCAGCACGATGACCACATGTTTGATCGGTCGCTGCATCAGCCCGAAACGGCCTTCCACTTGGCGCGGGTACCGGCGGTGACACCAATGCCGTCGCCGTCGCGGTTGATCTCCTCAAGCTCCTCGGCGGCCTGGACCGTCGAGTTGTGAGAGATCCGCACCAGGATGGCCAAGATGATGTAATTGGAAATCAGCGATGAGCCGCCGTAGGACACGAACGGCAGGGTCACACCGGTCAGTGGCAGCACCCGCAGAATCCCGCCGATGATGATGAACGCCTGAAACCCGAGCAGTGCGGTCAGGCCGGTCGCCAGCAGGGTCTCAAATGGCGAGCGGGCGTTGGTGGCAACCCGGAACCCAGAGCCGACGAAGAACAGGAACGTGACCAGGATGGCGGTCGCGCCAAGCAGACCCATCTCTTCGCCGAAGGCGGCAAAGATCATGTCGGTTGCGGCGAAGGGGATCTTCTTCGGGGTGCCCTGACCAAGACCGGTGCCGGTGAGCCCGCCGTCAGCCATGGCAAAGGCGGCCTCGGCAATCTGAAACCCGGCCCCCTTGGCGTCCTCGTAGGGATCAATCCAAATGTCGACCCGGCGCTGCACGTGGGAGAACTGCCGCCACGAGACATAGGCCCCACCGCAGAACAGCAACAGGCCCGAGAACACATACGCGGCCCGAGACGTCGCAACGTAGAACATGACGACGAAGAGGGTGAACAGCAGCAGCGATGAGCCGAGGTCTCGCTGGGCGATCATGACCATGAGGGCCATGCCCCACGCCAGCATGAGCGGCCCGAAGTGCTTGGCGTCTGGAATGTTGAGCGGTCCGAGCTTGCGGTTGGTCAGCGTGAGCAGCTCCCGCTTGTCCGCCAGATAACCGGCGAGAAAGCCGGCCAGGACGATCTTCGCAAACTCACCGGGCTGGATGGAGAACGGGCCGATCCTTAGCCAAATGCGAGCGCCGTTGATCTCAACGCCAAGGCCCGGCACCAACGGCAGCAGGAGCAGGCCGACACCGACGAGGGCAAGGGTGTAGCGGTACGGCGCCAAACGCTTTGGGTCCGAGATCAACAGCAGCGTCATGCTGAAGGCGCCGAGGCCGATAAACGTCCAGGCCGACTGGCTGGCAGCGAGGCCCTCGTCCAGGCGGGCGATCATGACATACCCCAGGCCATTCAACAGCGCCGCAGCGGGGAGCAACAGACCGTCGGCGAAGGGGGCAAGCAGGCGAATCACGATGTGGGCCGCCAGCAACAGGACAACCACAATGCCCATAAAGCCGCCAACCTCAACCTGAAAGTCGAGGGCGACATCGCTTGCGTTCTCACCCTGCTTCGCAAGGATGACCAGGACATAGCCAACGCAGGTGGTCAGCGTGGCCAGAATCAACAGGCCGAGTTCAACCGATCTGGCCCGCATTGGATCAGCCGGCGGACGTGGTGGTTGAGCTTTCCGAAGACCCCTCGGCGTCGCCCAGGTTCGCGTTCGAGTCCGATGCGTCCCCCGGGTCGTCGGATGACTCCGACGCGCCCTGCGTGCCGTCGGGCTCCGCTGCAGGGGTGGTTGCAACGTCGGCGTTGCGCTCCGAGAGCCGCTCAAGCACTGCTTCGGCTTCGTCGAGCGTCGAGAACTCTTCCTCGATCATTGCCTGACTGGCCTGGTCATCGGCAGGCAGGGTCTGCCCGGTCATCGAGACCAGCAGCGGATCAAACCCGAGGAACCCGCCGCGACGGCCCTGGAAAACGTTCAGCTCGCCCGATGCGGCGTCCTCGGCAATGAAGTATCCGGAGCGGGCGTAGCTTCTGGCGAAGAAGAACCCACCGACCGCCAACACGGCGACCAGCACAAGCGCGCCGAGGCCCATGGCCAGGCGGCTGCGGGGCTGCACGGCCTGCGGCACATCGTGCTCGACGATCTGCAGTTCGGCGGTGTCGTGGAACAGTTCGGGGTCGGTCTCGTCAACGTCGTCGACTTCATCGAGCAGCAGCGTGCCGGTCTTGGATGGTGCGGCCTCACCAGCCTCTGCATCTCCACGGCCGTCGGTCACCCGGGGCTCATGCAACACCGACTTGGACACGACAGGGACCGGAGCGGTCACCGCTTTGCCGGTGACTTCGGTTCCTGACTCACTGGGAAGCCTCGGGTCATCGTCTTCGACGATGTCGACCACAGCGACGGTGACATTGTCACGGCACGGGGTCATGAGAGTGGCTTGGATCAAGCGGGCCGCAGCGGATGAGACATCGGAGGACTCGACCAGAATCTCAACGATCTCTTCTTCGCTCAGCTCATTGAAGAGGCCATCACTGCAGAGCAGGAACCGATCGCCGACGTCCGGCTCGGTAATGGGGAAACGGTCAACCTCGACCTCGGCCCCGATGCCGACGGCCCGGGTCAGGATGTTGCGCTGGGGGTGAGTCGCCGCGTCAGCAGGAGACAGCCTGCCCTGACGGACAAGATCCTCGACGAAGCTGTGGTCCTCGGTGATCTGCCCCATGTAGTCACCCCGGAGCCAGTAGGCCCGGCTGTCGCCGACGTTGGCGACGGTGATGGTGTTGTCGTAGTGGAGGGTCATGGCAACCAAGGTGGTGCCCATGCCCGGTAGACCGTTGTCCGAGGCGTGGCCGTGGACCTCTCGGTTGGCCGACATCACCAGTTCGATAAGGTCGCCTTCGCTCAGTTGGTTCGAAGCGTTTTCAAATTCGCCGATGGCAAGCTCGGCGGCGCGCTCGCCACCCTGGTGCCCGCCCATACCGTCAGCGAGCGCGGCGACCATGCCCCGGAAAAACACCCGGTCCTGGTTCGCTTCACGCACATTGCCGACATGGGAGCCGGTGGCACCGAGGAGCTTCATCAGCGCAGCTCCATAACGATGCCACCCAGTTGGATGCGATCGCCGGGGTTGCCGATGACCGGAGTGGTCACCCGCTGACGGTTGAGATAGGTGCCATTCGTTGATCCGAGGTCTTCGATGACCACGCCGGCTTCCGCATTGGACACCCGAGCGTGGAGTTGGGAAATGAAGGTGTCATCCAGTGTGATTTGGCACCCGGCTGCCCGTCCTATTGTCATTTCCCCCATCACTTCAAAACGCCTTCCGGCATCGGTGGGCGGCTCCAGAACCACGAGGCTGATTGCATCGGCCTGGGGCCCTGTCGCACCGCGGCGTTTCTTGGATGTCGAATTTCCAACCCGTTTGACCGCCACATTAGTAGTAGATCCGAACCACGTCGCCTGCAAGACCCGGAAGAAGAAAAGGTACACCAAAGCGAGCAGACTCCACTTCAGGAGGGTCAGCAGCGCGTCAGACACGTGATCGCAGACTACAGAGGTTCTGCCGTGGCGTCACAGGCACCACCGTTTTACGGCATCGGACCACTGGTGCTGATTCCACGTTATGGCCTGCGATACCTGAGCTTGATCGGCCCGAGCACGATTTCATCACCGTCGACAAGGACGTGACGGTCGATCCGCTGGCCATTCACCTTGCAACCATTTGTCGAACCGAGGTCGATCAACTGGTGTGAATCACCGAGAGGGTGCAGCTCCGCATGCTGGCGAGAAACGTTCTGGTCGTCGATGACGATGTCAGACGTCGACAGCCTGCCGATGGTCATGACGCCGTTCTTGAGCTTGTAGTGCCCGCCGTTTGGATCTTCTAGCCAACCGTCAGAGCCGGACCCGGGGATTCGCTCGTCATAGGACGGGTGGAGCCGGAAGACGCCGACCCGCAGGGTTTGGTCCGCCTGGAACTCTATGGAAACCCGACCAAGAAAGCTGAGGTTCTCCTGGCTGGCGTACCCACGGACGGTTGCGGTCAGTTCGGCCAGGAGTGACTCCTGCACCTGAGCAAATCGCTGGAAGTCCTCAACGGCGACACGAATGACGAAACGGTTTGGGGCAAGGGCACGGCCCCCGACATCAACGGTCCGGCTCGATTCCATCTCTCTGACAAGCCGCCGGCCAACCTCCACGGGCTGGAGACCGCTCTTGAAGGCGCGAGAGAAGACACCTTCCACTAGACGCTCGAGACGGTCCTCGAAACTCTTCAGAACCATGGGATATACGGTACTCGGCTTCGACCCATATTCGCCTAGCGCGCGGTATCATGCCGAGGTCACTCGCGCGAGTGGCGGAATTGGCAGACGCGCAGGATTCAGGTTCCTGTGTCCGAAAGGACGTGAGGGTTCAAGTCCCTCCTCGCGCACACCACGGTTCACTCAAAACGCCCGAAAACAAGGCGAAAACAGGTGCACCGGACCCAACGAGAGCCCTCGAACCACAGCGGTTCGGGGGTTTCGTGGTTTTGCCTGGACGCCCCATGGCCACCGAGCGGGCAGCACCTTTGCTCACCGCCGAGGCTTCCCGACGGCGGGCAGATCAGCGGATGGACTCGTGGAGGATCACGCCACCGCAGCCCCGGATACGAATCCCGAGCGTCGTGTCGTCGACAATCAACGACTCTGGACCGTGTCCGGAGTCCTGCACATCCCACAGTTTTGCGCCCCGGAACCCGACGACCTTTTCCCACATGCAGTCCTCGGGAACGTCCCAGGACCCTCGGGCCAGATCCCCGATCCAGTAGTCGCCGTTGCCGGCGGTGGTCAACGGTTCGGCCAGGGGCGACCAGGGGATCCAGTCACCACAGTTCGGTACCGAGCTGAACGTGTCGGGCTCGATCTCATTGATCGAGACCAGCATTCGACCCTCGGTGAGGCGATCCTTGCCAATCACCGCTTCCTGCTTGTTGCGCATGATGCGCCGCAGTTCAAAGCTGCAATCGGTCACGCCGAATGCGGTGGCGTACAGCCCCGGCGTGAGTTGACCGGGACCGGCGAGGGTGAGTCCGGGGACGATGTCGGTCTCCGGTGGGTAGGACAGGTCACGGCCCTTTGTCGACTCGGTGATGTCGATGTCATCGCTCGTTTGCAGATCTGCGATCTCGTAGATGCCGGACCTGATGGGCTCGCCGAACGCGAGGTACTGCGGCACGTCGCCATCGGCGCCGACGCCTGCGATCGGCTCGATACCGTCTGGCCCGATGGGCTGGGTGTCGGGCAGAGCGACCGCTCGCACCGGGGCGCTGTCGGGTCGTTCCTCAACCGCTTCTTGGTACCGGGTGACAGAGAGCGCGGCAAGGCCGACCAGTAGTGCAATTCCCATGAACCGAGTAACGCTCTCCATGATTGGTTGATCGGCTGGAAGGCCCATTCGTTGAGGTCATTCGAACTACTCGATGCGGCACTAGGATCGGCCGCTATGACCAGCGGCGATGCCAGCGAGGCGCACGACCTTCATCCATCGGCGAAGCGGGTTGCGGATTGGGCGATGGAACGTGGCGTTTCGCTGACGATTCAGGAATATCCCGAGGACGGTGCGAGGACCGCCGAAGACGCTGCGGCCGCGGTGGGCGCCAAGGTTGACCAGATTGTGAAGTCGATGATTTTCGCCGTCACCACCCTTTCCGAGAATGAGGGCGGGGCTACCGATGGCGCCGAGTCCGAGCACGAGCTGGTGCTCGCGTTGACCGCCGGATCACACCTGGTGGATACCGA
>CAZSTV010000073.1:0-2571 GCA_964609665.1 uncultured Acidimicrobiaceae bacterium
GGGTCCGGCTCTTGGCGATTGCAAGCATTGCGTCGATGTCCAGTTCCGCTTCGAGCTGATCGGCCCAGCTGTTGAGCGCCTCGTCGACTGAGTGGTCATAGCCAACGGTGGAGGTGGCCCCGTGATCTCGCAGGAAGGCGGCCCGGAAACCGTCGCTCCCAAAGATGCCGTGCACGTAGCTTCCGCTGACGTGCCCGTCGGCCGACGTTGCTCCTTCCCGGCGTCCATCCAGGCTGAGGACCGCACGTTCGGTATCGGGGCCGGTGGTTCGTCCAACGTGAATCTCGTAGCCGGTCACCGCCTCCCCGGAGCCGAGGTGCGTTCCGGCCACCGGCTGTGTGACCTTGTGGCGCTCCAACACGGTCTCGACCTGTAGCAGCCCGAGCCCGTCAACGGTGGTGGCGCGCCCTTCGACACCGTGGGGGTCGGCGATGGTCGTCCCGAGCATTTGGAAGCCGCCGCAGAGGCCAAGCACTTTGCCACCCCGTCGGACGTGGGCGGCAAGGTCCACGTCCCACCCCTGGGCTCGAAAGAACTCAAGATCGGCGATGGTTGCCTTGGTGCCGGGGATGATCACCAGGTCCGCCACCGGGATGGGCGAGCCCGGCGGGACCATCTGGACCTCCACCTCGGGTTCGAGCTTCAGCGGATCAACGTCGTCGAAGTTGGCGATGCGACTCAGCATCGGGACCGCTACCCGCAGGGCGCCGCCGGAGGGTCCGTCGCCAAGTTCCACGGCGTCCTCAGCCGGGAGCCGGACCAGATCATGGCACCAGGTCACCACCCCCATCGACGGCCAGCCGGTGCGGGTCTGCACGTCGCGGATGCCGTTGTTGAACAGATCGACGTTGCCCCGGAACTTGTTGATGAGAAAGCCGTGGATGAGCGCCCGATCGGACTCCGACAGCACCACGCTGGTGCCGACAAGTGAAGCGATGACGCCGCCGCGGTCGATATCGCCCGCCAGGATCACCGGTACTCCTGCCGCATCGGCAAACCCCATGTTGGCAATGTCGCCGGTGCGAAGGTTGGTCTCGGCGGGGCTGCCAGCACCCTCAACCACCACGATGTCCGCCATGTCCTGGACAATGGCAAAACTCTCCAGCACCCGCTCCAACAGCTCATCTCGGCGACCGCCGAAGTGGGCGGCCTGCAGCGTGCCGAGCGGACGGCCCTGCACCACCACCTGGGCGCCGGTGTCGGACTCCGGCTTGAGGAGCACCGGGTTCTGGTGAACGCTCAGCGGTACCCCGGCCGCTCGGGCCTGGAGCGCCTGAGCTCGGCCGATCTCGCCGCCACCTGCTCCGTTCGCGTCGGCACCGACTGCCGCGGCGTTGTTCGACATGTTCTGCGGTTTGAACGGCTGGACCGCATGCCCGCGCCGGGCAAAGACGCGGCACAGCCCGGCCACGAGGACGGACTTGCCTGCGTTTGAGTTCGTGCCCTGGATCATCAGGGCGGCGGTTGACATTGGAGAGAGTCTATTGCCGGTGGCTGACCGGCATGCCCGTGGCTAGCCGCCGAGCTTGTTGCGCCGCGACATCCAAAACACCGCCGCCACCGTCACCGGGTCTTCGCCGACGGGAAAGTCTGACAGCTTGAGGATCGCACCGGTGAACGACGGCGCGTTCCACATGGGATCGGACGGGTCGACGCCGATCTTGTCCGGGTACCAGATGCTGAGGTATAGGTAGGGCTCGTCGACGCCGTCGTCTCCCGGTGAGGCGCCATAGCTGCCCCGGTGGTCCTCGTCGCCGATTTCTATGGCGGGGTCGAAATGGCCGGGCCACAGTTGGGGCCTGCTCGGGTCAACCGAGGCGGCGTCGGCCCGCACGGATTCGAGCGCCGCAAAAGCCATGCCGTACCAGTGACCGAGGAATGCTGTAGCGGCCGGGTCCACGTTGAGTGGCGCGTTGACGTCGCCGACTGCGGGAGAGTCGTGCTCGGCGGCGGTGGCGTCATCGATCGAGGTGCCGAGGAAGTCGGCTGCGGCCTGCAGCGTGGTGATTGGCGCCACTCGAACTTCACCGTCCCGCTGGTCGATGAGGTCGGTGCCTTCAACCCGAATTTGGCGGTTGGCCGCTGTCTCGTCGCCGAAGAACGGGGTGCCGAACCCACCGGCGGTCCACCGCAGACCGAACTTTCCGTTTGCAGCATGGCGCACCGGTGCGATCACGTAGACACCGAGGCGATGCAGCGCCAACCGGCTCTCGGTGAGCCCGGCCGGGGGCGTTGGTAGGGTGCGGTCACCGCCGAGCCAGCGCTCGGCCGCCCACTGTCGGTGTTGCGGGTTTTCCTGCAGCCACGAGTTCCAGTCAGGTCCGTCGCCAACGCCGGCCGGTTGCAGCACGGAGGCCCGGTCGTTCCCATCGAGCCCAACGGGGTCGTCGGCGAAGTACGGACCGTCGACAACGGCCGGTGGTGACGGTTCGAGCACGCGTGCCGACAGGCCATCACCGACCACGGTCTGGGCCTCGGCCCTTGGATTTCGTGCTGCGTGAGGTGTGTCCATGTCCTACCAACTCTCGAACTGGGTGATTGTGTTCCCTGTTGTCTACCACCCATCTTGCC
>CAZSTV010000073.1:2671-16628 GCA_964609665.1 uncultured Acidimicrobiaceae bacterium
TACCAACTCTCGAACTGGGTGATTGTGTTCCCTGTTGTCTACCACCCATCTTGCCGGGCCATCTTGCCAGGCCATCTTGTCAGCTGTTGCGGTGTCGGTGTTTGCCATAGTCTCTGTAGATGCCAGAACTCATGAGGGCCGGTCAGATGGTCGGCGTTAACGACATCCAATGCGTCGAAACGCCGATTCCTGAGATCGGTGACAATCAGGTTCTGGTCAAGACGCACATGGCCTCGATATGTGGCTCCGACCTCCATGTTGTCTGCTTTGGTGCTGGTCTGCGGAACCCCCTGCCATGCAAGCACGGATACCCCGGACACGAGGGAATCGGTGAGATCATGGCATCCAACCACCCAAACGTGACCGTCGGTCAGCGGGTGCTGTGCTTCCCCGACGCGTCGGTCTCCGAAGGATTCAGTGAGTACCAGCGGATGGACGGCCGCTACGTACTGCCGTTGCCGGAAACGACTGTCTCCGACGCCGAGCTACTGATGGCGCAACAACTTGGCACCGTCATTTTCGCGGCCCGCCAGCGGCCGGTGGACGTTGTCGGGCGGACCATCCTGGTCCTCGGCCAAGGTTCTGCCGGACTGTTCTGGACGTACTGGCTGAAGCGCAACGGCGCCGCTCGAGTGATCGCTGCCGACCTGTCCGATACCCGCCTGGCGGTGTCGACGGCGTACGGCGCGGATGTCACGCTCAACGTTGGCGAGGTCGACATCTTCGAGGCCATCGAGGAGCTGACCGGCGAGGGCCCTGACTACGTGGTGGAAGCGGTCGGGCGCAAAGAAACCCTGTTTCAATCCATCGACTTGGTTCGGCCGGACGGTGACCTCATGTGGTTCGGGTTGCCAGACACCGATGACAGTGTGCAGATCAGCTTTGCCAAGTTCTTCCGCAAGCGGCTTACCGCCAGCAGTACCTACGGTGCCCAGCAGGAAGGCGACTCGCTGTCCTTCAAGGCGGCCCTGGACCTGATCTCCGGTGGCCACATCGACGTGACGCCGTTGCTGTCGCACATCTACCCCATCGAGGAGATCACCACCGCCTTCTCGGTGGCGAACGACCCGGTGCCCGAGGGTGCGCTAAAGGTCAGCCTGACGTTCTAGCGCCTGGGTTGCAAACGCCCAGGTTGCTAACGCCTGGGTTGCTAAGGCCTAGGCTGGTAGATCGCCTCGTCGTGGCTGAAGTGGACAACGTCTGGCGATAGGGCCGTGAGCCGACGCAGGGACTCGACCCCCGCGTCGAGCCAGGTCTCATCGTGCATGTCGGTCATGGCGGGTAGGCCCGTCTCGAACTCGACACAGGAGTAGCAGGCTTGGCCCGCAAGGACCACGAGGCCGTCTGCGGTGTCCACCGAGAGCGACTGGTGGCCGGGGGTATGCCCGGGGGTGTGCAAGATCCGTATCCCGTCAGCGAGCATGTCGCCGTCTCGGGAGAGTCGCCGTCGCTCCGGGGCAATGTTGGCCCACTCCGCAACGGTGTAGAACTCCTCGGCCGCCGCAGCGACCTCGGCCTCGGTCACCCAGACCTCGGCGTTGGGCAGTCGGTGGTTCTGTCCGCAGTGATCGAAGTGGAGGTGGGAGTTGACGACCGCAACAACATCTCGCTCGTCCATCCCGGCATCGTTCAGGGCGTCAATGATGTTGCGTACGTCTGGCTGATACAGCTCGTCGATCACCGGGTGTCCGACGTCGGGGCCGGTGTCCACCAGCACAACGCCGTCGGGGTGTTGCACCGCGTGGCAGATGATGGGGCAGGTGCGATCGGTGGCCGCCCGAGGGTGTGCATCCGGCAGTAGCACATGGCCGAGGGGCAACGGCAACACAGTCACCACAGTGTTCTTTGGCTCGCGGTTTATTGGCCTGTGGTTCATTGGCCTGTGGTTGAAGAGGGGAGGCTCGACGGGACGGACATGTCACTTCCCACGCTATACACAAGTCATTCACCACGCTGGGGAACTGTCCGTTCCGACCACGGCCTTACTCACGGGAGCAATCATGAACCGACCTGCTGCAACGGCAACCCAACAGCTCGAAACCGGCGATGTGCGGGTCACCCGATGGGACTTCCCGCCCGGTACCGAAACCGGCCATCACCGCCACGAGTACGACTATGTGGTGGTGCCGGTCACCGAGGGCGCGCTCACCATTGAAATCAAGGACGGTGACGGTGCGGTCACCGCCACCGATGCCGAGTTGACGATTGGTGGTTCCTACAACCGTTCAGCCGGCGTTGAACACAACGTGGTCAACAACGGCGATCAGCCGGTGGCGTTTGTGGAGATAGAACTGTTGCAGCGCAAGGGCTGACCGACGGTTGCCGCTCGGCGTCGATTCGACGAGCCGTCAGACCAGCAGCGCGTCGGTGATGACTTCCACGAGGGCCGGTCCGGGGTGGGCCAGCGCCTCGCTGACGGCCTGGTCGAGCCCGCTCGCCTCGGTCACCTGGATGCCTTTGACCCCACACAGCTCGGCGAAGGCCGCAAAGTTCGGATTGTGGAGCGACGTCTGCCACACATCCCAGTTGGCGGCCCGCTGCTCCTTCGAGATCTTCCCGAGTTCGCTGTTGTTCATCAGGACGTGGGTGATGTTCATGTTGTACTTCGCCGCGGTTGTCATCTCCATGGCGTACTGACCGAAACCGCCGTCACCGCTCACGCTGACCACCGGTCGGGAGTCGCCAACGGCGGCCCACGCTCCCATGGCGGCCGGGAAGCTGAACCCGATGGAGCCCAGGTAACCCGACATCAACACGTCCTGCTGGCCGGAAACTTCGAAGTAGCGACCGAACGAATAGGTGTTGTTGCCAACGTCGACAGCGATGACCGCGTCGGCCGGGAACAACCGGCTGAGGGTGTCCATCACCGCCGCGGCACCGATGCCCTGTCCCTCGTCGTCGGCCAAACGGCTGGCCTTCTCCGCATGCCAAATTGCCCGTCGTTCGACGACCTCGGCCCGAACGTCGGTTCCGGCAAGAGCGTCGGGGAGGATGCCGAGCAGCTGTGTTGCGGTCACGCCGACGTGGCCCTGCAGCGGAAGGTCCACCGAGTGGAACCGGCCGAGCGCCATGGGGTCGAAGTCAACCTGGATCAGCGGTTTGTAGTCGGCGATGCCGGTGTGGTTTGCGAAGCTCGCCCCAAACACCAAGACCAGGTCGCTCTCGTTCATGAACCAGCTGGCGACCGGTGTCCCGGAGCGCCCCATCACCCCGCAGCCCAGCGGGTGGTCATCGGCGATAAGGCCCTTGGCTTTGAACGTGGTGGCAACCGGCGCTCCCAAACGCTCCGCCAGGGCGGTCACTTCAACCATCTGGCCGCGGGCGCCGTTGCCGACGATGATCATGGGCCGATCCGCGGTGGCCAGCATGGCCGCGGCGCGGGCCAGGTCATCCATCGGCGGGGAGATGAGCCGAGAACCGACCCGACCCCGAGGGCCACCGGCCTCCACGTCATCACCGACGGGGAGGTGCTGAATTTCGTCCGGCAAAATCAGGTGGGAGACGTCACGTTCCACGATGGCGGTCTTCATTGCGAGCGTCGCAAGCTCGGCGTGGCTTGAGGTTGCGTGCACGGTCTCGCTGAACCGGGCAACGCCGCTGAACGCCGCTTCAAGGTCGGTGTCTTGGAACGCGCCACGTCCTTTGACACTCGAGGGGACCTGGCCGGAGATGGCCAGGACCGGAGCACGGTCTTCCTTGGCGTCATACAGGCCGGTCAGCAGGTTGGTGGAGCCGGGACCGGCAATACCGAAACACCCTGCCGGGATGCCGGTCAGCTTGCCGTAGGCGGTCGCCGCAAAGGCGGCCGCTCCCTCGTGGCGGATGCCGATGAAGGTTAGGTCGCCGCGGGCTTCGGCCTTGCGCATGGCGTCGGCAAACCCAAGGTTGGAGTGGCCGACCATGCCAAAGACGTGGGTCAGCCCCCAGTTGGTCATCGTCTCCACCAGCACATCGGACACGGTGCGGACCGGCGGCGTCTCCGGGGGGAGGGAGACGTAGACCCCGTCGTCTCGGACCTCGGTGGCGAAGCACGCTGGGGCATCGCTGAACCCCTCGGGCGGCTTGCCGTCAATCGGTGAGTAGTCGTAGCCGTGCCACGGGCACCGCAGCCAGCCGTTCTCGATTGAACCCTCTCCGAGCGGCCCGCCCTGGTGGGGGCAGGCGTTGTCGATACAGCCGAACTGGCCCTCGTGGTGGCTGAGGGCAAACGTCCTGGTGCCGACGGCAACGGTCTTGACCCGGCCTTCGTCCAGTTCTCCCGGTTCGAGTACCCGGTGCCACTCGTTGTCGGGCGCAGCCTGCGGTGTCTCGCTTGATGGAGCGTTCTCTAGGTCAGCCATCGTCCCTCCTGAGGGCTTCAACTATGGGTGGTATGTGGTGGGTGTGGTGTGCGACGTGTGCACGCTGGTCTACGGCGATGTCAGTCGTCGAGGAGCGGGATTACCGCAGCCGGAAATCCGCCGGTTGCAATTGGCCCCCACCGTTCAACCGCTATCGACAGCAGACACTTCCCCTGACGGAGCATCGCCGCCCGGTAATCGTCCCAGTCCGGGTGTTCCCCGGAGACCGCCCGGAAGTACTCGACCATCCCGTCGACCGCTTCTGGGACGTCGGTGACGGTTGCCAGACCGTCGACCTGGACCCATGCCCCGCCAAAGTGGTCGCTCAAGACGCAGATGGTGGTCCGAGGATCTTTGCGCAGGTTATGGACTTTGTCCCGCGACGGGTACGTGGAAATCAGTAGGTTGCCGTCGGGGCCAACCCCGCCGGTGACCGGCGAGATCTGCGGTCGACCGTCGGCCCGAACCGTCGTCATCACCCAGTGGTTTCTGTCCCGGACAAAGTCGAGTAGCTCGTCCAGTCCAACGATGTCTTCGGTAGCGATTGAGCGTGCCATCGGCCCAGGCTACCCGGGCCCTTGCCGCCCCGTCCTAGGGCACTAGATGACCGTTGCGCCGAGGAGAGACCCGATCAACCAGGTGATCGCTCCGGCGGCCACAGCGATGACGACCTGGCGAGTGGCGGTGCGTATCTTTGACCGTTCGGTGAAGTGGGCCAGGGTTGCTCCGACGGTTGCCGCGGCGACCAAGCCGATGACGACCGAGGCGAGGATGGCCGGGTTGCCGTCGGCGAAGAACCACGGCAGCAGCGGCAGAATGGCGCCGATACAAAACGCCACAAAGGAGCTGCTCGCCGCGCCGATGGGGTCACCGACGGAGTCCGGGTCAACCCCGAGCTCCTCTCTGGCGTGGACCTCAAGTGCCACCTCGGGGTCTTCCATGACCGCCCCCGCAAGGTCCCTTGCCTGGTCTTCCGGGAGGCCTCGGCTCATGTAGATGCTGGCCAGCTCTTCGGTTTCCTCTTCGGGGTCCTGTGCGAGGGACTCCCGCTCGATCGCCAGTTCCCGCTCCACCAGCTCGGCTTCGGCCTTGACCGAGACGTACTCGCCGGCGGCCATGGAAACGGCCCCCGCCAGCAACCCGGCGACGCCCGCTACAACCACGTTGGACCCGTCGGTACCGGCCGCCGCAACACCGAGGATCAGGCCGACGTTGGATACGAGGCCGTCGCTGATGCCGAACACAGCGGCCCTTGCCGCGCCGCCCTGAACATCTCGGTGATGATGAACCATCTTCAACTCGGCCATGAACCGAACATACCTCTCCCGCCCCGTCCTCGCTCACCCGGAGCCATGGCTATAGTTCGTCGAGGGAAAGCCGTCGTGCACCGAACGGTTGGATGGAGCAGAACTCATGGGTGGTCCGAAAGAGAAACTGACGGTCCATGTGGTCGATGGCACCTACGAGCTGTTTCGGCAGTTCTTCGCCAGGCCGACCCGGCTCAATGGCGACGGCTTGGACATTGGCGGCGCCCGGGGTGTGTTGCGCAGCATGATGACCCTGCTGGAGGACGGCGCCACCCACGTCGGCGTCGCCACCGACCACGTCATCGAGTCGTTTCGCAACGACATGTACGACGGCTACAAGTCCGGTGAAGGACTTGATCCCGACATCCTGGCCCAGTTCCAGCCCCTGGAAGACGGATTGCGAGCCCTCGGCATCGCCACCTATCCCATGGTGGAGTATGAGGCCGATGACGGCATGGCATCGTTGGCCAAGATCGCTTCGGCCGATGAGCGGGTGGCCAAGGTGTTGCTCTGCACCCCCGACAAAGATCTGGCCCAGTGCGTCGAAGAGGGCAGGGTGCTCCAGTTCGATCGCCGGAACGACAAAATCCTCGACGTTGCCGACGTCATCGAAAAGTACGGTGTGCCACCGGAGTCCATCATCGACTACCTGGCCCTCGTCGGTGACACGGCCGACGGTTTCCCAGGCCTTCCCGGATGGGGCGCCAAGTCAACGGCAGCGGTGCTGAGCCGGTACGGCCACATCGAGAAGGTTCCGCTGGCCGCTGGGCAGTGGGACATAACGGTGCGGGGTGGGGCCAAGCTTGCAAAGACGCTGGCCGACCAGTTGGAGGACGCGCTGTTGTTCCGACGGCTCGCCACGCTGGAGCGCGACGCTCCGACGGCAGCGTCGATCGACGACCTGCGTTGGGTCGGACCCGGAGAAGACATCGAGGCGGCGGCGGAGATATTCGAGGCCCCGGACCTGGTGAAAAGAACAGCGACTCTGGCGGCGGCCAGGGCCTGATGTCAAGAGATCATCGAACAGGAGTTGCGGCGTGATCCGAAGCTATACAAAAGCCGATGCCGAGCAGGTGTTGGCCTTGAACGAGGCGTGCCTTCCCGAGGTCGGCCCCATGGACGCAGCAAAGCTTGCGGCGTTTGAAGAGTGGGCCCCGTACTTCAAGGTGGTCGAGAACGACGGTGCCATCGTCGGGTTACTCATCGGACTGACCGAGGAAGCCCCGTATGGCAGCCCGAACTTCGGGTGGTTCACCGAGCGGTACCCACAGTTTGCATACGTCGACCGGGTGGCGGTGTCCGAGAGCGAACGGGGCGCCGGTTGGGGCCCGGCGCTGTACCGGGACTTTGAGCAGTGGGCGCTGGATAATCAGCGGCCGATGCTCTGCGCGGAGGTTAACGTTGAGCCGCCGAACCCTCGCTCGCTGCGCTTTCACGAGATCTTCGGGTTTGACCCCGTCGACCAGTTCGAGCCGACCGGCTCTGCTGACTATCGGGTTGTGATGCTGGCCAAGCCCCTGGAGACCTGACGTGACCACTGACGCCACCCCCGATCCCGAATCCCAGCCTGAGTCCAGCGGGAACGAGCTGATTGAGATTGGGCCCCCGATGACGGAACTGCCATCCATCATCAAAGAGGGGGATGAGCGTCAGATGCTCACCGAGTTTCTGGACTACCAGCGAACGGTGCTGCTGCGTAAGACCGAGGGCATCACCGACGACCAGGCCGCTCAGGCGGTTGCCCCCTCGGACCTGACGCTCGGCGGGTTGCTCAAACACATGGCGTATGTGGAAAGCAACTGGTCGTCATATGTGTTCCGGGGCGACGACCCGGTGAGCCCGTGGGCCGATGCCCCGTGGGGAGACAACCCCGACTGGGAGCTGACCTCCGCCACCGATCACACCATTGCCGAGCTTCAGGAGATGTACCGGACGGCGTGGAGCGCGGCCGATGCCATCTACGGTGGCGCGCTGTCACTTGACGCTGTTGCGGTCCGAACCGGTGGCGATGGGCGGCACCCGTCCGTTCGCTGGATACTGATCCACCTGATCGAGGAGTACGCCCGCCACCTCGGCCACGCCGACTATCTGCGGCAGGCGATCGACGGCGCAACCGGCGACTGACTCGTCGGTCGCGAACCGGAGCTGATATCAGTCTTGGCGGGCGCGGCTTGGTGCCACCCGGGGCGGTTCGTTCGGTTGCTTCGGGTAGACCGGCGGCCACGGCGCGTCCATCAAACCGTTTGCCATGTCACGGTCGTGCGCATCCAGCAGCGGGTCGAGCCGGTTTGGTGAGTCGTACATGTCCGCCCACGGGTCACCCTCGGCATCGAGCTTGGCCGGCACCACGTCCATGGTCAGCTCGTCGGGAGTGATCTGGTCGATCTCCTCCCATCGGAACGGCGTGCTGACCTGTCCACCAACCCTGGCTCGGACACTCCATGCCCCAAAGACCGTTTTGTGGGGAGCGTTCTGGTTGAAGTCGATGAAGACACGCTCACCACGCTCCTCCTTCCACCACGCCGCAGTCAGCTGTTCCGGGTGGCGGCGCTCCAGCTCCCGGGCCATGGCAACCGCGGCCGCTCGGACCTGGTAGCTGTCCCACTCCGGCACAAGCCGCATGAACAGGTGGAGGCCCCGGCTGCCGGTGGTCTTCGGGTAGACGGTGAGGCCCAGCTCATCCAGGAAGTCCTTGACCAACTTGGCGCCATTGCGGATGTCGTCGAAGTCGACGCCGGGGGAGGGGTCGAGGTCAATTCGCAGCTCATCGGTGAACGCGGGCGCCGCGGCCCGATACGGCCACGGGTGGAAACCGAGACACCCCATCTGGGCGGCCCAGGCGATGTGGGCAACGTCGGTCGCCACCATGGCGTTGGACGTCGTGCCGTTCGGGGTGCTGACCACCGTGGTCTCCAACCACTTCGGGGCTCCCTTGGGGACCCGCTTCTGGAAGAAGGACTTTCCAGACGCACCGTCGGGGAAGCGCTGCATGAGCGTTGGTCTGCCGCCCATCGTCGCCATGAGCGGCTCTGCCACCGCTTCGTAGTAGTCGATCAGGTCCAGCTTGGTCTGGCCCTGCTTTGAGAAGAAGACCTTGTCCGGGTTGGAGATCTTCAGGCCCCGACCGGAGATCTCTCGCTGGATCGCCTCGCCGCTCATGCGTTCCTCATGAATCCTCGTCGAGGACAAGGTCAAGGCCGACGGGGATCGGTTCGTCCAGTTGGTCAAAGTTGCACTCGGCCGGGGTCTTGTCCGGACGCTCTCGGAGCACTTTGGTGACCTCTCGAAACCGACCGTTCAGGGTGCTGCCGTATTTAACCTCGACCACGCGCTCGATCCGCAGTGGCACCCAGCTGTGGTCCTTCTTGGCCGACCATCGGTTCTGCGCCCCCGGCATGCGGCCATCGGCGTGAGCCTGGGCATCGGCCCATTCCCGCCACGGGTGCACCTCGATGGCGCCGTCGGTGAGCGGTTGCAGTTCTTCCACCAGTTCGGCCCGGCGCTTCTTGGTGAAGCTGGCGGCCACCCCGACGTGATGCAACTGGTCGCCGTCGTACAACCCCAGCAGCAGCGAGCCGACCCCCTCACCGTCCTTGTGCCACCGATACCCGGCAACGACGGCATCCGCGGTGCGGATGTGCTTCACCTTCAGCTGGGTTCGCTTGTCTTCGACGTAGGGGTCGTCGACGGGCTTTGCGATCAGGCCGTCCAGTCCTGCCCCTTCGAATACTCGAAACCACTCGGCGGCGACGTCGTGGTCGGTGGTGGTCTTTGTCAGGTAGACCGGCGGTGTCGCCCCGACAAGGGCCTCTTCCAACCTGGCCCGCCGCTGACCGAAGGGGAGTTGCCGCAGGTCCTCGTCACCGATGGCGATGGCGTCAAAGGCGATGAATGCGGCCGGGGTTTTCTCCGCCAACATGTTCACCCGGGATTCGGCCGGGTGGATCCGTTGCTGCAACGCCTCGAACGCAAGGTGATTGTCGACGGCGACAATCAGCTCGCCGTCGAGCACACACCGCTCCGGCGTTGACGCCCGGATCGGGTCGAGCATCTCGGGAAAATACCGGGTGAGCGGGCGCTCGTTGCGTGACCCGAGCACCACATCGTCACCGTCGCGGAAGACAATGCAGCGGAAGCCGTCCCACTTTGGCTCGAAGATGAGATCGTCTCGTTCTGGAAGGCCCTGGACCGCCTTGGCCAGCATTGGTTTGAGCGGAGGATTGACCGGCAACGCCATGGCCACACAGTAGGCGATGTCGCTTCACGATGAAGTGGGTTGGTGGGTTGGCCTCAGTCCACGGTGGCGAAGGCCCGCACGGTGAAGGTTCCGGCGTTCTCGATCTTTGGTGGGACTGCGGTGAACCGGAAGCCCGCGGCCGGTAGCTGATCGAGCGCGGTCAGATGCTCGATGATGGGTATCTCCGACCCGAGCAGCGTGCTGTGCACCGGGCGCTCGCCGGTCTTGGTGCCGTCGATGTTGAGTGTGTCAATCCCAACGCAGGCCACCGCGGCCTCGGCCCGCAGGTCCCCCGCGGCCGCCGAGAGGTGGGGGTGGTCCTCGGTGTAGGCGGGGGTTGCGAAGTGCTTGGAATGATCGGTCCTGATCAGTACGGCCACGCCCGCAATGGCCGAGAGCCCGCCGATGTGGCTTGCGTCGAAGTCTTCGGCCGAGAGCTCGATCTGTTCGGTGCCGGTGCGGTCGAGGCAGATGGCGGGGACGTCCGCCACCCTTGTCAGGCTGAGTTTTGTGAGGTCGTGACCATCCGCGTAGCGGTGGTACGGCACGTCCAGGTACGTGCCGGTGTTCGTACACAGATTGACCATGCCAATGGTGAAGGTGATCCCCGGTCCGTAGATCTCCTCGGCGGCTTCGCGGGTGAGGTGGGGCGCAATCTCCGGTGTTGGCAGACCGGGGTAGGTCTCCATTCCCGCGGTGATCACATGGCTCAGGTCAACAAATCTGCTCACGGTGTGGGGTTGCTCCTCGGTTGGGTGGCCTCATCATGTCGTGGCGGTGGCCCGGTCACAAGGACAAACAGCGGTTGATTCCGGCCATCGGCCACCGGTGCGCTGAACTTTCTCGTTTCCGGCGCGGCTCTGTAAGGTCGCGTGGGTGTCAACTCCAATTCATCGACGCAGCATTGACTGCGAGGTCTTTGCCGAGGGTGACGGGCGGATGCGGGTCCGCGGCCGCCTCGTTGACAATCGCCCGCAAGGGCTGAGCCGCTCAGACGGGGAGCCGTTGACCATTCACGACATGGAAGTCGACCTGATCGTGGCGGTTCCCGGCTTCGAAATCCTCGACGCCGAGGCCAGGATGAACGTGCACCCCTACCAGATCTGTACCAACGTGCTTCCGGACTACGGGCAGCTGGTCGGCCTCTCGATCAGCCGTGGCTACACCAGGAAAGTGAGGGAGCTGTTTGGCGGTCCCGGTGGCTGCTCACACGTCGGTGCGCTCCTGCAGGCGATGGGTCCGGCGGCCATCCAGGCCAGCTGGAGCCTGGTGACCCTCGATGATGATCCGGCTGATCGCCTCGACGAGGGGTCCGATGACGAGGACCGGCAGCGTCGGGTGGCGATGAACACCAACACCTGCCATGTGTGGGTTGAGGGTGGCGAGCACATCACCGCAGTGGCTCTTGGGCAGTCGATGCGTCCCGAGTGGGAAACCGATCGACTCCGGTCCCTCGGGGTCGACGTGCCCGCAGACGGCTGACTCGCTCAGCGACTCTCAGCGACAGCTGGCGGCGGCTTCGACCCGGTCCTTCAGCGCCAGGTTCATCGCCTCAAATCCGGCGAGGGTTTTCGTCTCCAGCGAACGCTTGAGCGGCCGGACCAGCAGGCCCTGGAACCGTTCGCCGTGGATGAGGTGGGTTCCGCCGTCATCGGTGGCCCGCAACTCGAACCGGTGGCGACCGTCGAACAGGCCGGGGAGGCCAAGCCGACCAAGCCACTCGAACGTCTTGCCGGGTTCCACCACGGTGACGGTCGGCTTGAACGTCATGGCTTTGCCACCAGGAGGGGCCATGTGGTTGACCAGCCGCGCCCCCACAGCGACGTCGCCCTCGGCTGAGGTGATGAACGGGTTCCACTCCTGGTAGTCGTTCAGGTTGGTCAGGGTTTTCCAGACGTCGGCAGGCGGAGCGTCGATGGTGATCTCGGTGTGGAGGTGAAACTTCACGTTGGTCTCGTTTCGTGTGACGGGTGCTTGTGGTGGCTTCGTTTGCTGTGGCTTCGTTTGCTGTGGCTTCGTTCGCTGTGGTTTCGTTCGCTGTGGTTTCGTTTGCTGTGGCTTTGTTTGATGGTGTCATTTCGACAGGTCGTTAATCGCAACGTTTGTTGCGTTACCCACTATGGACGAACTGCTCCGTAAACGCAACAAATATTGCGATAAGCTGTGGCGGTGACCGAATCTTCCCCACCCGTCGGCGAGTCGAGGCCAGGGGGCCGCGCCGCCCGTGTGGTGGCCGCGGTTCAGCAGGCAACGGCGGAGCTTCTGGCCGAGGTCGGGTATGACGCGCTGAGCATGGAAGAGGTCGCCACCCGGGCCGGTGTACATAAAACCACGGTCTATCGGCGCTGGCCGACAAAGGCCGAACTTGTCTCCACAACCGTTCGGGAGCTCAGCGAACGTTCAGTCGTTGTGCCTGATACCGGTACTCTTCAGGGGGATTTGGCCGCCTTTTCAAAGGCGATAGTGGCCTATGTAAACGGTCCACAAACCCTCGCCGCAGCACGGTCACTGCTGGCCGCGGCCGCCGGGTCGGAGGAACTCGCCAGTGGGCTCCATCGCTACTGGGCGGACCGCATCCACAACGCAACGCCAATCATCACCAGAGCCATTGAGCGGGGGGAGTTGGCGGCCTCTGTCGACCCAACGCTGGCCATCGAGACGGCGATCGGGCCCATCTGGGTCCGGTTGCTGCTCACCGGCGAACCGGTGACCCCCGAGCTGGCCGAAGAAGTAGCGGCAACCGTTGCCGCCGGCCTTGCCGCCCAGCGATAGGCGAATTTGGTCGATCCTCCCCGCTCGCTTTCTTACAGCGGGGAGGGAACCGGTACGCTGCACCGGTGGCTGATCATCCGCTAAGCGAGCGAATTACCGAACTGCAGACCAGAAAAGAAGAGGCGTTGAACGCCGGGTCCGATCGGGCGGTGCAGCGCCAGTACGACAAGGGCAAGATGCTGGCCAGGGAACGGCTGGAGTATCTGCTGGATGAGGGTTCGTTCAACGAGCTTGACCTGTTCGCCCGCTCCCGGCACCCCGATGCCGACACCCGCCCCTACACCGACGGTGTCATCACCGGCTGGGGTTCCATCGACGGCCGCAAGGTCTTTGTCTCCAGCCAGGATTTCACCATCAACGGCGGCTCAACCGGCGAGGTGTCAGCGGAGAAGCTGCACAAGCTGATGGACCTTGCGCTCTCGGTTGGCGCGCCATACATCGGTCTCAACGACGGCGGCGGCGCCCGCATCCCCGAGGGTGTTGTCAGCCTCGATGGTTACGGCGGCATCTTCTGGCGCAACGTGCAGGCATCGGGCGTCATTCCTCAGATCAGCGTGATCATGGGGCCGTGCGCGGGCGGTGCCGTCTACAGCCCTGCCATGACCGACTTCATCTTCATGGTGAAGGAGACGTCGCACATGTTCATCACCGGCCCGGACGTGGTGAAGACGGTGACCGGCGAAGAGGTCTCCCTGGAAGAACTCGGTGGCGCTGGCAGCCACTCGTCGCGTTCCGGTGTGGCCACCTTTGTCGCCGCCGATGAGAAGGCGGTCATGGACGATGTGCGGTACCTGCTGTCGTTCCTGCCGTCGAACAACATGGAGGATGCACCCGTCGTCGAAACCGATGACAGCCCCGACCGGCTCTGCACCTCCCTGGCCGACATGATGCCCACCAGCCCGAACATGCCCTATGACATGAAGGCAGTGGTGACGGAAGTTGTCGATGACGGCGACTTCATGGAGTACCACGCAAACTGGGCAAAGTCGATCGTGTGTGGTTACGCCAGGATGAACGGTCAGACCGTTGGCATCGTTGCCAACCAGCCGATGGTCCTGGCCGGTGTGCTCGACATCGAAAGTGCCTCCAAGGGGGCGCGCTTTGTGAGGACCTGCGATGCGTTTGGCATTCCGCTGCTGACCTTTGTGGACGTTCCCGGCTTCCTCCCCGGCGTCGACCAGGAGTACGGCGGCATCATCCGCCACGGCGCCAAGCTGCTCTACGCGTACTGCGAGGCCACCGTGCCCCGTATCCAGGTGATCACCCGCAAGGCCTACGGCGGTGCATACGTGGTCATGGAC
>CAZSTV010000073.1:16638-22067 GCA_964609665.1 uncultured Acidimicrobiaceae bacterium
GGGCAGAGCTCATCGAGGACTACAAGGACCAGTTCGCCAATCCGTGGATTGCCGCCGAGCGGGGCTACGTCGATGATGTCATCGACCCCGCGGAGACCAGAATCAAAATGATTGCCGGGCTTGAGATGCTCAAGTCAAAGCAGGAAGACCTGCCGCGGCGCAAGCACGGAAACGTGCCGCTCTAATGGCCGAGCAGCCAATGAACATCACGCCGGTGCCAACCGAGGAAGAGGCCGCGGCCATCACTGCGGCCCTGACCATGGCCTGGCCCCGCCCCGCCGTTGCCGATGAAACGCCAACCGCTTCCAACCGCTGGCGGTTCAGCGGTCGGTGGTGGGCAAAGCAGACCTGGCGGGGCTAAGCACCGGCTCTGCCCGCTCTGTACGGTCTGTCCGCTCTGTGCGGGCTACGTCGTCGGTGCCCTCTGTTCCCGGAGCTACCGTCCGTCCACTGACCGAGAACGGGACCATTCGCAACCACCGCCACTGCGGCGCCGCCACCCATGGGTGCGGGTCGTTGGTCCAGGCCTGGCGAAGTGTTGCCGCATCGTGGATCACCTCCAGTGCGCCGTGGGCGATCACGCTCCAGCCGGTGCGGAGTGCCTCGTCGTAGCCGTCGAGCTCCAGACAGACGGTGTCGCCACGCTCGGCCGCCTTCAACTTGGCGCCGGCAAGGCTGCGCATATAGATGTCGCCACCCTGGACCCGGTAGTTGACCGGCACCACGGTTGGCCATCCGGTGTCGACGTAGCCGATGCGGGCCACCGTGTGACGTTCCAGCCGGGCCATACATTCGTCGCGGTCCAAGACCTGCAGATCCGCCCCGTCCGACCGGTGATCGACAGGGCGGTCAAGGTTCATCCGGAACGGTGGCGGGCGGCCGGCGTCGCCATCGACGGGCGGGGCCACAATGACGTTCACCCCCTGCGTCGTTGCTCGTTCGATAAGGCCGGGCTCGTCAAGCCGGTTGGCTGGAATCACCATGGCGGTGGCGCTGCGGGTGCGACCCACGAGCACCAGGGGGTGCAGTCCATGGGCTCGAAGCGCGTCGACGCCGACCTCGCAGCCCATCTCGGTCAGTCGCTGTTCGGCTGCTGCCGCGTAGTCGGCGAGCGACGATGGCCCGTCGACGGTGGTCCTGGTCGCGGTGCTCATGGTGGCGGTGGTCATGCTGGTGGTGGACGGCGTGCTCGCAGTGGACGGCGTACCCGCAGTGGTGCCAACGATCAACCGGATCGGCTCGCCGAGAGCGGGCGAAAGTACCGCACTGAGCGCCAGCGCATCCAGATCCTGCTCGTCCCCGGTGACCTCCACCACCAACGGACCGACGGGTAGCCGCTGTGACGTCCGGTCTGCGGTGATCAAGACCGGTTGGCTGCTCCGCTTCGCAAGCGCCAGACCGTCAGCATCCGGGGTGGTGATGATCAGGCTCGGTCCGTTGGCGTTGGCGTGGGCAACCACCCCGGCGGTAAAGGGCTCTTCGAGGCACAGCACCGGCTCGACCGCTATGCCGAGCCCGCCGACCAGCGCCCGATACCGGGGCAGGTATTCGGGATCCTCACAGAGGATCTGAAGCGGAACGTCCAGCCACGTTGAAAGAACAGTGGCGGGCAACAGCACCTGCTCTTGATCGACGGTGGGACCGAGCGGAAGGAGCAGGCGTTGGAACGGAGGGGTCATGATTCCATTTGGCCTCGATGCCGCGCTCCCGGACCAGAGGCCAAGGTCCTCGTGTGTGCATGGCTCATCGGGACTTCCGGCCCTGGTGCGCAGTTGGCTCCGCTGCCGACACTTGCAGCAGCCGACCAAGGAGGCGCCAAGATGGCTCAACGTTTGAGTGAGGAACTGTCCGAGGAGGAGTGCTGGGAGAAGTTGCGACGCCGAACCGTCGGCAGACTGGCGGTGTCGGTGGCGGGTACGCCGGACATCTTCCCCGTCAACTATCGCTTGGACAACGGCACGGTCGTCGTCAAGACCGCCCCCGGGTTCAAACTTGCGGCCGTCGCCCTCGGTCCTGCGGTCGCCTTCGAAGTGGACCAGCTCAATGAGGTCGAGCGGTCTGGCTGGAGTGTCGTGCTTCGAGGTGAGGCCGCGGAGATCGATCGGCTGGAAGAACTACTCGACGCCGATGATCTCAACATCTCGCCCTGGGCCGGAGGGGAAAAGTCTCGCTACATCCGCATTGTGCCGACCTCGATCTCGGGTCGGCGGATTCCCGAGCACTAGCCGAGCCCCAACCTCAGCCCTCACCCTGGACCTACCTCAACCGTGATGTCCGGCGGCCTAGTCGTCGATGGCCGGGCGATGCAGCAGCACCGGGCAGTCGGCGTGGCGTACGACGTCCATCGCCACGCTGTCTGCGGTGATCCTGGCAACCCCCGAGCGGCCGTGGGTGGACAGCGCAATGAATGACGCCCGGCGCCTTCGGGCGTGGTCGACCAGGGCGTCTGCGGGCTCGGCACCATGGAGGGTGTCGTAGTTGATGGGGCGTCCGGTGATGGATTCCATGTCCGACGCCAGACCGGTAAGCGAGTTGCTCTCGCCCGCCACGCCGTAGCCGGCGGGAACGGCAGCCTGGTCGATCACGGTCACCAGCTCCGCCTCGATTCGCAACGCTCGGGCCAGGCGGGCCGCGCTCGGCACGATCTGATCGCCAAAGTGTGATCCGTCGGTGCTGACCAGCAGTGGCTTCTCGGTCCAGTCCGGGTCGGGGGCAACCCGCGGGCCCACAACGACCATTGGTGTGCGAACCATACGCAGCACGTCCTCGGACACGTTGTGAAGGAGCCCGGCCGAGCGGCCTCGGGCCCAGGTCTGCATGACGATGAGCGTCTCGTCGACCGCATCGAACTCGGCGGCGATGTCATCGGGAACGCTGTAGGACAGCGGCCGAATGTGCAGCTCGGGCTGACCGTCCACCCGGTTGGCCTGGTGTTCGATCAGCTTGCGGACGTGAGCTTCGTCTCGGCCCGGTTCGACCAGGGCCAGCGCGTGGAGGTCGACGCCGAGTCGGCGCGCCATTTGTGCTCCGACCGACAGAGCGGCTGTTGCCGGAAGGCTGCCATCGAGTGGTACGAGAATTCGTTCGAACATTGTTACTCCTTGTGATTTTGGTTGGTTGGTTGGTTGGATGGTGACTACGAGATCAGCGACACGATCAGCGCAAGCAACGCACCCATCAACCCCAGGGCGGGCACCCACGTCGGTGTCGAGAACCCCGGCGATGGTTGGGTTCGCTTCAGCCGCAGCAGGGCGGTGTTGACGATGGCGAACACGATGAGCAGGAACGTTGACGTTGTCCCTGCCAAGGCCTCGAGGTCGATGGTCAACCCGCCGATGATCACCAGCGTGCCGATCAAGATGGTGGCGGCAATCGGCGTTCCGAAGCGGGCATGAGCTCGATGGAAGATCGACAGTGCACGGTTGGTGCGGCCGAGCCCGAACAGCACCCTGGCGGCCATCACCATCTGAGCGAGGACACCGTTTAGCGCGGCCACGACGGCGATTGCCGAGAGGAATTGGGGGTTTGCGCTGGTGGCGGTTTCATACACCAGCGCCAGCGGGCGGTCGCTGTTTGCCAGCGCCTCAATGTTGACCGTTCTGACCGTTGCGACCGACACCAGCCCGTAGAGCAGGCAGGTGATGATCAGCGCCGCCACGATGGCGATGGGCATCGACCGGCGGGGCTGTTTGACCTCCTCGACCATGTTGACCATGTCCTCAAAGCCGATGAAGGCAAAGAACGCCAGGACCGTCGCGATGCCGAGCCCGCCAACGTCGAGCGCTCCGAGTTCGGCCGAGGACCAGTCGGTGGCCACCGGTCCGGTGAACCCGGTCCAGGCCACGAGCAGCAGACCGCCGACCTCGGCAACGGTGAAACACGCTGCGACCGCCAGCGACTCAAACGCTCCCCACAGGGCGATGGTCAACAGCCCGAGGCCGACGCTGATGATCAGCAGGTTTGGGCTGATGGAGGTGAAGGTGCCGAGGTAGCCGACGCCGCCTCGCAGCACCGCTGCGGCAGAGGTGATACCCACCCCGGTTATGGCAACGCCGACCAGCACCGCCAAGCCGTCGGAGCCAAAGGCCCGCCTCACGAACGCCGCCTCGCCAGCGCTTTCCGGGACCCGGACCGAGAGCTCGGCGTAGGCGAGGGCGGTCGGAGCGGCGATGACCCCGGCGGCCAGAAACGCTAGTGGCGCAAACACGCCTGCGTTTCCAGCCACCGAGCCGACCAGGACATAGATGCCTGCTCCCACCATTACACCGACGCCGTACAGCGTGAGCAGCACCGGGCCAATTCGTCTGCGAAGTGCTGGAGATTGCTCCGGGGCAGGCATTGGAGAAGAAACGAGTGGTGCGGCCGGTTGGTCCATAGCTTCAGTCAGCTGCATTCGGCGCAGGAGCGGTAGGGCCCAAGATCCCAACTTGTCGAAGAGGCCCTTTGGCCCTACTGCCCGATCGTTGGCGGGACCAGGCTGAAAACATGACCGGCACAAACCAACACAGCGAAGCGGTCGAGACCCACATCTCACAGGTGTTCCTGGCCGAGGATCGGGTCTACAAGATACTCAAACCGGTGACCATGCCGTTCGTGGACTTCTCAGATCGAGCGATGAGGATGGCGGCGATCACCACCGAGTTTGAACTGAACCACCGGATCTGCCCGGACGTGTACCTCGGCGTTTTCGATGTGACCGAGGACGATCCGTCGGGCGCCCCGGTCGCCGTTGATCGCATGATGGTCATGAAGCGCCTCCCGGCAGATCGCCAGTTGGATCATCTGGTCGATGACGAAGAGTTCTTCACCTATCTCCGAGAGGTTGCCCGGTTCGTCGCCACGTTTCACGCCGGGCAGCCTCCGGTTTCTGGCACCGCAGCCGAGCCTGCAACGGTTGGGCATCTGACCGCGAACTGGGCCGACAACATCGCGGCGGTCGGGCCACTCGTCGGTCCGTTCATCCCCCAGGACGAATACGACCGGGTGCGGACGCTGGTCGCCGCCTACCTTGCGGGCCGAGAGCAGTTGTTCGCCGAGCGGATTGAGGCGGGATGGGTGCGAGACGGCCACGGCGATCTGCGTTGCGAGCACGTCTTTTGCCTTGACGACGGACCGCGGCTGATCGACTGCCTCGCGTTTCGAGATGACTTCCGCATCGCCGACGTGTTGAACGACGTGGCGTTCCTGGCGATGGACCTCCACCGGTTGGCCGGCCCTGCGGCCGCCAAGTATCTGATCGACATGTACGCCGAGTTTGCCGGCGAGCATCACCCGTCGAGCCTGGCCCATCACTACGTGGCCTACCGAGCGTCGGTGCGAGCGAAGGTTGCCGCCATCCGCTTTGGTCAGGGAGACACCGCTGCCGGCGAAGAAGCTCGCATGTACCACCGCCTGGCGGCCGAGCATTTGGAGCTTGGCCAGACCCGGTT
>CAZSTV010000074.1:0-15144 GCA_964609665.1 uncultured Acidimicrobiaceae bacterium
GGCGAGCCGGTCCGGTGGCCACTGGAACAGGTCGTCACTGGGAAGGAGCTTTCCGTCGCCGTCTAGGTCGAGCCGACGAAGACGATTCGGTGCGTCGGCGATGTCTTCGGCAGTGATAACGCAGTCGCCGTCGAGGTCGAGCACCCGCACGATCGAGCTGTTGCGAATGCCGCCAGGATGTCTGGTCGGGCCACCGATCTCGTCCTCGGTGAGCTGACCATCGCCGTTGGTGTCCAGGGTCAGGAGCGACTGGGGTGCCGCATCGATCTCGTCCTGCGAGAGTACGCCGTCACCGTTCAGATCGAGCGCACGCCAGATCGTGCCGAGCCGCTGTCGTTCATCGGCAAGGATCTGCGCAGCCTCGTCGTTGGTATACCCGTACGTGCCCTTCTTCGAGTCGGCCACGACTTCCCTTCAGATTGTCAACAATCGTGGATACTATCCCATACCCAGATTTCTTGAACGTTGAAGGTCAGCAGCCCATCTGGTCTCGTACCAGGGTGACCCGGCGCTGACCGTCGAATGTCAGCGACACAAGATTGGCGTTGGCGGCAAGCATTGTTGCCACGTCGGAGTCGATGAACACCGGGCCGGAGACACCGTCGGGCCCGCAGGCCTGCTCGATGATCTGCGGGTCGATCTGGATGACCTCGGCATTGGGAGCCAGCGGGTAGCTGCGCAGCCTCGGGTTGAGGTTTTGGCCGCCGTGCCAGTCGGTGGCCAACTCATAGCGAGGCTCCGAGGTGAGCTCGAGTCCCTGGAGCTGTTCCTCCCCGAAGCCTGAACGGTCAAACCAAATCCACTCAACGCCATCGACCTCTTCGACCCGGACGATGTCGCCGAAGTCGAACCGCAGGCCCTGCTCGGCCTCGTTGACCGGCGAGCTGTCGACCGAGGCAACTGAGGTATCGACCGAGCTATCGGTCTGGTTGGTGGGGACCGACGTTGTCTCTTCGACGCTGGGCGTGGTGGTTTCGGTTGTCGCCTGCTCATCGACAGTCGTGTCGTCAGTTGTGCCGACTGCGGTGTCGACGGTCGGCGCATCGGCCGGTCCAACCTCGGTGACGTTGGACCGTGAACTGATGGCAATGATGCCGCCGCCGACAATAAGTAGTGCCGCTGCGGCCAGCGCGATTTGATACGGCCTCCGTCGTGCGCCACCGGCCTGAACCGAACCGCTCTCAACCGAACTGCCGTGGAGGGCCTCGGCTCGGACGGCGTCAAGGTTGGGTTGGCTCTGCGCGCTGTCGGCCCGGCGTTCCAACATTGCGGTCAGCGCCGGGATCAGATCGGCATCGGCGGCGTCCTGGTTCCCGGAGCTTTGACCTTCAGGGTTCTGGTTTGAGAAGTTGTCGTTCATTGGCTGATGCTCCTGCGGATCTTGTTGAGGCCCCGGCTGATCCAGGGGCCGACCGAACCGGTCGAACAGTCGAGTAGTTCGGCGATTTCGGCTTCGGAATGGCCGGCGAAGTGCCGGAGGACGATGGCCGCCCGCTGGTTGAACGGCAGGGCTGCGAGCGCCTGCCAGAGTTCGTCATCAGCGATGACCGGTGTGGCGTCATGGGCCGCGGCGGTCCGAGTATCGGTGTTGCGGATCAACTTCAGTTTGACCCGGTCTCGAGAGGAGGCCCGGCGGCCGTCATCTCGGCATCGGTTGACCACCGCCCGGTTCAAATAGGCACCCGGGTTCTCCAACCGGCCCCAGTGGCGGTACACGTCGACAAACGCTTCATGCACAGCGTCGGCTGCCCCTTCTCTGGTGCGGGCCAGCGCGGTGGCCCGCCGTAGCTGGGGCAGGTGTTGATCCGCGTAGAAGGCAGCGAACGCTTCGTCGCCACCCTCAACAGCGCTGGCACTACTAGCGCCACTACTGGCGCCGCCAGCGCTGCCATCTGCGGTGCTGGGCGCCCCTGGAGAAGTCTGGTTTGTATCGATCATCGTGAACATAGGCGCACGACCCCGCCGGATTCATACACCCTGGCCAAGAAACTTCTGAAAGAAAGTCCACGGCGCTGTCCGAATCGTCGATTCTTGTTCGTCTTGGTTGCGGTCGCCCCGCCGAGGTCGACTGATTAAGCTCCGATCCGCAAAGGAATGACGTCATGAAATTCATGTTGCTGTGTTACACGGTCCCCGAAGAGACACCGACCCCCGGCACGCCAGAGCAGGCAGCCGAGGCGGAAGAGTGGTTTGCCTTCACCAACGCGGTGGCGAAGGCCGGTGCCCTCGTGGACAGCGGCCCGCTGCAAGGTGCAGAAACCGCAACCACGATCCGCCACCGCGACGGCGAGTCGACCATCACCGATGGCCCGTACTTGGAGACCAAGGAAGTGCTCGGCGGCTACTACGTGCTGGACGTGGAGAACCTTGATGTCGCGCTCGAATGGGCGGCGCAGATTCCGCTGGTCCGCTACGGGTCGGTGGAGGTTCGCCCGCTGCTCGACCTGCCGGGAGCGTAGGTTCAGCTGATGCGAGACGGGTCCGGGGTCGGCGAGATCTTCAGTGATCAGTGGCCGCGCCTGGTTTCGGTGCTCGTCCGCGACTTCGGTGACCTGGACCTCGCCCAGGAGGCAGCGCAGGAAGCGTTCCTCGAAGCCGCGGCCAGGTGGGGCGCCGATGGTCAACCTCGGTCTCCCGAGGCATGGCTGGTGACCACGGCACGACGCAAAGCCATCGACCGCATCCGTCGCAACAAGCGGGCGACCGAACACCTCATATCGGTTGCCGACGAGCTGTCCCGCCTTCCCGAACACGACCTGGATCTGCAACAGCAACCGGCGTTGATCGACGAACAGTTGGCGCTCCTGCTCGGCTGCTGCCATCCGGCGTTGGCTCACGACGCTCAGGTTGCATTGACCCTGCGAGTCGTCGGTGGTCTCTCCACCGATCAGATCGCCCAGGCGTTCTTCGTCTCGCCTTCGACGATGGGTCGGCGGCTCGGTCGGGCCAAAACGAAGATTCGCCTGGCTCACATACCGTTCTCGGCGCCAGACCAGACAACGCTGGTCACCCGCCTCGCCGCGGTGCGCCGAGTGATCTACCTGATCTTCAGCGAAGGCCACGCATCAAACGGATCTAGCGCCTCAAATGGGTCTAGCGCCTCGAACGCATCAAACGCCTCAAACGCGCCGGCGCCGCTTGTCCGTGGCGACCTCTGCGATGAAGCGGTCTGGTTGGCCGAGCTGCTCGCGACCCTTGTCCCAGATGACGCCGAGGTGCGCGGCCTCCCCGCGCTCGTACTGCTTATCGATGCCCGTCGGGCCAGCCGGGCCGACGCCGAGGTTGAGGTGCTGCTGGCCGATCAGGACCGGAGCCTCTGGGACTCTGCGCTCATCGAGCGTGGCCTGGCTCACCTCGGGGCCGCCCACGCGCTGGGTTCGCTCGGCCCGTTCCAGCTGCAGGCGGCCATCGCCTCGCTGCACGCCACCGCGCCGTCGTTCGAAGCGACCGACTGGCCGGCAATCGTTGGTTTGTATGACGCTCTGCTTCGCAGAGAGCCATCCGCGGTAGTGGCATTGAACCGCGCGGTCGCCGTGTCCTATGCCACCGGTCCAGCGGAAGGCCTGGCCATCCTCGATGAGCTTGCGGGCGATGAAGCCATGGTGGAGTACCGGTACTTCTACAGCACCCGAGCTGAGCTACTCGCCCGCACCGACCGGAACGCAGAAGCCCTTGCCGCATTTGATGAGGCGATAGGGCTCTGTGTCAACGACGCACAGCGCGAACACCTGCGTCGAAGACGCGCCTGCACCGCCCAAACACAACTTCGCCAATAGAGGAGAGCACTACCATGACAACACCAACCGGTTGGGACCTCGTGGCCCAACAGCGAATCACCTTCGCAGACATGATCGAGGGGTTGGAGGATCACAAGACCGACAGCACCCTGTGCGGCCACTGGACCGTGCATCAGGTTGCCGCCCACCTGTTGACCTTCACCAACATGTCGTTGCCGCAGTTCATGGGCAACCTGCTGAAGAACCGGTTCGACTACGACACGATGGCGGATCGCATCGCCACCCGGTTCGCTGCGGAGAAGTCGCTGGCCGAGATTGCGGCCGACCTTCGGGCAAACGCCGCCAAACAGTCGGCCTTGCCCGGCTTTCCCGCTGAGCTGACCCTGAGCGACATCACGATTCATCGCCAGGACATCCGTCGTCCACTTGGACTGGGCGTCGATCTTGATGAGGGAGTCGCCCAACAGGTGCTCGAGTTCATGACCACTCATAAACAGGCCAAAAACCTCTTTGACCCGAAGCGCCTAACAGGTCTTCAGCTCACCGCCACCGATCTCGACTGGAACTACGGGTCCGGAGCAGCGGTGGAAGGTACCGGGGAGGCAATCATTCTTGCCTTGACCGGTCGCCGCGTTGAGGCTGATCTCACCGGTGACGGTGTATCAGCACTTCTCCCGTAACGTTACGGAGCTCGCCACCGACCGGGACTTTATGAAATGTATATGGGTGGACATTCCTGCTGCCTAGAGCCACGGATGAAAGAATGCTAAGTTATTTTTTATAGCAGTGGCGACCTGTGATGCGCTACGAACAGGTGAGTGAAATGAGTCAATCCCAGTCAGTGCGGACGAGGCGGCCAAAATCGGCCACTCGGTCGATAATTCTCCAGCACGCCCATCAGATGTACCTTGAGGGGAAGCTGATTCCAGGGGATGAGCGGCTTGCTTTGGTCCTGGAAGAGCTGGGTTACACCACTGGCGCCGGTTATCAGATTTGGCCGAACCAGGCCGCCTTTCGTGAAGATTTGATCGGGTTTATCGCCGAGAACATCGACTACGTCAGCCTCCGTGCCGCCGCGGGGCCAATTCTTGAGATCGTGGCGCAGAACCTTCCATTCGAAGAACATGTTCTTGCCGCGGGAGATAGGTTTATCACCGGATTTCTCGGACGTGAAGAGTTCTATTTGAAGCTCCGCTTCGTCGCTCTTTCCGATGATCAGCGGCCGGATGATGTCACGCTGGCGCTTCGTGCGGCGTATGAGAAGGCAAGTTGGGAAGCATGCGAGCTGTTTGAGTCCGTGCTGGAGTATTTCGGTCGTCAGCTTCGGGAGCCGCTCGTCATGCACGACTTGACCGGCGCCGTCACCGCTGCGCTTGAGGGGTACGCGTTGCGCAGCCGGGTACAGCCGGAGCGTGTCTCCACCGATGTGGCCAGCCACGGCGGCAACCACCACATGTTCTCGCTGGTCTTTCTGGCCATCCTGAAAGACTTCACCGAGCCCATCGCTGACTAGGCAACATCGGTTGACGTTGGCGGCTGACTATCGCCGCCTGAAGAGATAGTGCGAAACGCCGAACTCTGCGCCGCCTGACATGCCCCACGTGCCGATGCTGGCCAGGAGGAACAGGCGCCACCGGCCGAGCTGCAGCTCAGGCGCCGCCGGGTCATCGCCCGAGGCCAATATCTCCAGGCACTCGTCGCGACGCTCATCCAACCGGTCGAGCCATGCCTGGAGCGTCTTGGCGTAGTGGCTCCCGTCCAACCGCCAGTGGTCAACCACCAGCAGATCGCGCTGCTCATGAAGTAGCAGATCATCTGAAGGCATGGTCCCGCCGGCGAAGAAGTGCCGGGCCAGCCAGTCGGACGGGTCCGCCGCGTCCAAATGCCAAGCGGCCGAATGGTGACTGAAGACATGCACGAAGCAGGTCGCCTCCGGCTCCATCCATCCGGCGATCCGCTCCATCAGCATTCGGTGGTTCCGCACGTGCTCGAACATCTCGACCGAGACCACACGATCGAAGCGGCCCTGCGGCTCGAAGCGTGCGATGTCAGCGGTGACGATTCGCAGGTTGGTGAGGCCACGACGTTCGGCCTCGGCATCGATGAAGGACTTCTGGGTTCGTGAGTTGGACATCGCCACAATTTCCGACTGAGGAAACCGCTCGGCCATGTACAGCGACAGCGACCCCCACCCCGAACCCAGTTCCAAGACGCGGTCGCCGTTCTGGATCCTGGCCCTTGTGACCGTCTGATCCAGGGCTGCCTCTTCGGCGGAAGCAATACCACCGACCGAGTCCGGCCAGTAGCAGCAGGAGTAGCGCAACCGTGGCCCGAGAATGAGGCGGAAGAAGTCTGACGGCACCTCGTAGTGCTGCTCATTCGCATCCGAAACGTGGGTGGTAATCGGCCCGGCGGCACGCTCGTCCAGCAGCGCACGCTTGCGTTCGGCGATGCCGGTGGCACCGCCCCGGCTCTCGTGGCGGACCTTGTTGCGCAGACGCAATTCGATGGCCGCCCGGAGCAGAGGGTCCGGGAGGCGTCCGCTCTCGGCGGCAGAGATCAGCATGCCGGGCTTCGGGCGGGCCCGGCTCGGACGCTGATCCCGACTCGAACTTGGACCCTGATTTGGGTCGGTGCTCGGTGGCGTCATCGGGCCTGGCGTTCCGTCTTCGATGGTTGTTGACGAGACACCATCCAATGGTAAACCGCGGGCCGTTGGCTCGGATATGAGCCTCGGCTTCGGGGTGTCCAGGTCTAGCGGTTGGGGAGCGATGTTTGTAGGCATTGGCGCAGTCTCACCAATGCACCCGGTCGAAACGCGGGGCAACATCGCGCCCCCTTGCTCGCTCCAATGGGTTGTCCAATCTTCGGCCGAAGTGAGAGCGAGCGATCAATGCAGACAAAGGAACAGAGCGACACCACGAACGCACTGATGGAGTTGCATGACCTGCTCCGGGTGGGGGATGCCCTCCTCTCGGCGTGTCGAGATCCACTGTCCAAGATCATCCGCATCGGTAGCAGATCCGGCTTCAGTCATGCGGTGATCGTCACTGGCCGGGATCAGCTGACCGAAGCGTACGACCATGGCATGACACCGGGCGAGGACGACGACGGCATCTACCAACTGACCATCTCGGACTACGTGCACCGGACCGGTCTGCAGCGTGTCCTGGTCCGGCGGCCAACGGTCATTGACCGACGGCGGGTGGAAGAGGTTGCCGAGCACCTCCAACAGCACTCGCCAGGTTTCCCGACGGTTGGGATGTTGTGCCTCGCTCTGTGTGGACTGTCAGCGCCGGTCCTTCGTCTGTTGCCGGAAAAGCTCGAGCACCGCTTCACGGTACGTCAGATTCGACAGGCCGCCGATGGCACCCGCCGCATGCACTGCGCCGAAACGCTCACCCGGATCTACTACGCCTCCGGAGTCCCGCTCCGCTTCAACTCGCCGCGGCTGGCCCACCACATCAAACATCTCGGCGGCGCCCAAATCACCGAAGATCCGAGCCGGCTGCCCGATTTACCGCGCTCGGCTGATCCCGGTCAATGGCCCGGCACGGGCAACCGGTGGAAGGCAGCCATCCAGCTCACCTACTGCCTCCGGGCGCTCTGTGAGACGTGGCATGAGCGGGCAACGGCCGAGGATCCGGTGGACCTGGCCGACCTGGTCCTCCCGGGGGACTTTGTGACCGCCTGGCCGTTCGAGACCGTTGCCGAGTTTCGCAAGACCGGCAACAGGTGGGTCAAGGTGGCCGGGTGATGCGCGATATCGGCTCGGGTTTCGGTCGCATGGTCGGCCCAGGGTCAATGTATGAACCTTCACGACGTCATGTTTTCCACCTTTCGAGCAATGGCCGGGCAGCGGTGGCTACATCGTCCGCTCAACCGAGCGCTAGCGCCGTTCAACCCGTTCGATCCGCAGCGCCACACCAATCCATACCCGCTCTATGAGCAGGCCCGATCCGCAGAGCCGGTGTTTTACAACCGACTTGCACAGTTCTGGATGGTCACGGGATATGAGGAGGCGCAGGACATCATGCGGGGGCCGGTCTCGGTCAACCGTCGAGCGGTCCTGGAGCCGACCCGGCCGTACAACCGCATGGCCACGGTCAACGTCGACCTCCTGATGTCCAACATGTTGATGAGCGACCCGCCGTCGCATGGCCGGCTTCGACGGCTCGTCAACCGGAGCTTTACTCGCAACTCGATCGCTCACATGCAGCCCCGTATTGAGCTGCTGTCCAAGGAGCTGATCGAGGATCTCACGCCACGAGACGACATCGGCAGCAGCGGCGCCAGCTCGGTCGTCGATGTCATGGAAGGCCTCGCAAACCGGTTGCCGATCTACGCCATCGGTGAGATGCTCGGCATCCCGAGAGGCCGGCGCGACGAGTTGAAGGCCCTGTCCGATGTGGTCGCTCAGTTCGTTGACCCATTCAACCTCTTCAACCCCACCGAGATGGACGAAGCGATCAACGAGCTTCGAGACATGATCTCCGGGCTCGCCGAGGAGCGGGCAGCCGACCCGAGGCCGGACCTCATCTCGGAACTGGTCCAGGCCGAGGCCGACGGGGACCGCCTCGATCGCGAGGAGCTGGTTTCCATGGTCATCCTTTTGTTGATTGCTGGCCACGAGACCTCCGCAGATCTGATTGGCAATGCGCTCGTTGCGCTGTCTCGCAACCCCCGGGCCAAGCGTCAATTGATCGAAGATCCGTCGCTTGTACCGAACGCTGTCGAAGAACTGCTGCGCTATGACAGCCCCATACAGGTGACCGATCGCACCGTTGTCCAGAGTTTCACCGTTGACGGCAAGACCATTCCCGAAGGGTCGCTGGTACTGATCCTGCTCGGCGCGGCCAACCATGATCCGCGCCGGTATCGCAATGCGGGTGAACTGCAGCTCGACCGCCAGGACCCAACACCCATCTCGTTTGGGCACGGCATTCACCATTGCATTGGAGCTCACCTTGCGCGTATGGAAGCGCAGGCCGTTCTGCCCGCGTTTGTGTCCACGTTTCCCGACTACCAGGTCTCCGAGGACGGGCTTGCATGGAAACACTCGACGACGTTCCGTGGGCCGAGCCGCCTGCCGGTCACCCTTGAGCCGGCCAGCGGCCCTGCGTTGTCGGCCGAGAAATAGCTGCGTCGATCGGCCGGAATGGAAGTTGGTTTAGACCACTGTGAGAGGAGCGAAAAGGCGAGCTGATTGTACATGGAGCGACAGCAGCGGGCGCTTTACGAATTCATGAAGTAGCGTGGAATTGTTCGTAAGAACACCGCCGCAAACATAATGGAGTCGTGACCTTATGCCCGCCGCAACAAGCTTGCAATCGTTACCCCTGCACGCCCACGGGGTGCCGAACTGGATTGACTTGCATACCGCCCAGATTGACGAGGCGAGAGTCTTCTACGAAGCACTTCTAGGTTGGACGTTCAAGAACCGTTTTACCCTGTCAGCTGTGCCGAATCAGCCGGAGCGAGATCGGACCGGTGCGCCGGTTCCGCCGCCACCGTCCCCCGCAACGGTTATGGCACTTTCCAACAACTGTCCGGTGGCCGAGTTGGTGGAACGCAGCGAACCCTTTGATGAGATGGCGCTGCTCTCCAGCTGGTTCCCATATGTCTATGTTGATGATCTATATGCCACCTTGGCGCTGGTAGAACCGGCTGGTGGCTTGATCCTCAGCCCGCCGGCAAGGCGGGGGAACATGGCTACGGTCGCCACCATCTTGGACCCGAGCGACGCGTTGCTTTGCCTCTGGGAACCCATTCAAGAGACCGGGACTGCAATCATGCACCGGCCCGGTTCGCTGACCTGGCTGGAGCTTGAAACCTCCGACATTGATTCGGCGACGAAGTTCTACGGTGAACTCTTCGGATGGGATGCGGGTGAGGTCGCCGTCGACAACGAGCTCGACCCGTTGAATCCATACACCGTCTTCACCAAAGGTGGTGAGCCGGTAGCTGGGGCAATCAAGACCGCCATGGGCGGGATCCAAGCCTCGTGGTGTCCGTCGTTCGCTGTGACAGATGTCGATGTTGCCGCCGCAGTTTCCACCCGCAACGGCGGCGTGCTCATGGCGGAACCGCTGGACATTCCGGTCGGCCGTCAAGCAATGATCGTCGACCCGACCGGGGCATCGTTCTCGGTACTCGGCCCAAAGTCGAACCGCCCTCGCCCGCTCTAAAACTGGAGTCATCGGGGCCGTTCCGGTACCCGCCGCCCCGCCAATGGCGCCGGTGGTGGTGGGTGTCATCGGGCGGCGTGGCCGGTTGAGTCGGAGCCATCTATGCTCTGGCGATGGTTTCAAGCAACGCTGAAACGGTTGACCAGTACATCGACGAACTCGACGAAGACCGTCGAACCCAACTGGTCGAGGTCCGCGACACCATCGTCAACAACCTGCCGGACGGGTACGTGGAGTCGATGAACTGGGGCATGATCACATACGAGGTCCCACTCGGGACATATCCGGACACGTACAACAAGAAGCCGTTGATGTACGCCGCGCTGGCATCGCAGAAGAACCACATGGCGGTGTACCTGACAACGGTCTACGGCGATGATGAGACGAAGCAGGAGTTTGAGGAGCGCTACCGGGCAACCGGCAAGAAGTTGGACATGGGCAAGTCCTGTGTCCGCTTCAAGTCGATTGAGCAGCTACCGCTGGAGCTGATCGGCGAGGTCATAGCGGGCACCGAAGTGGAAGACTTCATCGGCATCGTCGAAGCGGCCCGAGCGTGAGCCCCGCCGTTGGAGCGTCCGAAGATACCGCAGAAGACCGGGCGCTCATGAAGCTTGCCCTCGCGGAAGCCGCCCACGCCCTGGAGCACGATGATGTGCCGGTGGGAGCTGTTGTGGTGCGCAATGGTGAGGTGATCGCCAGCCGTCACAACGAGCGTGAACTGACCGGAGACCCCACCGCCCACGCCGAGATTCTGGCGCTGCGGGACGCTGCAGAGGCCACTGGCTCGTGGCGGCTGACCGACTGCACCCTTGTGGTGACGTTGGAGCCATGCTTGATGTGCGGGGGAGCGGCGGTCAACTCCCGGCTGCAACGCTTGGTCTACGGCGCCGCCGATATGGCGGCCGGTGCCTGTCTCAGTCTCTACAACGTGTGCGACGATCCCCGACTGAATCACCGGGTAGAGCTGACCTCAGGCGTTGAGGCCGAGGCGTGTGCCGAGTTGCTAAACAACTTCTTCGCCGCCCGCCGCTAACCAACCGGATACCGCAACATTAGTCCATCGGGACCCCTTCGAATTCCGCTAGCCTTGCCTACGGAAGGTTGCCAGAGCGGACGAATGGGGCGGCCTCGAAAGCCGTTGTGGCCTCCGGGTCACCAAGGGTTCGAATCCCTTACCTTCCGCTCTTGCCGGCTCTTGCCAGGGTTACCCCTGGCGGGGGCCGGTTTCCGCGTTGCGGGACCGGTGCTACCTATGAACGTGGCGCGGTCGACGCGTCGTTCGCTCGCATCAGCCCGGCGAGAATCCTGACGACGCGGTCATCTTCGAGCCGGCGTGGTCTCGAGCCGCCTTTGCCAGAAGTCGGAACTCGGCCCGTTCGTCATCGGTCAGCACCTCGAAATCGGCGGCGTGAAGCTGGTTGGCCACCCCTTCGATTTCGTTGCGGGCATCGGTCATTGGCTCGCCGTCGGGATAGGGCTCCGGCCAGCCGAACATCTTGGCGTTCCAGGCGCCCGTCGGGCCGCTCATGATGGCCTCCAGTGGGCTCATGCCGCCGGCCAGCACCGCAGTGCTGAATCGGGAAAAGCCGAGTTCACGCATTGTCTGGCACAGTTGCATCGTGCGGCCCGGGCCGGGCTCCGGCAGCGTTTGATCCCGCCAACCGACGAACATCGGTGCCCCGAGTGGGCTGGCAGCCTCAACGATTCGCTCCGCCAACTCGCCGAGTCGCAATGTTCCCTCGAAGCCGTCGAGGTGATCCTCGCCCCACTCCTGGCAAAGTCGCGCAAAGATTGCGGCCCCGTCAGCCGGACTCATCACGGCCCGGCCGGTTTTCACCTGTTCCGTCATGTAGTCGGGGTTCCAGAAGAACGCAGCGCCGACGACGTTGTCCACCGGGCAGTCGCCAAGCACGCCGAGGCGGCCAACCGCGTAGCCGGGGATTCCCTCCGGCATTCCGGCTGCCGCCGCTTTTTCGTTGGTGGAGGGAGCCATCAACCAGTGCATAGCCAACATGCCGATGGAGCCCCGCATGCTGCGGGCGAGTGAAAGTGAGTCCATAAATTGGACCCTAGTTGTTGTTCCAACAACCAAGCGAGATGAAGTGCGGACCATCACAGTCTTCTCACAGCTACCTCGGCGACCATGTGGGTCATGACCCTGACCCCCCGTTCCCTGCCGACCCGTATGGCTGTCGCAGCTCTTGCCTTCGCCGCACTCGCCGCCGCATGCGGATCCGATGAGGTCGCAGTCACCGCCGCGGACGATGCCATCGACGCCGTCGATGCCGACTCGACAATCACCACCGATGACAGCACCACCGAGGACGCGGCGGCAGCAGAGACAGCGGATGCCGACGCCGACGCCGGCACTGGCGCTGCCGTCGATGGTGACGAGGCGAGCATTCGTGGCGCCGTCGCAGCATCAGCGCAGTGGGCCGACAACGTCACCATCACCGTTGGCGAGTCGACGATTCGGTTTGAGAGTGACGGTCTGCCGTCGCACGAGTATCTGGACACCTATCTCGGCGACGGACGCGACGGAAAGTTCGTCGCCGGGGGAGTGGAGTCCTACGACGCTCGCTTCGAGTTCCCACTCGTGCCCACAACGGCCGCCGCTCCGGCCGAGACGGGCAACGGTGCCATCGGCGTTGCCATCAGTGGCGCAGTCTTCTTTGACCCCTACGAGGGGAACGGCTCGGACACCGTTGCCAACGACGACAACGAGACCATCGACGGCATTCCGTTCATCGACGCCTGCGGCGGACATCCGATCCCGAACGGCATGTCCTACCACTACCACGGCATCCCGTTCTGCATCACTGACGCAGTCGACACCCCCGGTGAGCATTCGGTGCTGATCGGCTACCTCTTCGACGGCTACCCGATCTATGGCCCCCAGGATGTTGGCGGCGAAGAGCCAACCGACCTCGATGCCTGCCTGGGCCACGTGGGGCCCACCCCTGAGTTCGATGAGGACACCTACCACTACCACGTGTCCTCCAGCGCCAACTACATCTCCGAATGCCTCACGGGCGTCAGCTGACCGAGCCGGCCGACCGCACCCTCCGACGGTGGTTGCTGATACGGCGAATCCTCGGCGTCACGCTGGTGCTTGGTGTGTTCTGTGCGGTGTGGTTGCTCGCGCTTGCCCCGGACGAGGGGCCGGGGCCAATTCTCCCGGACGTCGATCAGCAGTTTTCGCTGGACCTTGAGGTGATACAGACCGCCGATGAGGACACGGTCTACGTGGTCGAGCAGCGGGCTCACCCGTTCTACCGAATCTTCGCGTTCGATCCGGCAACAGGTGACACCACCACCGTGTTCACCGTGCCCGAGGACGCCATCGTCTACGGCATCGCTCTCAACCCCGAACGGACGTCGCTGGCGGTCGCCTACTCCCCGGACCTTCGCATCGGGGGCAGTGGGCTGTGGACGCTCGACCTCGACAGTGGTGCGTTCACGATGGTGGCCGACGCCGAACCGGACATCTACCTCACCGAACTCGAATGGGCGGCGGACGGTAACTCGGTCTTCGCCACCCACGTCGATCGACGTGAAGATGAAGAGCGGTTGAGCGTTGCAACGGTCGACATCGTCGACGGCGATACCACCATTGTCCGATCGCAGGCGATGACGCCGATGGTCAACGATGGCGATCTCTACTACCTGGAGGTTGACGCCGAGAAGGCCAGACGCTCCATCGGGGTGATGGATGGGACGGGAACGGCCAGCGTCATCGAGATCCTCGGCGGGGCGCGAGACCTTGACCATCTCATCGCCGGTGCTGATGGTGACGGGTCTGTGCGGGTGGCCGTACTCGACGAGCAGGACGATGGCCTGCTGTCGATCGGGTCGCCGGCGTCGGCTCACGGAAACCACAACGTGCCGTCCGCCTGGTGGTCGGTGGGAGCGGCCGACGACTCTGCCGTGTCGACAGAGCTTGAGCCGATCATCGTCTATGACGCGTCTGTCACCACGAGCGGGTCGATTGTGTACGCCACCGTGGAAGGTCTCTCGATCGGCGCCGATGAGCGGTTGGATCTGATCAAGTCCCGGGCGATTCGTTTCGTCGCAGCATGACGAGCGAATCGAAGTCAGGTCAGTGTGGCGATGCTGACCAGATCCTCGAAGCTTCTCTCGATCAAAACGCCAAGTGGCGTTTCACCATTCTTGGCCTGCCACCGGTCCATCGCCACGTCCAAGACCAGCAGCGCCGAGCCTGCGATGAGTGGTGCGGTGTGCCGGTTCTTCTTTGACAGGAAGTGCTCCAGCGCTTTGGTCAGCTCTGCCCGGTCCCGATAGTCCGACTCGACGGCGGCCGCGTGGAGCTGTTCGGTTCGATAGATGTACTGGATCCTCGCCAACTGAAACTCAGGGTCGGCGTCATACCGGTTGCCGAGCTCAGCAACAAAGACGTCTCGGATCGCGGTGAGCGGCGGCTTCTGCTTCAGCGCTTTCGTGAGGGCAGCGTCGATAGCGACGTTGTTCTCGTCCCAGATGACGATGTCTTCCTTGGTGGTGAAGTGCCGGTAGAGCGTGGACGCGGCCATGCCGACCTCGGTGGCAATCTCGCCGACGGTCACGTTGTCGAAGCCGCGCTCGGTGAACAGCGGCAGCGCGGTCCGTTGCGTCAGACGCATGGCGTTCAGCCGGTTCCGTTGCCGAAGAGATACCACCACAGAATGATAGCCGGATCCTACTTAGGAAGGATGCCGAAAATGGGAGTGACTCCTATAATGGTGACATGTTCTCATTTCTTGGTGATCCGGAAGCCGGCCTCGAATCTCTGACCGCCGTGCTCGAAAGCGTGCTTTTCCCGCTGCTGGCGTTTGAACTCTTCTGGCTGTGGCGCAAGAAGCACCTCACTCGGGCTCGGGTCAAAGAGATGCTGGCCAACATCAGCTCACTCCTGGTGATCGTGCCCGCCGGGTTTGTTGGCCTTGTTGCCTGGTTCGTGTTTTTCGAGTTCATCAGCGACCGCCTGCCGTATTCGATTCCCACCACCTGGGCTTCCGCCATCATCTGTGTCGTGCTCGCCGACCTGATCTACTACTGGGAGCACCGCTTCGAACACGAGCATCGTTTGCCGTGGGACCTCTACCACTCGGTCCACCACAGCTCACAGTCCTATGACCAGACCACCTCCCTCCGGCTTTCCGGGTTCGACGCGCTCTTAACCATAGGTTTTTCGCTGCCGCTGGTACTGATCGGGTTCTCGC
>CAZSTV010000074.1:15154-18582 GCA_964609665.1 uncultured Acidimicrobiaceae bacterium
GCTACGACCAGACCACCAGCCTGCGGCTCGGGCTCTTCGACGGGCTGCTCACGATCGGCTTCAGCCTGCCCCTCGTGGTACTCGGGTTCTCCCCCACCCTCGTGCTCGTCGCGACCGGTGTGGTCGTCGGCTACCAGACCTGGCTCCACACCGAGGTCGTGCAGCGGGTACCCCGTTGGTTCGAGGCGGTCTTCAACACGGCATCGCATCACCGGGCCCATCACGGAGCGGACGAGATCTACCTGGATGTGAACTACGGCGGCATCCTGATCATCTGGGATCGGCTGTTTGGCACCTTCCAGCCAGAAGTCCATCGCCCGGACTACGGACTCACCACCCAAATCAACTCGTCCAATCCTCTGGACGTGCAGTTCTCCGAGATCCGAAAGCTCATCGCCGACCTGCGAGCTGACGAGAGCTGGAGTGTCCGGCTGCGGCGGTTGTGGAATCGGCCGGGATGGGAACCCGCAGCAGGCGTGGCCCAGTAGGTGACGTCGCTTCGATCGGCCGTCCTCATAGCGGCGGCCGTTCTAATTGCTAGCCGCCCCGCTGGCCGAACCTGTCTGGCATCTCCGAGGGGTAGTCCGTCTCCAGAATCTCCGACAGGGCCGGCGCCGCCGCTGCGCTGAGGTGTCGGTAGGCGTCCGCGGCCTGGGTCACGATGTCATCACCGATCCACGGCGATGGCAGCAGCTCCGGCGGCACGTCGACGGTCCTCAGCCGGATCCGGCGAAGGTCGTGGACCATCATCGTTCGCAGCGTAAATGCCGAAAGCGGGTCGTCGAAGGTCAGAGCGTCGGGCCGGCTGAGCACCGCGCTGTAGCGGTCACCGAAGATCCGGTAGGACGTCTCCAAACCCTCAACGTCAAACGCGGCGGCAAAGAACCCATCGTCGACCAGTTGGTCAAGGTCGGCGAACCTCGCGGTCGCCAGCGGCACCCGGAGCTTTGGTTCAATCACCTCGCACAGGTCACGCACCCGATCCACCGTCGTGTTGGGTGACGCCAGCAAACCGGGGCTCAGCGTGATGAACCCGTGCCAACCGAGGTGTGCTGTCAGGTTTTGCCAGGTGTCGTCATCGGCCATGTCGCCGGCCAGCACCGCCAGCGTCCACGATCCGGTCCACGACGAGTGGCCCATCGAGTAGATCCGGTGCGATGCCTGCTCGGACTCTTCGATGGCCAGGGGAGTGAGGTGGTAGCGGCTCTGCCTGCCGACCCGCTCGTTCGTCAACCAGCCTTCGGCCGCTAGGCGAAACATGGAGGTTCTGATCAGGCGACCGCTGAAGCCAAAGCGATCGGTCAGCTTGAACAGCTGCGAAAGCCAGACGCTGGTGGTTGCGGGGAGCAAGGTGTCACCAAAAATGGTGACCAGCACCGACCGGGCGGAGATGTCCGGCTCTGCGGCCCACTCGGTCGCGTCTGGTCCCGGTTCGTGTGCCATCCTCGGCGATCCTAGAGCCCCGGGCCTGTCACCATGCAGCCTCAGGGTCGTACTCGATCACTTCCCGCATGCGGGTCATCATCGGAGCGAAATGATCGGATCGATGGAGTCGACCGTCGAGAGCGTCTTGGTTGGCGAGGGGGTCCACCGTCGTGGCGAACCGTTCGGCAATGCGCTGCCGGAGCGGCTCGGCAAGGTCGGCAATGGAGCCGGTCAGGACTCCGGCGGTCACGGCTTCGGCCTCACCCGGGGGTGGTACGAGCAAGCTCGGCACCAGCGGCAGGATGGTGTGAAGGGCAATCAGTAGCCGGTCTCGGGCGGTCGCATCCGCGAGTAACCGGTCGAGCAGGGCGTCTGCATGGAGGCGGTGGTAGACCTCTTCCCGCTCGGCCCTGCCGGCAACCTCGGCCAGTCCGGTCAGCGAGGACCCCATGGCCAGACCCCACCGGAGTTCTTCGGCGGCGTCGTAGATCCAGTGCCGCACCAGCGTCTCGGCCCAGTCGTCTGTGGTGTACTCGGTCAGCGCGCATGAGCGGTAGTCCGAAGCGTCGCGGCCGTAGGCCAAGTCATCGACTGCGGCGTCGGTGGGTTCAATGCTGTCCATCTCGAGCACCAGCTCATACAACATGACGGCATGGCCAAGTTCGTCCTGCCCAATGCTGGAGAACGCAAGGTCTTCTTCGAGCGTCGGTGCCACGCCAATCCACTCGGTGTGCTGTTGGCCCATCAGGTGTTCATCGTCGGCGAACGCGAGCAGGGTGTTGCGTATCGCTTCGGCGCTCATTCGGCATCCTCTCGAATGGACTTTCGCCGTGCGGCCACCGCAGCTCCATCGTGGTGGCGGTGTGGCTTGTCCAGGTTTGGCTCGACAAAGCCGGCACCGGCCACGATCAAGTGCTCCCGCGGGGCCAGCCACAGCCGGGTTCCCTCGGCTCGCCTCAGGTACGCCTCTCGCGCCATGACCAGCGCCAGGTCATCGGACGCGGCTTCGAGGGCGCCGGCGTGTCGGAACTCTTCCCGCCCGTCCTTTTTGATGAACACCTCATATACCGCCATGTCAGATCTCTCTCATCTCAGGCCCTCATCGCCTCAAGGTTCTCATTGCATTCCAGACAGCGGTGGACGCTCCGGCACCGACTTGGGCCGAAGATCGACGTTCGGGTGGTTGCGCCACCGCAGCGTGGACACGGCGGTGGGTTGTCCCCGATGGTGACGGCGACGGTGAAGTCATTGGCCAGCGCGGCCCGTCCGGCTTCGCTCACCCGGTCGACGGTCCACACCGGCTGTCGGAGCCAGGTGACGACAACATCGTCGACCCCGGCGACCGCTGACACCGCCTTCTGTACGTCCTCGGCGATGAGCGCCAACGCTGGACACCCGGAAAACGTTGGTACCAGTCCAACCGAGACGGCACCGTTGGCGTCGACCGAAATCTCTTCGACCAGACCAAGATCGGTGATGGAAATGCCGGGGTACTCGGGATCGTCGACCGAGGCGACCGCGTTGTACACCTCGACTTCAAATCCGACCTCAACTCCGACCCCGCATCCGACCTCCGCCGCTACGCCACGCTCGATGGCCGGGTCGATCTCCGCGGCCGGATCAATGTGCTCCCGGCCGGTCATGCCGGGACCGGGGCATCGAGCGCGGCCCGCACCCATTCGCTTCGCTGCCAGTTGCCCGCAGCTTCGCCGATCCGCCTGGCAGAGTCCGGCCCGCCCTGGGCGAGGGTCTTCTTGAGTGGCTCCCAATCGATCGGGCCAACATCCCAGTGCTTGGTCTCCTCGTCATAGCGGAGGTCAGGGGCGGGAACGCTGAAGCCGTAGCTGTGTAGGAGTGGGACGAACTTCTGCACCCAGCGGTCGCGAAGCACCTCGTTCCGCTCGGACTTGATGTGCCACCGCAGCAACACGTCGTTTGGTTTCGAGTCGGGCCCGAAGAGTTGGAGTGCGGGCCAGAACCAACGGTCGAGCGAGTCCTGGAAC
>CAZSTV010000074.1:18592-21704 GCA_964609665.1 uncultured Acidimicrobiaceae bacterium
GCTTGAGGATGCGTTTGTACGGGCCGTACGAACAGTTCTTGAACACCGCCTGCTGGCTCGCCAACGCCGCGGCGTCCACCAGGAACGCAATAGCGACCTGATCTCCCCACGTCTTGGCCTGGTAGTGGAAGACGTTGTGAAACCGAGACTTGCCAGCGAAGAGGTCTTCCAACATCTCGGTCCGGGTCTTGACCCCCATGTCGGCCGCCACCATGTAGAGCAGGTGTCCGTGGCCGATCTCGTCCTGGGTCTTGGCAAGCACACTCATCTTGTGGCGCAGGCCGGGAGTCTTTGGAATCCAGTCCCGCTCGGTGAGTCCGCCCATCAGCTCGCTGTTGGCGTGCATCTCAATGAACGTGAAGACGGCGTTGCGGTATTCCTCCGGCATGGCATCGTCGGCCTCGACGATGCCGCCGTCGTCGAGGAACGCCTCGAATGCTTCCATGGATCCCCACTGCGAAGTCATGAGAATATGATACAGCTAAGATTGGCTAGGGGTCAATCGCTGTATCGTATTGAATTCGCTGGTTGTAGTGGTCTGGGTCCTATGTCGAGTCTCGGGCCGCTCGGAGGAACGCACCGATGATCGGGTTGAGTTACCAGAGACCATCTGCAGCCGCAGACTGCTCGACCGAGTCATGGTCATCGGTTGGAATCCACGCCGCCTCGATGTCACCCGGAAACAGCTCGGTGGCGGCGACGACCGCCCGGTGAGTCACGAAGCTCAGGTCTTTGTCGCCAAGTAGAGCAATGGTCGTCACCGGGACATCCCCTTGTAAGTGCGGTCCGGCTTAGAACCTGCTGGCGAACCGGAGCTGGTCGGCCTGGATCTCGCTGAAGACGTCGTTGATGTCGTCAGCGTAGATGTTCCAGGGAAACTCGGTCGGCCGGTTGTCGATGCGAGCGAACGTTTCGGTGACCAGTCGGGCCGTCCACCGGTCGCTCACGCTGATCGCAAGCGCATAGGCGTTGAGTACGCCGAGCACTTCGGTCGGGGTGTCGTCAGGGATCGCTTCAAGAAAGTCGTGCAACCCCTCGGCCAGCTCGTCGGCGACGGCGGGGTCGGTCAGGTATCCGGCAAGGTCAGTCTTGCCGTTCATCAGCAGACCCATTTCGATGTGGGCCATCGGTAGGGCTTCCCTGGCGGGGGATGCTGGGGGCGCTTCGGCCTCGATCCACTCGGCAAGGTCGAAGGTGGCAATGTTGGAGCCGCCCCACTTCTTTGAGAGGCTCTGCAGGTACTCCCGCGAGGCGTCCGCTCGGAACGGCTCACGACTGTGGGCGTTCTCGAAGCGCTTGCGGATTTCCTCAAGGTCCACTCCCAAGCCGCGACCGGAGATCAGCAGCACGACCCAGGGGTCGGCCATCGCTGGACGATCCTGCACCACTTCGTAGAGGAGTTCCTCGGCCTCTTCCATGGCATCGAGAAAGTCGTCCTCGGGGTTGTTGCTGTGAGGCGGAGGACCTGTGGTGGCTCGTTTGGTGAACGCTTCCTGAAGGATCGATGAGGCGAGGAAGACCCGCGATCGAGGCGAATCTCGAAAGTCCATCCACCGCTCAAACGTGATCGGCTCGAGTCCGACCACCTCGCTGGTCACGATCGCTCGAAACATCCACGCTTTCGGTGACCGGGCGAGGAATGCCTCCAGGGCCTTCCAGTCTCCATCGACCAATGCCCGGTACGCCGAACGCAGCTCAAGGTCGCCGAGGAACGGGTCAAGACGATCCAGACGAGGCTGTTCCACCGGCAACTTTGGTTGTCTGTCGGCTGACAGTCTGTTGAGGAGTCCCATGGCTATTTCGTCGTAGAGGATACGTCCGCGCTCGCCCGGCAAGCCTATCTACCGGGGCTTGGATCAGAAAGGTGCATGTCGCGGCGCCGGTCTGGTGCCCGTGGGCCCGCCATTTTCAGCGAGTTTGGCCCCACCGGCCTCACAGCAGCTCGGGGATTCGCCGGATCAGCTCCAAGGTGAAGTCCGTCATCCGCTGCAGCATCCAACCGCCGGTGAGGGCGATGGCCGCACCGACCGCAGCAAATTTCGGGACGAACCCTAGGGTCTGCTCCTGGATTTGGGTCACCGACTGCAGCAGGCCCATCAAAACGCCGACGGCGACTGCGGTCAGCAAGATGGGGGCCGAGATCTGGGACGCGGTCCACAGTGCGGCGGTGACCATTTCGACGATGATCGCTTCTTGCATAACGGCGAGGCCTCAGAGGTAGGTGGCAAGGAGCGTTTCGACCACGAGGGACCAACCCCCAACCATGATGAAAAGCAGGAGCTTGAACGGCAGCGAGATGAATGCCGGCGGGAGCATCATCATGCCGAGGGCCATCAGCGCGGCCGCGACGACGATGTCGATGATGAGGAACGGGATGAAGATCACAAAGCCGATGATGAACGCGGTCTTCAGCTCCGAGAGCATGAATGCGGGGATCAGCGTGGTCAGGCCGATGTCGTCGAGGGTGTCTGGCCGTTCGGAGCCTCCGGCGTCGAGCATCACATCAAGCTCGGAAGAGTTGGTGTGCAACAGCATGAATTCTCGAATTGGACCGGACCCTCGTTCGACGGCGACCTCTTGGGTGATCGTCCCGTCAAGGTAGGGCTGCAACGCCTCCTCGTTGACCTGGTTGAGGGTTGGCGCCATCACAAACAGGCTGAGGAACAGCGCCAGCCCGACCAAGACTTGGTTTGGTGGTATGCCCTGGAGACCGAGGGCGTTTCTGGTCAGCGAGAAGACAATGATGATGCGGGTGAAGCTGGACAGCATCAGCACGATGGATGGCGCCAGCGAGAGCACCGCCAGCCCGACGATCAAGATGACCGACTGTGACGCTGACGAGTCGCCGTCGCCTCCGATATCGATGGTGATGAGACCGTCGTCCTCCACAGCATCGCCCGGGGTTGGCACCGGGGGAGTGGGGATGGGGATTTCCGGAATGACCGGCTCTGGGATGGGGGGTTCCTGCGCTGCAGCCGGGCTCGCCAAGAAGGTGAGCATCGCCAAGAGGCTCACCGCAAGAGCGGTGATGGCGAGAGCGAAGGAGGCGGGTGTCTTAGGCACGTCTGACGGTTTTGTTTTGGAGTTGGCGGATGGGGTTGCGGGGGGTGCG
>CAZSTV010000075.1:0-3003 GCA_964609665.1 uncultured Acidimicrobiaceae bacterium
GGCCTCTCCGCCGAGGCCGGGTTGGCAACGCTCATCGATCCACCCTCGGCGGTGTCGACACCACTCCTCCCTTCCGAGGACGCCTCGATCGTCGGCAGGCGTCTGGTCAAGCGATACGGCTTGTTGCACGCCGTCAACGAAGTTGATTTCTATGTGCCCCGAGGTTCGGTATACGGACTCATCGGTCCAAACGGTGCTGGCAAATCCACGCTGATGTCCATGATTGCCTCGCTGCTGTTGCCGACGGCCGGGCAGCTGCTGGTCGAGGGGCATGACCCCATCGCCGAACCGGCCGAGGTGCGCCGCAAGATCGGCTACATGCCGGACGGCCTCGGCGTGTACGAGGGCATGAACGTTGCCGAGTACATCGAGTTCTTCGCCGCCGCGTATCGGATCGACCGTGAGCAGTGGCCGGCGTTGATCGAGAACCTGTTGGAGCTCGTCGAACTTGAGGTGAAGCGGACCGCTCCGGTCAACAGCCTGAGCCGCGGTATGAAACAGCGGCTCAGTTTGGCCCGGGCGCTCGTCCACGACCCGGCCCTGCTGATACTCGACGAGCCCGCATCGGGCCTTGACCCTCGGGCTCGCATTGAGCTGCGACGCCTCATCGAAAACCTCAACGCGATGGGCAAGACCGTGCTGGTCAGCTCTCACATTCTCACCGAGCTGCAGGAGGTCTGCACCCACGTTGGGATCATGGAGGCGGGCCGGTTGCTGGCATCCGGCAGCCCGACGGACATCTTGGAACAGACCCGGGTTCGCCAGCGCATGCTGGCGGTCTTCGACGATGGCACCTCGCAGGAGTTTGCGGTGGAGGATGGGATGAGTCGGGCCGATCTCCTTCGACAGCTCGTGCTGGAGGATCCTCGAGAAGTGGTGGAGTTCCGAGACGTGAGCCAGGGGCTGGAAGACGTCTTCCTGTCGGTCACCGAGGGGATTGTGCAGTGATTACCATCGCCGACGTCACGAAGAATCCGGTACTCCGGCGGGAGCTGGCGGAGCGAGCGGCATCCAAGCGAGCCGCGGTTGCCGTCACCCTCTGGCTGCTGTTGCTGAGCGGCCTGGCCATCCTGGTGTACTTCGCCTACACCGCAAGCAGCAGCGGGCTGGACCCGGTCGGGACCGACTCCGCTCGGATTGGCAAGGACCTGTTCGAATGGGCGCTGTTCGGGATGCTTGGACTGGTCCTCTTCCTTGTCCCGGCCTTTACCGCAAGCGCTGTGGCGGGGGAGCGCACGCGGCAGACCTTGATACCGGTGCAGATCACCAGCCTTAGCCCGTTCGCCATCGTGCTCGGCAAGTCCCTGGCCGCCATTGCGTTCACGGTGCTGCTCGTCATCTCGGCCGCTCCGATCTTGGCGGTGGCGTTCCTCATCGGTGGCGTCGGTCTTGGCGACATCGCCAAGGGGCTCGCCATGATCGTGCTGAGCGCCATCATGCTCGGCTCGGTCGGCATCATGATCTCGTCGCTGTTCAAGAAGGTGCAGGCCGCCATCGTGGTGAGCTACGGGTTTGTGCTCGCCATCGCCGTCGGCACCTTTGTTGTCCTGGGGTCGGTGGCCGTCGCCCAGGCCGCCGCCTCGGACGACTTCAACGAGCAGCCGTCGCCGCCCAAGGAAATTCTGGCCGCCAACCCCTTCGCCGGCCTGGCGGATGTCACAGCGAGCAGTGACGTCACGTTCGGCAGCAACCCGTTGACCGGCATTCGAAGCTTGATCAACGCCATCGAGACCGAGCCGTTCAACAACGGCCGCTTCGGAGAAGTGCCGGACGAGACCACAGCGGTCTGGCGGTGGTACGTGTTGTTCTGCGTCTTGACTACCTACTGGTCGCTCTACGTTGCCACCAACCGGTTGCGGACGCCGGCCGAAACGGAACGATGAGCCCCGACGACCTCGGTCTTGGTCGGGTCTTCGCCGTTGCTCGACGACGGTTGCGTGTCGCCTGGCTCATCGCCACGACAGAGTTGACGTTGCCGGTGGTAGCGGCCGCCGCGGTTGGCCTTGTCCTCATTGGCTGGGCCCTGCCGTGGCGTTGGCCGGAGCCAGCGGCGCTTGCGGTCACGGTGGCAACCGTTGTTGGTTTGGTCGGCTACGCCCTTGTGTTCCGTGTGTCGGACTTCAAGGTGGCCCGGGCGCTAGACCGCGGCCTAGAGCACAACGATGTGGTCACCGCTGCACTTGAGGTCAGCCCTTCAAATCCGTTCGCGGCCCGGCTCCACAACACCGTCCGCTCCCTCACCCCCGGTCACGCGTCCGAAGCGGTCCGCTACTCGTTCAACGGCAAGCCGTTCTTCATCGCCGGGCTCCTGCTGGTTGCTGCGGTCGCGCTGGCCATGGTCCGCAACCCCGCCGATGATGACCGGGACCGGTTGGCCCGGGAACAGCAGGTGGTGGAGCAGGTCGCCGATTCGGTGGAGGCCCAGGCGGAACAGCTTGCCGAAGATCCACTCACCGCCGATGTTGCCGAGGACCTGGAGGCGCTGGCCGACGACCTGGCCAGAACCGGTGATCTTGAAGAGGCCATCGAGAAATTGGAAGAGGCGGCGGCCGACCTTGAGTCCTCGATCGACGCTGAGTCTCTGGCGGAGCGGGCCGCGTCACTTGGTCTTTCCCGAACCCTTGAGGCGGCGCCACTGGCCGCCGGAGCGACGCCGTCGGAGCAGTTTGCCAACCTGTCGGCCGGGGCCGCAGACCTGGACGAGGAACAGTTGGCCGAGCTCGCCGAGCGTTTGGCGGAGCTGGCCGAGACGCAGGAGGCCGGTGATCCGGCAACCGCCGAAGCGCTCGAAGCCGCGGCTGACGCCGCTGCCGCGGGGAATGTTGGTGCGCTCGGGGCGGCGCTGTCCAACGCTGCGGCATCGAGCGAGGCGGCCGCAGCATCAGCGGAGGCCGGTATCGCCACCGAGCTGACCGCGGCCGACCTGGAGGCACTGGCCGACCAACTGGCGAACCAGCAAGCCGCTGCACAGGGACAAGGCCAAGGCCAAGGCCAGGGTCAGGG
>CAZSTV010000075.1:3103-13862 GCA_964609665.1 uncultured Acidimicrobiaceae bacterium
GGTCAGGGCCAAGGTCAGGGTCAGGGCCAGGGCGCCGGACAGGGTCAGGGCCAGGGTTCCGGTGGCGGGGGCGGGATGCAGGCCACCGGCGACAACCCGTCGGGGGTCGGCAGCGGTACGAACCCTGACGGGACAAGCTCGAAGGACGAGGTCTCGCCGGACCACGCCGATGCAACCGTCGTCGTTCCCGACGGCGGCGAGTCCGATGTGTTGAACGCGGATGCTCAGGCCACCGGCAGCGGCACCGCGGTGGACCCCAACCGGGGCAACGGTCTGACCAGTGAGGGGCAGGCCACCGTTGCGGTGCGGGATGTGGTGACCCAGTACGGGACGCAGGCCGTCGATGCGCTGGACACGATGTCGTTGGCGCCATCTGAGACTGAAGCGGTGGAATCGTACTTCGACTATTTAGCAGGCAGCACGGGAGCGAGTGACGGATGAGCGATGTTATGCAGCCGGGATCAGAACCGGGTGGCCAGCCAGGCCGATCGCCCGGCGCAATTTCGCCGGAACGCTATGCGGAGGTTGTCGCCGCAGTTGAGGCCGAAGTCGGCAGGTTGATCGTCGGCCAGGACGACGTGGTGCGCACCGTGTTGATCTCGCTGCTGTGCGAAGGGCACGTGCTACTCGAAGGTGTGCCCGGCCTCGGTAAGACGGCGCTGCTCAAGGCGCTGTCCGATTCGGTGGCCATCACGTTTGGCCGCATCCAATTCACCCCGGACCTGATGCCGGCCGATGTCACCGGAACGCAGGTGCTGCAGACCGACGAGCAGGGCAACCGACGGTTTGAGTTTCGGGAAGGCCCGATCTTCGCCGGATTGGTGTTGGCAGATGAGATCAACCGCGCCACACCGAAGACCCAGTCCGCGCTGCTGGAAGCAATGCAGGAGCGCTCGGTCACGGTGGCGGGCGCCACCCGTCCGCTGCCTCGCCCGTTCCTGGTGATGGCAACGCAGAACCCCATCGAGCAGGAGGGCACGTACCCGCTGCCCGAGGCGCAACTCGACCGGTTCATGCTGAAGGCCAATGTCGGGTTCCCCTCCGGTGATGAACTCCACGAGATCATCGCCAGGACCACCGCGGCGTCGGCCCCGACCATCAACCCGGTCACCGACGCGGAGACGCTGCGGGCGATGATTCAGCTGACCCGAGATGTCCCGGCCGCAGATCACGTGGTCCGTCACGCGGTTGACCTTGTGGTCGGCACCCACCCCGATGGCGCAGGCGCTCCGCAAACGGTCAAGGACTACGTGCGGACTGGAGCGTCGCCTCGTGGCGCCCAGGCGCTGATCCTCGGGGCGAAGGCCATCGCGCTCTTGGATGCCAGGTCCACCGCGTCATGCGCCGACGTGAGGAGCCTGGCCAGAAGCGCTCTGGCCCACCGTCTGGTGCTCGGCTACGAAGCGGTTGCCGACGACGTTGGCCCGGGGGCCATGATCGACGATCTGCTGGCCGCCATCCCCGAACCGGATGTCGGTCTTCGAGGAGCCCCGTAGAGGGTCGCCCGGATGACTTCGGAGCGTCCGCCTATCCTGGACCCGGAGCTCCTCGGCGCGCTCGAACGGATGCAGCTGCGGACCCGTCGCAGGTTGGCGGGAATGATCTCGGGCGAGCACCGCTCTAAGCGTTACGGTAGCTCGCTCGACTTTGCGGACTTCCGGGAGTACCAGCAGGGCGACGACTTTCGTCGTATCGACTATCAAACGCTGGCCCGTCTCGATCAGATGTTGATCCGGCTCTACGAGGCCGAGGACGACCTTGTGGTCAGGCTGGTGATCGACACGTCGGCGTCGATGGCGCTGGACAACAAGTTGCAGCGGGCGGTTGAGATTGCCGCCGCCATCGGCTTTGTGGCGCTGACCAGACGTGATGTGGTGACGGTCCACACCCTGACCGAGAGCCGCGACGGCGCAGCATCTGGGACGGCGTCGGCGTCTGCGCCTGGGTCTGGCAGGGGCCGCGCAACACAAACCCGTTTCTCCTCCCGCGCCGCCTGGCCGCAACTGTCGGACCATCTGGCCGGACTGACCGCCGAGGGCGCTGGATCGCTGGTCCGCTCCGCTGCCGAGCTGCTGAGCCGGTCCGGGCCAAGTGGCCTGACGGTGCTGTTCTCCGACCTGCTCGACGACGGCTGGGAGACAGCGCTCACCCGCCTGCCGGGCCGAGGCGCGGACCTTGCGGTGGTCCAGGTGCTCGGCACATCCGAGCTTGACCCGCAGGTCGCCGGAGACGTTGATCTGGTCGACATTGAGACTGGGCGCCGCATGCCGATGTCGCTGACCGAGTCCGCCATTGAGCGCTACGGCGAGCGGCGTGACGCGTGGCTGGACCGCATCGCCACCCGGGTCGCCGGACTGAACGCGGGCTATGTGTTGGTCGCTGCCGACGCGGATCTTCGTCAAACGCTCCTCGGGTCGCTGCGGTCAGGCGGAGTGGCGTCATGACGTTGGCAAACCCGGCCGGGCTCTGGCTGCTTACCGCGCTCATCGGTGTCATTGCGTTACATCTGCTGAAACCTCGTCGGGCGGACACCGTTGTCAGCTCCGACATGCTGTGGGAGAGCGAGACCGTTGGCGCCACTGCGGCATCACCATGGCAAAAGCTGACTCCCACCCTCAGCCTGTTGTTGCAGATCCTGGCCGTCATCCTTGCCGCGTTGGCCCTCGCCAACCCGGTCGTACGGTCCGAGGTTGGTTTGGCCAGCCACACCGTGGTGGTGCTCGACACTTCGGCGTCGATGGGCGCCCTGGACGGTTCGCCAGATCGTCTCAGCGACGCCAAGGACATGGCCCTTGGTCTGTGGGACGAGCTTCCCGCCGACGGGACAGCATCGCTGGTGATCGGCGGCCCGACGCCGCGGGTTGCGGTCACCTCGACCGCGGACTTTGAGACGTTCGCCGCTGCTGTTGCTGCGGTGGAGCTGAGCGACGGTCCGGTGGATCTTGACGGTGCCATGGCCCTGGCCGACGGTTTGGAAACGGCGGAGCAGACCATCGGCATTGTCTTGATCTCCGATGGTCAACACAACGATGACTCGCTGCGGTCGCTGCCGCCCGGCGTCACCCATCGACCGGTGGGAGAGTCCGACGTCAACCGAGCAATCACCGCCCTTACCGCGGTGCCGAACGAAGACGGGCTGCAGGTCACCGCCACCGTGGTCGCCACCGGCGGTCCGCAGGCAACGGTGCCGCTCCGCTTTGACGTTGATGGCGCCACAAGCCAGGTCGAAGAGGTCACGGTCGCCCCCGGCAACCCGGTGACCGTGCAGTTCCAACTTCCCGCAGGTGACCAGGTCATCGCCCGGTTGGGCGGCGAAGATCTGCTGGCCATCGACGACACCGCCTACGCCCTGGCCCGCCAGAAACGGGATGTCTCGGTGTCGGTCGAGGGCGCCGGTGACCCGTTCATCGAGGCACTGGTGGAATCGCTGCCGGGCGTGGCCGTCGTCGACCCGACCGAAGTTGTCCCCGACGTATCGATCTTCGTTGGACAGGACGTGCCAACAGACATTGCCCGTCCGTTCTGGGCCATAGCGCCGTCGGCCGGCGTACCCGGCGTTGAGCCCGGCTCCGGGGCGGCCGCCACGGTTGTACAGCCGGTGCCAACCCTCATACGCACCAGCGACCGATTGCTGGCCGGCCTCGACCTGTCCCGGCTCCGGGTGGTGGAAGCCCAGGCGCTGACCGCACCGACAGCGGAGACCCTGGTGGCGGCCGAAGGGGCACCGCTGATCGTGCGGGGCCAGCGGGGCGGTTTGCCATTCATCTACTTCGGGTTCGAGCTTGGCAACTCATCGCTCCCGTTGGACGTGGGCTTCCCAGTCCTCGGTGATCGCATCATCCAGGAGTTGGCCGGCTCCGGCGTCGTCCCCGCGTCCCTGCGGGTCGGTCAGGACCTGTCGCCGCCCGCCGGCCGAAACGCCGTGGTCACCAATCCACGTGGCAACGAGCTGTTCCTGGCCGCAGGCCTTGGATCAACCACACTCGACCGCCCGGGGTTCTGGACCGTCACTCCCGAGGACGGCCGGTCGGCCACGGTTGCGGTGTCGCTCCCAGTGTCAGAGTCCGAGCTGTCACCACTTCTCGTGGCCCCGAGCGAACCGAGGACGTTGCGCCCGAACGAGGAACCTCCGGCCGCGGAACAGAGCTGGCGTTGGCTGCTGCTGCTGGCGTTGGCGACGGTCATCGCCGTCGAGTGGTGGGTCTGGTTGCCGAAAGCCGGTGTTCCCCGGTGGCAGCGGCGGACCGCAAACGGGCTCCGCACCGCGGCGCTCGTCGGACTGGTCGCTTCGCTGCTCGGCCTGAGCATTCCGCTTCCGGCCAACGAGGTGGCAACGGTGTTTCTCGTCGACCGCTCGGACTCGGTCGGCGCGGTTGGCGCCACCACCGCAGATCGCTTTGTCGAGGACGCGCTGAATGCCAGGATCGACGAGAACGACAGCGTTCGGTCCGCCGTTGTGGCCAGCGGCGACGGCTCCCGAGTCGAGCAACTCATGCGTGACCGGGACCGCCCAAACTCCGGATCGTTTGTCGAGGTCGACGGTGACAGGACCGACCTTGCGTCCGGCTTGCGGTTGGCGGGAGCGATGCTGCCCGATGATTCGAAGCGTCGGGTCGTAGTTTTGTCCGACGGCCGTGCGACCTCGGGCGACACCCTGGCCGAGGCGGCCCAGCTGGCAGAGCGTGGGGTTGCGGTCGACTATGTGTTGCTGGACTCCGGCGGTGGGGCTGACGCATCGGTCGCCGCGGTTCGCTCGCCGTCGTCGGTCGACGAAGGCGAATCGGTGGTCATCGAGGCGACGCTGTCCTCCACGGTGGCGCAACCCGGCCTGGTAACGCTGCGGCGCAACGGTGAGGTGGTCGGCACCACCGAGGTCCAGCTGAACGAGGGCACCACCGCCGTGTCGCTACGGGATACGCCGCCGTTCGGCGGCCTCGTCTCCTACGACGTCTCGGTGTCGGTGGCGCTCGATGATCAAACCCGCAACGACGTCGGCCGAACCGCGGTACAGGTGGAAGGCCCGGCCCGGGTCCTGGTGGTGTCCGGCGCAACCGACGCGGCCAACGCCTTGGTCGCGGCGCTGGAGTCCAGCTCGATCATCGTTGAGGAGACCGTGCCCGGGCAGGTGCCAGACCTTGGGCAGCTTGCCGGCTACCAGTCGGTGGTGCTGGTCGACGTGACCGCAGATGATCTGACCGAGCAACAGATGTTGGACCTGGCGGCCATGACCAGAGACCTCGGGCGAGGGCTTGTCACCATCGGTGGACCGCAGAGCTACGGCATGGGTTCATACAAGGACTCGACGCTGGAGTCCGTGCTGCCCGTGGTCAGCGACATTCTGGACCCGCAGCGTCGCCGGACCGTCGCCCAGGTTTTTGCCATAGACACCAGCGAATCGATGGGCAACTGCCACTGCGCGGAGGACGGAAACCCCACCGACCGTTTGGAGGGCGGCGTCACAAAGACCGACATTGCCAGGGCGGGTGCCGCCAGGGCCATCGATGCGCTTGAGGCCACCGACGAGGTGGGGATCCTCGGTATCGACACCAACACCCAGTGGCTGCTCGACCTGCAGCAGGTCCCCGCCGACGACATCATCGAGGCCGGGCTGGCCAAGGTCACCCCGGCGGGCAACACCGACCTGCAGGCAACCCTCATCGATGCCGCCCGGCAGCTTCGCTCGTCCGATGCGGGTCTCAAACACATCATCTTGTTCACCGATGGTTTCACCGCCATGGGCAACATCACGGCGCTTCGTGAGGACGCTGCGGATCTGTTCGAGGAGGGCATCACCATCTCGGTGGTCGGCACCGGCGAGGGGTCAGCAGCGGAGCTTCGCAGTATCGCCGAGGCGGGTGGCGGACGGTTCTATCCGGGTAGAGACCTGGCCAGGATCCCCGAGATCCTGGTTCAGGAGTCGGTCATTGCCTCCCGCAGCTTCATCAACGAGGGAGAGTTCTTCCCAACGGTCACCGCATCATCGGCGGTCACCGATGCGCTGACCGAAACACCGCCGCTCTTCGGATTTGTCGCCACAACGGCCAAGCCGTCCGCTCGGACGCTGATGGTCATCGGCGAGGAACAGGACCCGTTGCTGGCGACGTGGCAGGTGGGACTTGGGCGAGCATCGTCGTGGACCTCTGACGCCGAGCTTCGGTGGACTCAAGCCTGGCCGGACTGGGACGGCTACGTGGCATTCTGGTCCCGGCTGATCCGCGACAGCTTCCCGCTGAGCGCCGGTGGTTCCGTCCGCGCCACCATCGACGGCGACCGGCTGGAAGTGCGCGTCGAAGTACCCGACGGCGATGAGGTCGCCGACGGTGAAGCCGGTGGGTCGGATGAGTCGGACAGTACTGTCGGGATAGTGGACGCCCCCGGTTCGGTGACGGTCAACGTGACCGATCCTGACGGCACCCAGCGGGCGGTTGAGCTGACCCCAACCTCGGACAACGTCTATGTGGGTACCACCACCGTCGGGCCAGCCGGGAGTTACGCCGTTGGCGCGTCGTTCGTGACGTCGTCGGGGACAACGGCGATCGGCTCTGACCTGGCGACGCTGTCCTACGCAGCGGAGTACCTGCCGGGGCAACCGAACGAAGCGCTGCTGGCGTCCGTCGCCGACGCGACAGGGGGCCGAGCCAACATCTCGGCCCAGCAGGCCTTTGACGGTGAGTCACTCCAGGGTTCGACCAGGAACGTCGCGCTGGCCGCTTGGATGCTGGCCATTGCCATCGTCGCGTGGCTGGCCTCGCTGGTCTTCTCACGGCTGTGGATTGCTGGAACGGCTCCAGCGGTCTCCACCGGCCGCCTCCGGTCCGCTACGCCACGCTTGGGACGCAGGGCCAAGCGGGCCGCTGTCGATGGTGGCGAATCGGGTGGCGACCCAGCATCTGCGCCGCCGACATCGAGTGGGCCGCCAGCATCCAGTGGACCGCCGGTATCGAAAACGCCGCCGGCATCGAGTGGGCCCCCGGCACCAAGTACGCCGCCAGCGCCGCCTCCAGACCCCGACAAGCCAGTGGCAGCGCCGTCATCGATGGAGGAGCTGTTGCGGGCAAAGCGGGACCGGAAATAGCCGCTCGCAGCTGCGGTTGCAGGTTGAAACTGCACCTGTCGCCATATATCCGACGTGGGAACAAGCCGAAACGATGGCGTTCCCGATCAGAGCGAGACCAACGTCACTCATGCTCTGCATCCAGAACAGCGATGCCATTCGTAGAGACACTTTGAAACACTGATTCGGGCCCTCCCGAACAACCCCGTCACACCCCCCTCTACTCGACGGAGAACAAAAATCATGAACAAGAAAGCCAAGTTTGGCGCGCTCCTAGTCGCCCTTTCACTGTCCGCCGCAGCCTGTGGCGACGATGCAACCGTGGACGACGCTGTCGCCGTGGCCGACGACGCCGCCGAGGCCGTCACCGACGAAGTCGCCCCCGAAGAGGAGGCGATGGAAGACGACGCCATGGAAGACGAGGCCATGGAAGATGAGGCCATGGAAGATGACGCCATGGAGGACGACGCTATGGAAGACGACGCTATGGAAGATGAGGCCATGGAAGAGGTCGGCACGATTGTCGACGTTGCTTCCGAAGCCGGTTCATTCACCACGCTGCTCGCCGCCGCTGAGGCTGCCGGTCTTGTTGACACCCTGTCGGGCGATGGACCGCTGACCGTCTTTGCCCCGACCGACGAGGCGTTCGGCAACGCACTGACCGCCCTCGGCCTCACCGCCGATGAACTCCTTGCCGACACCGACACCCTCACGTCCATCCTGACCTACCACGTCGTCGCCGGTGAGGTGCTCAGCACCGATCTTGCCGACGGCATGACCGCCGCCACCGTGAACGGTGCCGAGATCACCGTCGACCTGTCCGACGGCGTCAAGATTGATGAGGCCAACGTTGTCACCGCCGACATCAAGGCCAGCAATGGTGTCATCCACGTCATCGACGCGGTCCTCCTCCCATAGGACGGTGTGATCACGCCAGGTGCTGTCGAAGTACCTGGAACGTCGTGCTACGAACCCGCCCCGTCCCTTTGGGGATGTGGGCGGGTTCGCTCGTTTTCGACATGATCTGGGTCGACGCTGTCAGGATCGGTGGGACGGTGGCGTCCTGGAAGTGCAGCGCACACGGCGGCCAGCGCGATGAGGGCGACGCCCCACCACACCAGCTGATTCCACGGCCGGAAGAGCATGGTTGCCAGCGTGCCCGCTTCGGCATCGACGTCTCGGAGCACGGCTTGGCTGTCCAGCCATGGCCTGGTCCGAGTCGACACTTCCGGCAGTCGCAGGTTTCGCTCTGGAAAGACCGAGACCGACGGCGTCAGCTCGTACGCACCGTCCACCCGAATGGTGGCCTGGGCCTGCAGCGGGTCGTCGCTGATGACCTCGGTCGACACCAGCTCGACGGTATGTCCGGCCACCTGGACCGCTTCGCCGGGCTGCAGCCGAACCGTGGTCTCGGTGGACGCGGTCCCCGCCAGCGCGCCAAACAACAGAAACAAGATGCCGAGGTGTCCGGCCAACCGAGCCATGTTGGCTCGGCCGCTGGAAACGACAAGTGCGCCGGCCCACCCGAGAGTGGCGGCCAACATCAGTTGCCACCACTGCCGCCACCCGGCGACGACAATTACGGCCAGCATCGCAGCGGCCCCCGGCATCCCGAACCGCAGCGACGCTCTCACCGGGAAACCGCCGAGCGGCCCCGATGTCCCGCCATCGTCAGATCGCTCGGAGTGCCACAGCGGCAGCGCGCCGATCAGGACAAGGCCGATGATCGCAACGGGGAACAGGGTCCGGCTGTAGAACCATCCGGCGGTGCCGTCACCACCGATGAAGGGGCGGTAGGTGCCCGCCGCGATGATGACGGCGGCAACCAACAGCGTGGACTGCGGCAGCCGCAATAGGAGCGGTCCCGGTCTTTTCGGCCGATCCTCCCACACCCGGGCCATCGCACCGACGGCCGCAATGATGGCCATCGGCCATAGCCAGACCGCAAGCCCTTCAGCGTCGGAGAACGCGTGCACGCTTGTCCGCAGCGACGTCCTGGTCAACGCGGCGCCGCCGAGCACCGCAGGCCAGCAGAGCGCCCACAGAATGCTGACGCTCACCACGCCCGAACCTCGCAGTTCGGCCGTGTCCAGAGGCCGCCAGTGCAGCGCTGCGACCAGCAGGATCCAGACGATCAGGGCCACGTTCTCGATCGGGTCCCATGCCCACCAGCCACCCCACCCCAGTTCCACGTACGCCCACGCAGAACCGAAGCCGAGGGAAACGGTCAGGATGGCCAGCGAGGCGAGCCCCCACAGGTGGGCCCGCTGTCGATTGCGAATAAGCGCCGGTGTCAGCGACAGGCACATGCCGACGTACAGCATCGGCGGGTGGATGACCATGGCGTAGTGCTCGAGGATCGGCGCCATGCCAACGCCTGCGAGCGGCGGTAGATCCAACTGTTCGAATGGGTCGGCGCCGTAGCGGCTCGCAAGGCCGAACCCGAGGGCCACGGTGCCGATGCCACACCGCTGCCACCTCGGCCCGTGACGATGGGCGACAAGGGTGGCAGACACCACGATCGCCCCAAAGAGCAGCAGTGAACCTTCGGCCCCCGACCACAGCGCGCTGAAGCGGATGGGCAGCGACACGTCCGGTCTGGTCTGATCGGCGACGTAGGCGAAGCTCGTATCCAACCGGAGAATTGCCGCGGCGAGCACGGCGACCGCGGCCCACAATGCACCGGCGGCGCCACGCAGCAGGTAGGTGTCGGTCGACCCTAGGCGTCCGGCGCCTACGAGCGCGGCGATCGCCGACCCGCCCGCCAGACAGCAGGCCACCACCAGGAGGGTCTGGCCCACCACCGCTCCTGTCATTGCCGTGTCACGCCCCCCTCGGTTGCAACGATCAGCCCCGGCTGGGCCACCCGCATCGTACGTTGACCTCGGGGGAGTAGTGGACCAGCGGCTCGCCGGTCGGTTGGCTGAGGCCCGAGGCCGCAACCAACTGGTCATCCCAGGTGATCACATTGGCGTGGTACAGCGGCCATGGCTCGTGGAACATGGTGGCGTAGGTGATCCACGGGCCGAGGTCGCCGTACAGCGCCCAGCGCGCGGTGAGGAACCGGTCCAGGTCTTGCGCCTCATCCGGACCGAACGGGTCGCCGATTTCCACCTCGACAAGCGAGCGGGCGCCGCGAGGCTTTGGCCAGTAGCGAGTGGACTCATAGCGGATGAGATCACCCCGTCGATCGATCGACATGTCAGCCCAGAAGTACGGCACCTGATAGGTGGTCCGTGCGGTGATGACCGGGATGAGGGCGGAGGCCTCAAGTGAAAAGAAGTACACGCCCGGCTCGCCCGACTTCCCCTGAACGTAGGTGCGCACGTTGGTCTCCGGGAAGTGCAGCAACCGTGGCAGCGCGGGGAAGAACGGTACGTCCACCCGCATCTGGAACGGCACCAGACCGACCCAGGCCGACCCGTCAAAGGTCTCGACGATGAGGTCGTCCGGGAGTAGGGCCTGAACCTCCTCAGCCGGGTACCGCCAATGCAACATGGTCAGTTCCTGCCACTTCATACGCATGGGCGTGCGGTCTATCTGATGGGGACAGACCGTGGGGTAGCGCCGTGCGTGGTCGATGGCTGCGGGGTCGGTGGTCACCAACCCAGTATGACAACTGCGGCACCCCCGCAGAGGGTCGGGCGACAGTACAGGGTCGGCGACAGTACTGGGTCGCGACTAGACGCGTGCTCTGGTCCGAGC
>CAZSTV010000075.1:13962-15714 GCA_964609665.1 uncultured Acidimicrobiaceae bacterium
GTACAGGGTCGGCGACAGTACTGGGTCGCGACTAGACGCGTGCTCTGGTCCGAGCCTGGTCGATCAAGAAGCCAAGCAGCACCGCCGCGCATGCCAGCAACCAGATGGAAGCGGACTGAGAGAGCGAGAGTCCGGTCTGGGCCGCCATCGCTGCGGTGGCGCCAACGCCGATAAGGACCAGCCCGAAAACCATCGGAGCACGTCTCGGCCTTGATCGTTTGCCTTTTTCAGCCACGGTAGATCTCCGCTCCACCGACGGTGATGTCGGCATTGATAATCAGTCGGGGTGCGCTCTGATCGGTTCCGACCGGAGGCAGCACGTTGAGTGTCGGGTTGATCCCACCACGACCTCTTCCCAGAGCTTCCACGTACCCGACGGTGGACTTGCCATGTACTTCCACGGCGACGTCTGGTGGCAGCCAGACGGTAAGACCCCCGGTGCCGACCCTCACGTCGACCGTGGTGTCCTCGGTCAGCTCAAGCCGTCGCAGGTCGAGTTTGAGCTGGCCAACCCCTAGCGCGTAGCGGGAGTCGAGGTCTGCCACCGACTCCACCGCCAGGTCCTTGGACCCGAAGCCGTCGGTCAGGCCGTGGTCGATGGTGGGGGCTGCGGTGAGCGCCACCATGGAGCCGAGGGCGATGGGGACCAGCGGGAACGTGCTGCCGCGATAGGAGGTGACCGTGACCGCCAGGCCGATGATGGCCATCGAGATGCCGGACACGGTCACCGCTCCAACGAAGAGGTCGGCCAGGGTGTTGAGGACCAGCGCAACGCCGACGACTGCGAGGACCGCTGCCAGGGTTATCGACGCAAGTGGGAGTGACGGTTCTGATGGTTCGTCCGGTGTCAGCGACGTCTCCTGCGCCGTTTTCGTCACCGCCCAGTGGGCTCGAGCGGGGGCGGGGTGGGGCGGTGGCGGCGTGACCAGCGGCGGGGTTGCGATGCTGAGCTCAGCCGCCGACTCATCAACGGCCACAGGCTCATCAACAGCTACTGGCTCATCGGCGGCCACGGGCTCATCAATGGCCACAGGTTCGGCGAGTTCGCTCGTGGGCTGGGGTAGTTCCGTGGTCGGTTCGACAAGTTCGGTCGTCGGGTCGGACAGCTCGGTTGTCGGGTCGACGAGTCCTGTTGTCGGGTCGGACAGCTCGGTTGTCAGGTCGACCATGTCGGTCGTCGGTTCTTCTGGTTCGTTCGACGTCGGCAACGGCTCGTCGAAGACGTCGGTGATGTCCGGGAACACAGCGGTCTCATCGCTAGGGGCCTCAACAGAGGGCGATCCGGTCGGTGGGGCAAACGGCGTCGGCGGCGGCGGTGGAGCGACTGGTGGCGGCACCGGTGTTGGCGGTTCACTTGTCGACGTTGTGGCCGGCGCAGCGTTCGACAGCGATTCGAAGTTCTCCGGTCGCCGGTTGAGCAGAACGAGGCCGGTGAACAACGTCGCCAACAGGAAGAACAGAACAACGTCGAATCCATCGAAGGCGGTGAAGAGGCCGACCAGGATCGCCGCAACGATCAGACCGACCGCCAACCCTCTAACCCGTTTTGAGCTGTGTGCCTCTTCGGCAACCTCGGCCCTGGTGGTGGTGGGCCGACCCTCAGGGATCAACACCCAGAGCCCGAGGTATAGGAGGAATCCGGCGCCGCCCGCCAGGGCAAAGACAGCGAACACGGCCCGCACGAATAGTGGATCGATGGAGAGGTTTGCGGCGATTCCCGCTGCGACGCCGCCGACCGAACGTGCGTGTACC
>CAZSTV010000075.1:15724-21661 GCA_964609665.1 uncultured Acidimicrobiaceae bacterium
GCGGCTGGCGAGACTCAAGGGGAGAGGTTGGGGACCAGTCGGTCATGACTCAATTGTCGACGTTGCCTTCGGGCGCGGCAATAGGAGAGAGCCAGGATTCCTCCCTGACTCGGTCAGGGTTTTGTCAGGGGGAACCCCGGTGGCTCGGGCCCCGTCGTCGTGGGACAATTCGGACAAGGATTCCCATGATTGAGATGCAAACAGCCCATACACACAACGGTCACCGCTACTGGCAGAGTCCGGTTTTGGCCGCAGATGATCGCCTCGTCGGCGGTGTTGCGGCCGCTTATGCCCGGGAACTCGGCCTTGGTGCCGTCTGGGTGCGGGTGGCATTCATTGCGCTGCTCGCCACCGGTGGTTGGGGTGGGGTGCTGTATCTCACGTCGTGGCTCATTCTGAGGTCGTGCCCCACCGACGCCGTGCAGCGGGTGCCGAAAGGTACGTCGGGGGCGGTCCGGTTCTTCGGTTTCCTCTTCGTGGTTGTCGCCGCAGTGGTGTTCTTCGCACTCATCACCCCTCTGTGGGCCGGGTTTGGCTTTGACGGCGTGCTGCTACTCGCCGGATCGTTCTTCATCGTGTTGGCCGTCTCCGCACCGTGGTGGTTGCGCCTTGTCCGGGAACGTGATTCCGAGCAGCAGGCCAGGGTCCGCTCGGACGAACGGGCAGAGGTGGCAGCTCACCTTCACGACTCGGTCCTGCAGACCCTGTCGCTCATCCAGCGCAACGCCGATGACCCACAAACCATGCTGACGTTGGCCCGGCGTCAGGAGCGGGAGCTGCGCAACTGGCTCGACCCTGACCGAGCCTCCCGAGTCGGTGAGTCCATCCGCGGTCGGTTGGATCAGTTGGCGACCGACGTTGAGGAGCTCCACGGCGTTCCGGTCGAAGTGGTCACCGCGGGCGACTGTCTGGTGGACGAGACCATCTCCGCCGCGCTCGACGCAACCAGGGAAGCGACGGTGAACGCTGCCAAGCACTCCGGGGCCGAACAGGTGGACGTCTACGCCGAGGTCTCCGACACCATGGTCGAGTTCTTCATTCGAGATGCGGGGTGCGGATTTGTGCGAGAGCAGATCAACGGTGATCGTCGCGGCTTGAAGGAGTCGATCCTTGGCAGAATGGAGCGAGCGGGCGGTACCGCGATCGTCAGTTCCGACGTTGGAGAGGGAACAGAAATAGAGATCTCGATCGCCAGAACGCCCCAAACTGAGTTTCCCCCACCAACACCCTCGGAGTTGGCATGAGCTATCAACCAACCGTCGTCCTGGTCGATGACCATGAACTCGTACGCTCCGGCGTTCGGGCAGAGCTTGGCGACAAGGTCCGGGTGGTCGGTGAAGCCATCGACGTTGCGGCCGCGGTGGACGTCATCGTCGACACCACCCCCGACGTTGTGCTCCTCGACGTGCACCTCCCGTCCGGCACCGGCGCCGACGTAATTGCGGCGGTCACCGCCCGCGGGATGTCCACCAAGTTTTTGGCGCTGTCGGTGTCAGACGCTCCCGAAGACGTGATCGCCACCATCAGGGCCGGGGCCCGGGGCTACGTGACCAAGTCCATCAAGGGTGGTGAGCTTGTCTCATCGATACTGCGGGTGGCCGAAGGAGACGCGGTGTTTTCGCCCCGCCTCGCCGGCTTTGTGATCGATGCGTTCTCCGCATCTGTCGTGGAGCCCGCCGACCCCGAACTTGATCAACTCTCCCCGCGAGAGAAGGAAGTGATGCGGCTCCTGGCCAGAGGGTACGCGTACAAGGAGATCGCAAGAAGGCTCTCCATCTCGGTCAAGACGGTCGAGACTCACGCTTCCGCGGTGTTGCGCAAGCTGCAGTTCTCCAGCCGTAACGAGCTGCAGAACTGGGCCGCTCGACGGCGAATTGTCTAGTTCGAAAGTTCCCGCAGCTTCTTCTTGTCGATCGAATGTTGCCAGTCGGCCAGGATGGCCCGAATGGCGGCGATCAATGCCAGCGGCTGATCGAGCGGGATGTGATGGTATGCCTGGGGGATCTCCACCATCGGAGCGTTCCGGCCGGTGAGTTCCTCCATGTATGACTGGACCTCCGGGGTGACCAGGTCGCTCAGCTGGCCGTGCATCAGGGCGAGCCGACAGCGGGTCTTCTCCAGGTAGTTGTTCACCGTGTAGCGCTCTCGGCTGAACACCGCCGGATCGAACTTCCAAGTCCAACCACCCTCCACCTCTTTGAGCGAATGCCGAGCGATGTGGTTGACGATGTAGTCGTTGGGCGTCGGCTGCGGCGGTTGCAGGTGGATGTGGTCGAGCGCGGTGTCGAGATCCGGGTAGGTCTTCGGGTGGCGGAACATCCGCCCTTTTTCGCCCTCCTCGGACTCGGGGTCTGGCCGCTGGACCGGGGTGTCCAGAATCATCGCGCCACCGAGGCTGTCGCCGTGACGGGCTGCGGCGGCAATGGCGACGTGGCCTCCCATCGAGTGGCCGATGACAATCGGTCGTTCCTGGGCACCGGCGTGGCGGGCCACCGCCATCACCTCATCGGCCCACTGTTCCATCGTGTAGCTGTCGCGCCGGCCGCTGTCGCCGTGGCCCGAAAGGTCGGGGGCGACCACGAAGTACTCCATCGACCTGGTGGCGGTGAATTGCGGCGCGATGAATGACCACCAGTGAGCGTGGGCAGCACCACCGTGGAGGAGGATCAGCGCCGGGAGGCTCGGATCTCCCCAACACAGGTAGTTGATCCGGCAGCCGTCCACTTCAACCGCGTGAAACTCCGGCCGATTGGCAATGGCTCCCGTAAACCAGCTCGGTGGACGAGACGTTTCGCTCGGCCTGGGACCCGCAATGTTTGAGTTTGCCTCCACGCACCGCCACAATACCCGTCACATGCTGCAACTGACCAAAGCCGTTGGCGAGGATTGTCGGTGAGTCAGCAAGATATGAACGATGCAGCGGTTCAAGAGCCCGTCGGGGTAGGCCGGGTTCTACGCAATCGACAGTTCGTCATGATCTTGACGGCGTCGTTCGTGTCCAACGTCGGCCGCTGGATGCAGCAGGTCGTGCTGGGCATCTTCGCCTGGGAACTGACCGAGAGCCCGACGTTCACCACCAGGGTCATCTTCGCCCAGTTCGTCCCGATGCTCCTGCTCGCCATTGTCGGGGGCACGGTCGCAGACAGCATCGATCGGCGGAAGCTGCTCATCGGCACCCAGCTGTGGCAGGCGATCTGGGCGCTGATCCTCGCGGCCATGGTTTTCGACGGCGACATTGAACAGCTGACCCTGCTTGGCGTTGTGTTCCTGACCGGTTTGGCACAGGCGTTCTTCGGCCCGGCGTTTTCCGCGGTGCTACCCACGTTGGTCGGACGGGAGAACCTTGCCCAGGCCATCTCGCTGAACTCGACCCAGATCAACGCGAGCAGGGTCATCGGCCCGGCCATCGGGGCATGGTTGGCGACCAGCTACGAGGTGTGGCTGGTGTTCGCTATCAACGGCGCAAGTTACCTGGTGATCATCACGGCGCTCTTCTTTGTTGCGCTGCCGCCGCAGCGGGCCGCGGTCGGCTCTGCGGTGGAGCGGCTGACATCCGGTCTGCGTATTGCGGCGCGAGCGGAACAGATCCGTCGGCCACTGCTGGTCATGGCGACCTTCGCGTTGCTGTGCCTGCCGTTCATCGGACTCATGCCGGTCATCGCCGAGCTCAGCCTCGGCACCGATGCAAAAAGCACCGCGTATGGGATTCTGTACGGCGCCTTTGGCCTTGGCGCGGTCGTCGGGGCCGCCAGCGTGAGCACCGTACTTCGCTCGATCGACTCGCAGACCATCGTGCGGCTTGCGCTCGCCGGGTTCGCCGTGTCTCTGGCCACCTTGGCCGTCCTACGTTCGATCGGGTGGGCTTACCCGGCGGTCTTCATGCTCGGGATGTTCTACTTCGCCATGCCCACCGCGCTGACCACCTTTATGCAACTGCACTTGGCTGACGAGATTCGCGGTCGGATCATGGCGCTGTGGATGCTGTCATTCGGTGGTGTGATCCCCATCAACAACCTCTTGTCCGGTCCGGCGGTCGAGTTGACCTCGATCACGGCGGTGTTGCTCTTCGGCGCGTTTGCCGCCGCGGTGATGGGGATTGTGATTCGGCTGCGGCCGGGGCCGGAGTACGGGGAAATCCTGGACTGAGTGATCGGGCGCCGCCACCCAGTGGTCAGGCCACTAGCCTGCCGCTATGAGCCGACGCCCGACCGGACCCATGGTGATCACCGATCTCGACGGCTCGTTCTGGGGGCCGGAACTTCGCTGCCATGGCGCGACGCTCGACGCGTTGGCCGAGCTGCAACGCCGAGAGGTTGATGTGCTGGTGGCCACCGGCAGGCGAGAGCGTTCGGCCCGCAACGGATTGCTCGCCAACGACGTCATGCTTCCAGCGGTGCTGTTGAACGGCGCGCTCGGGGTTGACCTGCCCGCAGACGTTCGCTTCCACAGCCGCCCGTTTCAACCGGCCGAGGCCGCTGCCGTGGTGGAGTCGTTGGCGACCATCGGCATCTCACCGGTGGTCTACACCGAGGATGGACTGGTCCGCGGCGATCGCGATGTGTCCACCGGTGAGCGGCACCGCAAGAGCTTTGGCGCCGACTTTGTCGTTGAGGACCCGTTCGCCACGGTCCGGGCCAGGCCGATCCTCAGCTTTTCGATGATCGGGATGAGTAGGGACCAGATTGAACCGGCGGTCGCCGCGCTTGCCGATGTGCCGGCGGATTCCCACATGTACGAGGACCACCTGTACCAGGCATGGTCGCTGCACATTCAGCCCGAGGCGATCTCAAAATGGGACGGCGTGCAGGCGTACCTTGACTACGTCGGCAAGGAACCGGAGCGCATCATCGCCATTGGTGACGGGACGAATGATCTGGAGCTGCTGGCCAACGCCCACGTCGCCCTTGGGGTCTCCGGCGGACACGCCAATGCGCTTGCCCTCGCAGACCACGTCCTCGCCGCGCCAGACGATGGCGGTTGGGCCGCCGTGCTCGATCATCTCTGACTCGCAGGCACAGCGTCTGGCCTAGGTCAGACACGCCATCGGCCTAGGTCAAGAGATCGTGGTGCTGTTCGTTGTCTCGGATGTGCCCGGCGGCGAAGGGGCAGAGCGGCGTGATGGTGCGGCCGTCGGCCCGAATGATGGCCAACAGTCCTTCCATCAGCCGGGCCGCGTATCCCTGGCCACGGTGCTCGGGGAAGGTTTCGACATGCGGCACCACCACCGCTGTGCCCTGCTGACGGTAGGTGGCAAAGCCAACCAGGGTGCCGTCGCGCTGTAGCTCGAATCGCTCCGCCTCGGTGTTCTCGACCACCTCGAACTGCGGGGACGGTTCGGCGCTGTCGTTGCTCAGTTCGGCCAGCTTTGCGGCCAGGGCCTCGTTTGAAGGCTCCGTCAAGTGGCTGTCGTCGTCGAAAACAATCACCGGAATGCGCTTGAGTCCGTTGTTTCGCTCCAGGACGATGTCGGCCGCCTCGGGCGTCTCTTCCAGGTTGACGTAGTCATAGGCCACGTCGTTTTCGGCGAAGAAGGCCTTTGCCCGCAGGCAGTCGCCACACCAGTCAGCCCCATACATTGTGATTGTCATGGACCAGTGAACCGCTGAGATGGCAGAACTATGCCCGGAGCGAACATTGCCGCCGGGCCAAAAAACCAAAGTGCACCCGGACCGGAGTCCGGATGCACTCGCCAACGTCTATCGGCTCTCACACATTCTGCGGTAGCGCCTCGCGCTTACGGTCGAGAGAATGGGGGAGGATTGACGTTAGTGGTATGGAGCGATCGCTGCTCACTGACTGTCACAGCGTTCGAATCTCACACGTTCGAAATTTTCGGCGAAGACCCGGTCATGTGGACCGGGAGTGTCTTGGACCTCCTCGTTTCGGCGGGTGAGGTTGTAGATATGTCCTACGACAATGAGTACCTTACAACGCCGC
>CAZSTV010000076.1:0-21594 GCA_964609665.1 uncultured Acidimicrobiaceae bacterium
TGCTCCTGGTGACCTCCACCTCGAGCGGCGGCAGCGTCAGATCATCAACCGGCGACGGTTCAGCGGCAACCGCAGCGACAGGTTCGGCGTCGAGCGAGGCCGCGCCGGGCGGCTCGACTTGAGCAACCGGCTCGACTGGGGCAACCGGCGGGACGGGGTCGGGCAAAGAGGTGGGGTCGGGGGCGGGGGTGCCGAGCGCATCGTAGAGACTGAGCTGGCCCGCAATCCCCGCGGTCATAGCCGGTTGCTCTCGCCGCCAGTCCGCATGTCCTGCGGAATCAGCTCCAACCGCTCGCCACCGGCCAGGTTGCCGGCCGAACCAACCACGAGCCGACCGTGCAGGTTGGGAATCCGACCGTCGTTCACGCCCAGCTCTTGCTCCATCGAAATGATCACGCCGCCGTGGCAGACGACCAGGATGGTGGCGCCCGCAAACTCGGTGACGATGTGGTTCAGCGCCCCCATGACCCGCGGCACCAGCACATCGTTGTACTCCCAGCCTTCCGGCCGCTGATCACCGTCAACCCACCCCGGCCACTCGGCGTCGATCTCGGTTCGGGTCAGCCCCGACCAGATCCCGGCCGAGCGTTCCCGCAGGTCTTCCACCAACTGCACCGGGCCGACGCCGATGATGCTGCTGATGATGGACGCCGTCTCCGACGCCCGCAGCTGGGGCGAAGAGATGATGACGTCCACGTTGCCGATGGACCCGGCCGCTGCACCCGCCTGCTCTCGCCCAAACTCCGACAGGGGAGGGTCAGCCTGGCCCTGCCAGCGCTTCTGCTCGTTCCATGTGGACTGGCCGTGCCGGATCACCAACATGTTCGTTGTGTCCGACGCTGACATCTCGCTCATCAATTCTCCCGTACTGCCTGGATCAGACTAGTGGTCGCCGGTGACGGCCGGTGTGACGGCACCGCCCTCGTCGAGGCGCCGCAATGCCGTCTGGGCTGCGAGGTGGCCCGCCATCCCATGGACACCGGCGCCCGGGCTTGCGCTGGCAGACCCGATGTAGATGCCGTCGGCCTTGGTCTCATAGGGGTTCACCGCAACCATCGGCCGGAACACCGCCCGATGGTTGGCGTAGCTCCCGCCGCCCAGGTCGCCGCCGACCAGGTTGGCGTTAGTCGCCTCCAGATCTGCCGGCAGCGAGACCCGCTTGGCGATGATGGTGTCGGAGAAGCCCGGCGCAAACCGTTCGATCTGGCTGATGATGGTGGCGCTCACATCTATTGTCGACCCGTTTGGCACGTGGCAGTACGCCCAGACCGCGTGCTTGCCTTCCGGCGCACGGGTTTGATCGAAGTTGGTGTGCTGGGCCAACAAAACGAACGGGCGGTTGGCATGACGTCCATCGGCGACGGTCTGCTCGGCTTCGGCCAACTCTTCAAACGTTCCGCCGAGGTGGACGGTTCCGGCCATCGCGACGTCGGGGTTCTTCCACGGGACGGGCTCGCTGGTGGCCAGGTCCACCTTGCACACGCCGGGACCGTACTTGAACTTGCGGAGCTTCTGCTTGGCCGGCGGTGTGAACTTGGACCCGGCGATTGACGCGACCTGGCGGGGCGACAACGCGAAGATCACCGCGCCATGATCGGGAAGGTCATCCATGCTCGAGACCGGATGGCCGGTGACGATGTCACCACCGAGTCCGGTGAGCACCTCGCCAAGGACCCGAGGAATCTCCGACGCCCCACCCTGTGGGAACGGCCACCCGACAGCGTGGACTGCCGACCCGAGCAGAAACGCGAACCCCGAGGTGAACGGCTTGGTGAACGGCAGCACCGAATGAGCGGCGTGCCCGGCGAAGAGCGCTCGGGCCTGATCGGTGTCGAACCGTCGGGCCATCAGCGTTGCGGGCGCTGCCAGCTGTGGCCCGATCCGCATGGCAGTGATCGGGGTGCGGGCCGTCCGGATCGGCGGCTGCATAGAAAAGGCCACCAGGTCGTCGAAGCGTTCGACGAGCGGCCCGAACATGGAACGGTAGGTCTTGCCGTCTCGCCCCAACCCGGCCGCGGTGCGGTTGAGGTCATTCCAGGCGATGGCCGCCGAGCCGTCATCGAGCGGATGGGCGGCCCCGGCAGGCGGCTCCACCCAGGTCAAGCCGTGGGCGTCCCACGGGATGGTCTTCATGAACGGCGATGCAAGCGCCAACGGGTGAATGGACGAGCCAACGTCGTGGACGAAGCCAGGTTCGGTCAGCGCGTCAGAGCGACAGGCGCCACCGATTTCATCGTGCGCCTCGATCACGACCACCGAGCGTCCAGCTCTGGCAACGGTAATGGCAGCGGCCAAACCGTTTGGGCCCGATCCAACAACTACCACGTCGTAGCGAGATTCCAAGACCTGTCCTTCGGTGCTGCCGCCGACCGGTCTGGCCGACGGGGAGATCCAGCGGCTGATAACCAGTACCGATAGTGAGAATACTGGCCTCCATGGCACAATAGACGCCGTGGTTACGCTTCGCTTATTCGCACAGGCCAGAGAGTCCGCAGGGACCAGGAGCGTCGCATTCTCCCCTGACGAGGTTGGGGGCACCGTTGGTGACGTTCTCGACGAGGCCGTGCACCGTTTCGGCGACCCGTTTGCCGCCGTCCTTGCGGGCAGCAAGGTGTGGCTGAACGGCTCACCGGCGGAACGGGCCACCGAAGTGTCCACCGGCGACGAGGTTGCCGTGCTGCCCCCGGTTTCGGGCGGCTGAACGGGCGATGTCTGTGGCGTACAGCAGCGGAGAACCAGACCGAAGGAGCCAGCGTCAGAGCAACTCGCTCCACCGCGCCCGGGCCCGTGAGGCTCGCTGGCAGAACAACCGTCTGGCCGTTCCGTACCCAACCGACGGACCGAAGGTCAGCTTTGGCGTCCTGTGGTTCCTGGCACTGGTCGGCGGATCACTGCTTGGCGCGTACTTTGAGCAACCGGCAATCGCTGCCGTGGGCATTGCGGGCGTCGCGGCTCCCGTCGCGGGCATCGCAGGCTTGCAAACCGGCAACGCCTGGTTCCCAAAGCTGTCCGCAACCCGAGCGTGGACCGCGGTTGCCGCCTACCTGACGGGCATCTCCGGTTTCTTTGGCCCCTGGGGCGTGGTGATCGGCATTGCCCTCGGCCTCATCGTCCTGCTCTTCTACGTGGTGCTGTACCGCGGTCACCGCCGGACGGCTTCACAGCTCTTTGATGTCCTGGCCCGGTCCGCCATCCCGGTTGGTGCCGCGGTGGCCTCCCTGGCCGCGCTGGGCACCGTCGGCATTGGCGTGCAGCTCAGCCTGATCGTCTTGATCAGCGCGTACGAGAGCGGTGATTTCATCGTCGGATCCGGCTCGGCAAACGCGTTCGAAGGTCCGCTCGCCGGGCTGGTCTCACTCGGCGCCGTGGCGTTCCTCCTGTTCTTGATCCAGCCCGCACCGTTCGACTCGTTCACCATCTTGTTGTTCGCCGCCCTCGCTGCGGTCTGCTGCCCGCTCGGCCAGATCCTGGCATCGGGGCTCCTGCCCCGGGGTAACGCTTGGGCGCCAGCCCTTCGACGGCTCGACTCCTACCTGCTGGCAGCGCCGATCTGGCTCATCCTGGTCCTGCAGCTGTAGCTCACGGTCCAGGTTTCAACGCCGTCGGCAAAGTACCCTTGAGGCGTGCACGCCGACTTGCAACGACTACTCGCCGCCGAACTCCTTTCGGATTTCTCTTCGAAATCCATGGACAGGCTTCGCCATATTCGCATTGAGCTGACCGAGGCCGAAGGTGATGTTTCCTTTGTCCGCCGGGTCACCCAGGGCCGCCTGGACATTGTCGGTCACGAGGTGGAGCGTCGGGCCGGAGGAACGTCTGCCACACCAAACGTCGACCCGTCCTCAGCACTGCTCTTCGACATGCCGGAGATCCTGACCGACCCCGCCGCACCCGCCGGTAGCCAGCGGGCCGGCGCCGCCCGAGCCATCACCGTCCTGGAGCCGGGCCAAATCGCCCTGTCCATGGTGGAACAGCTCGACGGCATTGCCTCGCCGCCGCAGCTGTCCGGGGTCCAAGAGGTTGACGAAGCCACGCTGGCAGATCTGTTCGGGGCCCTCCGAGAGTTCGAAATTGGCCTTTCTGACGTCCGGCGCCAGCTCCACGACCGGATCGACACCATCCAGGACGAGATCGCCCGCCGGTACCGTGACGGTGAAGCCACCGTCGACTCGCTCCTGCAGTAACTTCCGCAACCGCCGACGGTGGCAGTAGCTTGAGCCTATGGCCGACGCCCCATCCGATATCGGAGCCTTCATACGGGAACAGCGAGAGCTGGCGGAGCTTTCCATGCGCCGCCTTGCCGACCTGGCGGGCGTGTCGAACCCCTATCTGAGCCAGATTGAGCGCGGCCTGCGCAAACCCTCGGCCGAAATCTTGCAGCAGCTGGCCAAGGCCCTGGAACTCTCTGCGGAGACCATGTACGTGCGGGCCGGCATCTTGGATGCCGAGAAGGGCCCGGAGTACGCGGGTCTCGAAACCGCAATACGTCGGGCCCAGGAGCTGACCGAAGAGCAGCGCAAGGCCCTTCTCGGTGTCTACAGGTCCTTCATCACCGCCAACGAAGCGGACGGCGGATAGGGCAATCGGCGGCGAACAATCTACAGTTGACCGGGTGATACGACGGGCCGCGATTCTCTCGCTGCACACTTCACCGCTCGCCCAGCCGGGCACCGGTGACGGCGGCGGCATGAACGTCTACGTCCGTGAACTCGTGTCCGCACTGGCCCAAGCCGGTGTGGTCTGCCGGGTCTATGTGCGCCGCTGGGACGACGACCTTCCCGAGCGGGTGTCGGTGGAGCCCGGATTTGATGTGGTCCACGTTCCGGCCGGACCCGCCAAGCTCTCCAAAGAGGACCTCCCGAATCACACCGAGGAGTACGCCGACTGGGTGGCGAAGGACTTTGATGACTTCCAGCCCGACGTTATCCACGCCAACTACTGGCTGTCCGGGGTCGCGGGACGGTTGCTGAAGCAGCAGTTCGACCTGCCGCTACTCACCACGTTCCACACGCTGGCTCGGGTCAAGGCAGAGTCCGGCGACGCCGAGCCGGAATCTCGGGCCAGGGCAGAGTCCGAGGTCATGGCCTGCGCCGACGCGGTGCTTGCCAACGCCACCGCCGAGGCCGAGCAACTGGTCCAGTACTACGACGCAGACCCCGACCGGATCGAAGTGGTCCCGCCAGGCGTTGATCATGCGCTGTTCTCGCCGGGCAACCAGGCCGGAGCCCGCTGGGCACTACGCAGCAGCGACTCACCGGTCCTGTTGTTCGTCGGACGTATTCAGCCGCTAAAAGGTGTCGACGTTGCGGTGGAGGCGCTGGCCAAGATTCAGCGCAAGGACGCACGGTTGTGGATTGTCGGCGGAGCTAGCGGCAAGGGCGGCGGCGCAGAGGTTGACCGCATCCGCAGCCTCATCACCGATCTTGGCCTGACCGAACGGGTGCAGTTCATTCCGGCCCAACCCCACCACCTGTTGTCCACCTTCTATCGGGCGGCCGACATCTGCCTGGTGCCAAGTCGGTCGGAGTCGTTCGGGCTTGTTGCCCTGGAAGCGGCGGCCTGCGGCGTCCCCACCGTCGCCTCGGCGGTCGGCGGGTTGCTGACCCTGGTCGACCACGGCCACTCCGGATACCTGGTCGAAGGTCGGGACCCGGCAGACTACGCGGCCTGGATAGACACCATTCTTGCCGACCCTGTACTTGCGCGACGGCTGTCGGTTTCTGCTGCCGCCCGAGCCCGGACCTACACCTGGTCCACCTCGGCGTCACGCCTACGACGGTTGTACGAAGACCTTGCGGCCAGAACGCTGGCACCCTGTGAGTGACGGCCCGGCAACCCCGGAAGAACTCGACCAGCTGGAATCGGTCATCGACGCGTGGTTGCAAACCCAGGTCGACGAGAACCCGGTTGTCGTGGCCGTTGAACGGGACACCCCGGGATCACGGCGATGGTTCGTCCGGGTGAAGGGGGAGGAGAAGGACGTGTACACCGTCCGATACCACCTTCGTCAGCGGACCCTTTTCTACGAGACCCACTTCATGCCGGCACCCGAGGAAAACCACGAAGCGCTCTACGCCCATCTCCTCGGTCGCAACCAGAAGCTCTACGGCGCCGCGTTCGCCATCGGCGAAGAAGACGCCATCATGCTCCAGGGGCACCTAGACCGGTCGATGATCACCGCGGACGAGTTGGACCGCGTCCTCGGGTCGATGTATCAGTGGGTCGAGCAGTTCTTCAAAGCCGCGCTGCGAATCGGCTTTGCGTCACGCTTCGACGGATAGCGACGATGGCAGCGCCGGTGGGTGGGTGATCACCCCGAGGCCAAGACCGAGCAGCGACGCCATGATGATCTGGCCCACCCATAGCTCCGGTGGCCACGCAACATCCCACCAGGCGTTGATGGCGATGGTGGACACCGACCACATTGTCAGCGGCGTGATGGCGCCTGCGGCCCACGCTCGACGGCGGAGGCGAGCTGCGACGGTCTCGTCCTGGCCCTGATCCTCGTCTTGGCCTTGGCCCTGGCCGTGGTCGAGGGCCCGCCACTGAATGACCGCGTCAACGGTTAACCCACCGACGACGGCGGGGATGATCTGCCACCAGTATCGGTAGGCGTCGAGGCCCGCCATGAAGGCGCCGACAATTCCGAAGACGCTGGTGAAGAACCAGAACGGCGGCTTCCAGCGACGAAGGATGAGCATCACGGGTCCGAGCAGGATGACCGTGCTCGCCAACGTCGAGAAGATGCCGGAGGAGATCAGCGACTCGGAGCTGTTGAGGACGTAGCTTCTCTGCATCTGCCAATTGCTGAACCCGTTGGCGTACAGGAAGAAGAAGGCAACACCGGTTGTCGCTACGGCGACGGCCAGCATTGTTGGCACAAGGCTGGAGAGGCTGGTGCCAAACACCGGGAGCTGCGGGTTGCGCCACGCCGCTCGCACTGGAGCGGTGGCGCCCGCCAGCATGCCGACCAGCAGCATCAGGTGGGTCGGCGACAGCAGCGCGTCAATGCCGGTTTCAACGCCGAAGATGGTGTGCCAGAACCCGTCGCCGACGCCGGCGAGTCCGAACAGCCCAAGCCCGAGCACGGCCAGGCCGTAGCCGTCGGGAATGGACTCTCGCAATGACGGTGAGGTTGGCCGGCGGCGGATCACCATTCTGGCCAACGCCAGCGTCCCGAAAATGAACCCGGTGTAAAACACCGCGTGCCACGGGGTGAAGAAGCTCTCCAACTCCGGTTGATACCGATGCGCCCATCCGTCGAGACACAAACCGATCATCGTCCACAGCACAAAGAAGAGGTAGGTCAGCTCTTCGCCGCGGCTGGCCCGTGAGGTCCCGCCGGAACGGGCGTCGTGTGAGGTGCGGTCGAGGAGCGCCATGGTCAGTCCTTCGCCATGCCGCGGCCGGGGGTGTCGGCCCCGAACCGGGCCATGTCGGCCGCAAGGTCAAGCGGAACGTTAGAGGGTTCGTCGCCGTCCAAGTGCTCGAGCGGCACCTCCCACATGACCTCGAACTCAATGCCGTCCGGGTCCTTGCAGTACAAGCTGCGGCTCACACCGTGGTTGTTCTCGCCAACCAGCGCGCCCATGTCCGCAAGGCGGGTCTTCGCCGCCGCCAAGTCGGCCAGGGTCTGGACTTCCCAGGCGATGTGATACAGACCGACCGACCGCTCGTCTGGGGCCTCGCCCTTGGTCTTGAAGAGGCCGAGGTCATGGTCGGTCGCTGAGTTTGGGGACGACATGAACACCGCGGTGTCCCCGTCGTGTTTGACCTCGAGGCCGAGCGCTCGATGGTAAAACTCGGCGGACGCCTGCGGGTCACGCACCCACAGCACCGCATGACGCATTCCCAAAGTCGCTGCCATAGGACAAGGATAGACCGCTGCGATCCTGTCGATCCCACCGCGTGACATGCGGCGCTGCTCTGGGCCCGATTAGCGGTGCTGGTCGATGAGAATGGGGTTGCCGTCGGGGTCGGTCAGCGTGATGTGGGCCGGGCCCTCCGGGTTGTCCGGATCGACCTGTTCGTTCAGTTCAATACCCGCTTCCAAAAGCTTGGCCTGAATCTCGCGGACGTCGGTGAAGTCCTCGGGTTGATCGGGGCCGAGCACCAGGCCCGGGTTAAACGTGAGGATGTTCTTGTCGAACATGCCGCTGAACAGTCCAATCACCGCGGGTTGATTGACCATGATGAGCCAGCCGCTGTCGGCATCACCACCGGTCTCGGTGAAGCCGAGCTTTTCGTAGAACTCCTTGGATGCCGCCAGGTCACTCACCGCGAGGCTGATCGAAAACGCGCCCAGTTCCATGTGTTCCTCCTCCTGTACCGTTGACACGAGTATGGCCACTGGAGCGACACCCGGCGACCGGAACGGCGAAGTCCCCTCCGAGGTCGAACCGAAGCACACCTTCGGGTCGGCTGCTGAGGTTTCCAGCGAACCGCTGTCTCAGAGCGAATAGAGCTTGGCCACGTTGGTGCGGGTGATCTTGTCCCTGGTCTCGGGCGAGTACCCCTCGAACATCTCCTCAAGGACTTGGGTCGAGCACGGCCAGGTCGAGTCGGTGTGGGGGTAGTCCGAGCCCCACAGGAGGGTCTCCTCCCCGATCATGTCTGCAGTGCGCAGCGCCGCCGTGTCGTCTTCGATGGTGGCGTAGAACTGGCGCTGCCAGATGTCGAGCACGTCGACCGGTGGTGTGCTTGAGGAATCCCTGGCGTACTCCCGCCCCCAGCCCTGCTGGACCTTGTCCAGCCAGTGGGCGATCCACCCGGCGTTGAACTCGGCCAGGACGAACTTCAGGTTTGGGTGCTTGGCGCAGACGCCGCGGACCATCAACTCGATCAGGGTGTCGTGGATGAGAGCCGATGAGCCGGCGTACTGGACGATCGGGTCCCGGTCCTTCATCGCCTTCAACCAGTCCGGGGCGTGGGACATGCAGGCCACGTGGAACGCCACCGGGAGGCCCGCCTCTTCGGCCATGGCCCACATCGGGTCGTACTCCGGATCGCTGTAGCGACGACCTCGGGGTGCGTTTGACGGGACGACGATGCCTTTGAGGCCGAGGCCGATCGCCCGTTCCAGTTCGGCAACCGCCACCTCGGGTTCCTGCACCGGCAGGGCCGCCAACCCAACCAGGCGACCGCCCGATGCCACCTGCTGGCCGTGCATCCAGTCGTTGTAGTTGCGTTGCAGGGCCATCAACAGATCAAGGTTCTTGAGGCTGAACATGGGGAACCAGCCCGGATACAACACCTCAGCCGACACCCCGTCGATGTCCTGGTCGTCCGGTCGACGGGCGCCATCGGTCAGCCCGGGCCGCATCGCGGCGTACCCACCGGTGAAGTACGCCTGGACCTCGGGGTCTTCCAGCGAACCGGCGCTCGGTTTTGACGCGTGCTCACGGGGGAGCGGCGTCTCGTAGTCCAGGCGGGTCCCGGCAAGGGCCATGATTGCAACGTTGCGGGATCGGTTCGCCATGTTGGGGATGACGATGTGGTCGCCCTTGCCCTCTTTGTGCACGACTCGTGGGGCGTCGTCGCCAAAGCGATCGGCCAGGCCGTCGAACACCTCGGGACCTTCCAACGCGTGGGAGTCGGCGGAGATTGGTCGTGGGTCGTCGAGAAGGGTCATCGGTCGTCTTCTTTCGTGGTGATGGATTGGATGAGGGCGTCGATCATTTCGTTGGCCAGGACCGGACCCGCAGTGAGGTCATAGGTGTCGACGTTGATCGGCAGGGCCAGTGCGCCATGAACGCCGGACCACAGCAGCTGGGCCAAGACCCGTGGGTCGCCGGGTCGGACCGTGCCGTCGGCCTGTCCCGCCTCGACAGCTCGGCGGAGTGACGAGAACAGCATCAGGTTGTCCGGATCGTCGTTGCGATCGGTTGAGTTGTTGGGCGGGCGGACCCACAGCAGCAGACCTCGGTGGGTCTCCTCGTTGGTCAGCGCGAATTGGACATAGGTGTCCAGGAGGCGGCGCATGCGAACCAGCGGATCGGCTTCGGCCTGTTCAACCGCGGCAAGCGAGCGGCCGAGCTCGGCCATCGGCACCATCCATAGCGACCGCATCAGCTCCGACAGGTTGCTGAAGTAGCTGTACAGCAGGCCTGTGGAGACCCCGGCCCGCTTGGCCACCGCCCGTACCGACACCGCGCCAAGCCCTCCCTCCCGGTGAAGGTCGGACGCAGCCTGGCGGAGCAGGCGGCGCTGGTCCGCTCGTTCCTCCTCGGTTGCTGCCGGTCTTGCCATGGGAGCCACGGTAGTTCAGTTAAATGAACACGTTCAAATCAAATCCTGGCCTTACTGTCGGCTGGAAGGTTCGGTGACTAGGCTGTTGTCATGCGAATTGGTGAGCTCGGCGAACTGGCAGACGTCTCGACCAAAACCATTCGGTACTACGAATCGCTCGGGCTCCTGGCCGAACCGGACCGCACCCCGGCCGGTTATCGGGATTACAGCGTTGCCGACGTTGAGCGGCTCCGGTTTGTGCGTGACGCTCAGTCCACCGGGCTGACCCTGTCCGAGATCGCCTCGGTGCTGGAGCTGAAGAGCAGTGGCGAACGTTCCTGTAGCCACACGTTGGACCTACTGCAGCGGCATCTGGCCGATGTCGACGCACAGATCAAGCGGCTGCGGGCGTCAAAGGCGCTGCTGAACGAGCTTGCCCAGCGAGCGGAGTTGTTGGATCCGGCAACCTGTACCGATCCGAATCGCTGCCAGATCATCGCCGGTGGTGACGGCTGACCGCTGCTCATCGGCCTACACGACCCACGGCTTGACCTTCCAGTCGACTGGAAGCTGTAGCCTGAAGGTATGGCGTCAGCGAAAGATCTGGTTCGATCGGACCTCGCGGTTGATGGCATGACCTGTTCCGCCTGTGCCAGCCGCGTCCAACAGGGCTTGAGCGAGCTGACCGGCGTGCAGGACGCAAACGTCAACTTTGCCACCGGACGGGCCACGGTGATGCACGCCGGTGCGGTTGACGGTCAAACGTTCCGCTCCACCATCGAGGGTCTCGGCTATGTCGTGGTCGACGACGGAGCAGCCGACGAGGCCGAGTCCCGTCGGGAATCAGACCTCTGGCGCCGCTTCGTGCTGGCCGCGGTGCTCACCATTCCAGCGGTGGCCATCTCGATGATCGGGCCACTGCAGTTCAACGGTTGGGAGTGGGTTGTCGGCGCGCTTGCAACGCCGGTGATCTTTTGGTCAGGTTGGCTGTTCCACCGGGCGGCACTCCTCAATCTCAAGCACCGGGCCACCACCATGGACACGTTGGTGTCGATGGGGTCCACCGCGGCGTGGCTGTGGTCCGCCGTGGTGCTCGTCGCCGACCTTGACGGCGGCCACATTTACTTTGAGACCGGCGCGGTCATCGTCACGCTCATCCTGCTCGGCAAGTACTTTGAGCTGCGAGCCAAACGTCGCTCCGGTGATGCCATCCGGGCGCTTGCCGATCTTGGCGTCAAGAGCACCAGGTTGGAAGACGGCACCGAGATCGCTCTGGATGACCTTGCGGTCGGGATGCGGTTCATCGTGCGACCGGGGGAGAAGGTTGCCACCGACGGTGTGGTCGTCGAAGGGCACTCGGCGGTCGACATGTCGATGGTCACCGGCGAGCCGGTCCCGGTGGAAGTCGGCCCTGGAGACGAAGTGGTCGGTGCAACGGTCAACGCCAACGGGTCGTTGGTGGTTGAGGCTTCCCGCGTTGGCGCCGACACCGCCCTGGCTCAGATCATTCGGTTGGTCGACGAGGCCCAGGGCAGTAGGGCAGACGTGCAGCGCCTGGCGGACCGCGTGTCATCGGTCTTCGTCCCGCTGGCCATCGCCGCGTCGGTCCTGACGCTGCTGGTGTGGCTGATCGCCACCGGCGACATCGACCGTGGCTTCACCGCCGCGGTGGCGGTGCTGATCATCGCCTGCCCGTGTGCGCTTGGCCTTGCCACCCCGCTTGGCATCATGGTCGGCACCGGGCGCGGTGCTCAGCTCGGCGTGATCATTAAGGGCGGCGAGGTATTGGAAGACACACGCTCGGTCGACGTGGTGGTCCTGGACAAGACCGGCACCGTGACCGAAGGGCGGATGGCGCTGGCTGAGATTATCGTGCCCGATGCAGCGTCGTCGGCTGATACGTTCTCCACCGATGTATCCCCGGTCGATGACGAGGAGCTGTTGCGGCTGGCCGCATCGGTGGAGTCTCGATCTGAGCACCCCATCGCCGCGGCGGTGAGCGCCGCTGTTGCCGATCACGGTGAGGTCTCTGGTTTTGAGAATCGGCCTGGCGTCGGGGTGCTCGGCACCGTCGACGGCACCCCGGTTCGTGTCGGGCGGCGTCTGCTGTTTGACGATGTCCCGGAGGCGGTGGAGACCGCAGCCGCTCACGCCGAAGCAGCGGGCGCAACCGCGGTGCTGGTGGGGCGAGAGCTGCCTGAGCGAGGTGCAACGGCCGAAGCCGTGCTGGTCGTGACCGACCGGGTGAAGGAGACGTCGCCTGCCGCCATAGAGGCACTGCGCCAACAGGGCCTGTCGGTCATGCTGCTCACCGGTGACAACGCTCGCACGGCGACGGCCGTCGGTGAAGCGATTGGCGTTGACGACGTCATCGCCGAAGTGCTTCCCGATGGCAAGGCCGAGGTCATCCAGCGGCTGCAAGCCGACGGGCGGCGGGTGGCGATGGTCGGCGATGGCATCAATGACGCACCGGCGCTGGCCCAGGCCGACCTTGGCATTGCCATCGGCACGGGAACCGACGTGGCCATGGAGGCCTCGGACCTAACCGTGGTCTCCGGAGACATCCGAGCGGTTGCCGATGCGATCGCGCTGGCCCGGAGAACCCTCGCCATCATCAAAGGCAACCTCTTCTGGGCCTTCGCCTACAACGCGGCGGCAATCCCCCTCGCAGCGTTCGGCATTCTCAACCCCATGATCGCGGCCGGAGCGATGGGGCTGTCATCCATCTTTGTCGTGTCCAACAGTCTCCGACTCCGCCAATTCGAAGGGCACCGGGCAGTCGCAAGGTAGCGCCAGTTCGATCGCGCACCTGTCGGGAAACTACGTTTGTGGCACAAGCCAACGGTCGCATCTCAGCGATGTGGCCGAGCGGCATCACGAACGGGGGAATATGACTGACGACGGCGATGATGCCTTGGAGACCGTGCGCGCACTGCTCGCGGCCTCCGGCCTGCACCCACCCGAGGATGAGGTGGAACGTCTGGCCCGTCTCTACCCCGGGCTCCGGCGGACCGTCGAACGGTTCTACGGCGTGGACGTCGGCGACGAGGTCCCGGCTGCGGTCTTCCGGGCCGATCATGTCGAGATGGACCGGTGACTGCAGAGCAGGAAATGGGCTCTTCGGTCCCACTCACCATCGCCGACGCGGCTGCAGCCATCCGCTCCGGTGAGCAGACATCGGTGGGGCTTGTCGCCGCACTACAGCAGGCGGCCGATCGCCTCGATGACAGCCTTGGCACCTGGATCGCCCGCTTCGACGCCCCGGCCATGGCCGCGGCCGAGATCGCAGACGACGAACTGGCCACGGGCCACGACCGAGGACCGCTCCACGGCATTCCTCTTGGCATCAAAGACATCCTGGCCACCGACGAGGGGCCAACCACCGCGCAGAGCCTCGTCCTCGACCCCGCCTGGGGTGATCAGGGCGACGCTCCCGTGGTGGCTCGGTTGCGTGAGGCCGGCGCCATCATCATGGGCAAGACGACGACGATGGAGTTCGCCATCGGGCGCCCGGACTTCTCAAAGCCGTTTCCCGTTCCCCGTTGTCCGTGGGACACCGACCGTTGGACGGGCGGGTCAAGCTCGGGCACGGGCAACGGCGTGGCGTCGGGGCAGATCTTTGGTGGTCTCGGGACCGACACCGCCGGAAGCGTCCGGCTGCCCGCCACCTACAACGGCATCAGCGGGCACAAGCCAACGTTTGGTCTGGTGCCGAAGTCGGGCTGTGTGCCGCTTGGTATGAGCTATGACCACGTTGGCCCGATGGCTCGGTCGGCGTGGGACTGCGCCGCCATGCTCAACGTTATGGCGGGCGCCCACCCCGATGACCGCACCACCGTGGACCGCCCCGCCCAGGACTACCTCGCCGCGGTCGAGCGAGGTGTTGAAGGTCTGACCGTCGGCGTTGTCACCAACGAAGAGATTGCCGACGGAAGCTCGGACGTCACCATGGCGGCCTTTGCCGAAGCGGTCGTTCAACTCGAAGCGGCGGGTGCAACGATTATCGAGGTGACGGTGCCGTTGTATCAGCAACTCACCGAGGGAGCGTTCCTCGGCCTGGAGGCAGAAGCGCTGGCATGGCACCGGGAGACCATGGCGCACCGCTGGGATGACTACGGTCGTCCGACGCGGCTGACCATTGCTCAAGGGGCGCTGCTCACCGCCGCGGACCTGGTGCAGATCGAACGGGTCAGACACGTGGCCCGGGCCAAGACGTTGGCCATGATGGACGATGGCCAGATTGACCTTCTTGTCAGTCCGACCACGGGATACGGCGCAGCGCCATTCAGCGGAGCCGACCCGGCATCCATTGCCATTGGTGCGCTGCACACCCCCGCCTGGAACAGCACGGGGTTCCCGGCGCTCTCCGTGCCGATGGGGTTCGACGAGGATCATCTGCCCCTTGGGCTGCAGATCATCGGTCGACCGTTTGCCGATGGCCTTGTTCTGGCGGCGGGCCACAGCTATCAGGAACGTACCGACTGGCACCTGGCGGTGGCTCCCAACCACCGCTGAGCGGCGTCAGCGGTAGCACTAGCACTGGCGCCAGCCCGGCTAGATGATGCCGTCGGTACGAAGCTGTTCGATCGTGGTCTGGTCGTAGCCAAGCTCGGCCAGCGTCGCCTCGTTGTCCGCCCCAAGCGCCGGTGGAGGGGCGGCGGGGCTTGGCACCTCACCGTTGACCTTGAAGCCGGCGGTCGGAAGCTGCACCTGGTGGCCGTCGATGTCCACCGTGGCGAACAGGTTGCGAGCGGCCGGTTGACCTTCGGCGATCGTTTCATCGACCGAACGGACCCGGCTGGCCGGCACGCCACACCGGTCGAGCGCTTCCTCCCAGGCTGCGGCCGACCTGGTCCTCAGCGCATCGACCAGGATGACCCTGAAGGCGTCGGCGTTTTGTTGCCTGCTGCGGTTGGTTGCGAACCGGTCGTCGGTGGTGAGGTCCGGCCGGTCGATGGCCCGACAGAGGTCGGCGAACTGCCGGTCGTTGTTTGCGGCGATGGCCAACAGCCCATCTGTGGTTTCGAAACACCCCGACGACGCCGCGCCACTTGCCGCCTGGTTCCCGAGCTTTGGTGGGCGGTCGCCGGTGTTGGCCGTTGCGGTCACCGTGTTGGCCATCAACAGGAGGGTGGCGTCCAACATGGCGCTGTCCACCCGCTGGGGCTCGCCGGTTCGCCGCTGCTCCACAATGGCCGCCAACACCGCAAACGCGCCTTTCTGGCCTGCGGCGTAGTCGACCACGGGAGCGCCGACCTTGACCGGCCCGGTCGCTTCGGTGCCGGTTACTTCCATCACCCCGGACATGGCCTGGACCACGTGGTCATACGCTGGACGGTGGCCGATCGGCCCGTCCTGGCCGTAGGCGGTGAGCGACGCGTAGACCAGGTCAGGCTTGATGGCCACCAGCGCGTCGTACCCAAGGCCGAGGCGTTCTGATACGCCGGGTCGAAAGTTCTCGACAAACACATCGGCGTCTGCCACCAACCGATGCACGATCTCGATGCCCTGCTCGGTCTTCAGGTTGACCGTCAGCGAGGCCTTGTCGGTGTTCTGGGTGCAAAACGCCAACCCGCGCTGCTGTTCGTTTAGCTCGGGGATGGCCCCGCCGAACCGCGTCAGGTCTCCGGTGCCGGGCGGTTCCACCTTGATCACCTCGGCGCCGAGCATGGCCAGCAGCTGGGTGCAGTACGGGCCAGCCAGAACGTGGGTCAGGTCGATAACTCGGACACCGGCAAGGGGAGCGAACATGGTGTGAGTCTGTCAGCCCGCGGGCGATCCTGTAATTTCGGCCTGCTATTCGAGAACTCCGGCGATCACCAGCTCCGACAGCTTCTCGTCGTCGTAGCCGAGCACACCGAGCAGCACGTCGAACGTGTGTTGACCGATGGTTGGCCCGGCTTTGGTCAGCGAGGCCGGAGTCCGAGAGAGTTTGAAGCGGGTGCCTTCGACGTACATGGTGTCGTTCTCGGCGTGCTCGCCGTGTACGAAGTGCTCCCGGTGCAGTAGCTGCGGATCGGTGGCAAGGTCTGCACTGTTCTGCACCTGATGGCAGGCCACTCCGCTCCGCTGCAGCTGCTCCTGGATGTCGCCCCGTTCCCTGGTTGCGGTCCACGCCCCGATGAGCTCCTCAATCTCGTCCTCGCGAGCCTTGCGGCCAGCCAGGTCGAGTTCACAAAACTCGGCGCCGAGGCCGACCACATCACACAGGCTCCGCCACTGCTCGTCGTCCTGGCAGGCGATGGCCACCCACAGATCATCACCCTGGGCGGGAAAGACCGCGTGGGGGGCGATTGATCGGTGCCGGTTGCCAGGGCGTTCTGCCTCGACGCCGTTGACGGTGTAGTCCAAGACCGCCGGGGCCAGAAAGCTGATCGACGCCTCGGCCTGGGAAAGGTCGATGTACTGGCCCTCGCCGGTCCGGTCACGGTGATCGACCGCGGCCAGGATGGCGGTCGAAAGAAATCGAGGTGAGATGTAGTCGGTGTAGGCCCCGAAGCAACCGGCGGGGTCACGGTCGGGCCAGCCGGTCACGTCGTAGAACCCCGACAGCGACGCCCCCATGGTGCCGAACCCTGCCAGGCTGGAGAGCGGACCGCTCTGGCCGAACAGGCAGCTGCTGGTCATGATGATGTCGGGTTTGATCGCCTTGAGGTCTTCATACCCGAGGCCCCACCCCCGCATGGCCTTGGGGGAGAATGACTCGCAGACAACGTCGGCCCAGCGCACGAGGTCATGGACGACGTCGCGAGACTCGGGCTTTGACATGTCGAGCGTGATCGACATCTTGCCGGCGTTCATGTTCTGGAACAGACCGCTGTTCTCCGCGCCGCCCTCGCCGTTGAGGAACGGCTGAATGGTCCTGGCCGCTTCAATCTTGTTCGCCGACTCGATGCGGATGACCTGAGCGCCATTGTCGGCAAGGACTCGGGTGGCCGCCGGTCCGGCCATCACCCACATGAAGTCCAAGATCTTGAGACCGGCCAGCGCTCCGGTGCCCGCATCGGTCTCTGGTGACGCGACGATCGGTGTCATGGCCGCGGCGCGGTCGCCGGGCGACGCGCCGTCGACCGGCCCGTCGCCCAGTGTGGCGAGGATCGAATCGGTGTCGGCGCCCAACGTTGGTGCCGGGCGCTCGATGACCATCGGGGTCTCGCTGAACTTGGCGAAGGGGCCGGGAAAGCGCACGCTCGTTTCTGCCGCAGGCACGTCGATGGTCCGCCAGAAGTCTCGGTCTCGGTATTGCTCGGAGTCTGCAACGTCGGCGACCGTCGCTACCGGCACCATCAGCAGGCGTTTTTCCAACGCAGTTTTCTGCAGCTCGGCCTTGGTCTTCGTCGCGGTGAACTGTGCGGCGACTTCCTGGATTCTCGCGTACTCGTCAATGGGGATCCGCCCGGTGGCGACGCCATCGACAAAGTTCTCCCAGTCGATCTCCAGGTCGGCATCGTCACAGCCGCCCTCGGAGTGGATCCAGTCGAAGAGTCGCTTGCCGAACGGCCCGATCGCCGAGCCGAACAGGATGGTGGTCGAGACAAACCCGTCTGCTGCCGGTGACCGAAGCCGTATCTCGAACGGGCCAAGCTTGCCGCCGCCGCTCATGCGGCTTCCCTCCTGAGAGTTGTAAAGGTGGTTGAGCGACGTGGACTGGGTCGCCTGGGTGACGGACTGCTGCGCTGAGACGTCGACGTGCTGACCGAGTCCGGAACGGTTTCGCTCATACAGCGCGATCAGGGTGGCAGCCGCGCCCTCCGCGGACGCGTGGAGGAAGGCTTGATCGATGGGAATGCGGACGGGTGGCCGGTCGGCGTCGCCGGTGATGAAACTCTGCATCCCTGCGCCGACCAGGGTCAGATCGCTCGCTACCCACTCGGCTTTCGGGCCGGTCTGGCCAAACGCGCTGATTGACGTGTACACCAGCGATGGGTTCAGCGCCGCCAGGTCTTCGGACCCGAGGCCACGAGCTGCCATCGCTCCCGGTGTGTCCGACTCGATCAGGACGTCCGCGGTGGCGACGAGCGCCCTGAGCCGGTCACGGTCCGCTTCGCTGTCCAGATCCAGCACCACGCCGCGCTTGCCGCGGTTGTATGACCAGAACCACAGCGACTGTTCGGGGTCATCGTCATGGCCCTCCACGAACGGTCCCAACCGTCGAGACCGAGAGCCCTCCGGTGGCTCGACCAGGATGACCTCCGCTCCCAGGTCGGCCAGGATCTGTCCGGCGAGCTGCCCCCGCTCGTCGGAAAGGTCGAGAACACGGTACGCCAATGACGTCATGAATTTCCCCCTTGTCGCCACCACCAGCTACGTACCGAAGTATTGCCCGAGGGCCGAAGGCGAATCCAGCCCGAGCTTGCGTTGAGCGTTGTGAGTGGTAGCGGGTAGCCCGTTCTTCGTAGTCGACTTCGATCAACTCGATGAACAGATCCGCCACGAAAATCCCGCTGAGCTAGTTGGGTTGATCGGCGTCGGTCAGACCGTCGTGGTCGATCGCCTGCCAGGTGTGTTGCACCTGTTGGCTCGCCCGGTTGTAGGTCCAGAAGTGGCCCTGGCCCGGTTGGTCATGCACCACATCGATTCCCAGCCCTGCGAGGTGGCAGTACAGCAGTGTTCCCACACCACCGTGTCCGATGACGGCAACGTCGGACGTCTCGTCGGCTGGCGGCGCCGCCAACACATCGGTCAGTGCGCTCACCACCCTGGCCTGGGCATCGGTCGCTGTTTCCCAGCCTTCGGCCGAGACGTCGGGTTCGGCAAAGAGCCGCCGTGCGAGTTCACTGTGGCGTTCGTGGCTGAGGTAGCCGGTGGCGCTTCGGTCGATCTCGCCGGTCTCGGGGCGAACCTCGACCTCCAGCCCAAGAGCGGCCGCCAGGATGTCCGCCGTCATGCGAGCCTTGGTCTCGTTACTGGAGATGATCCGCCCGATGGAAGCGGTCCACGCCATGGTGGTCATGGCCTGCGCTCGCCGTTGGCCCTCGGCGTTGAGCGACCAGTCAGGGACGGGGACGTCCGGGTCGATGAGGACATTCGGGTGGCTGATGTAGCGAAGCGCACTGGTCACCGGTTCAGTCTGGTCGACCGCCACGCCGGTTCCATCGCGGTACGTTGGGTGAGGTATGGATGACACCGGCGCAGAAACAGCCGTAGAGGCTGTTGTAGTTGCACTACATATCGCTCCCGCGACTCGCCTGCCGATGAAAGCCGTCTCCGAGGTGCACGCCGAGGCCGGGAAGGGTCTTGTCGGCGACCGTTATCACGGCACCAAACATCGCCATGTCACCGTGCAGTCGGCGGAGGCGCTGGCGCTCGCAACCCAAGATCACGGCGCCGAGATCGAGGCGGGCCAGACCAGGCGGAACATCACGGTGTCTGCTGGATCGGTTCCCGCCACGCCGGGGGACCGGTTCCGCATCGCTGAGGTGGAGCTTGAAGTGGTTCGAATCGCCGCGCCGTGCAAACTCCTTGACGATGTGATCGGCGATGGGGCCAGACACGCGCTGCGGCGGAGAGCCGGGTCGGTGTGCCGGGTACTGTCAACCGGCACCATCGCGATTGGCGACGAGATGGTGGTCCACCGTACAGCGGAGTGACCGAAGGCCGCGGAGTAACAGAAGGCCGCGAAGTGACCGACGACTGGGTAGTCCAACCCAGTTTGGCTTCTGTCTAACAAATCTGTTAGAACTTCTAAATGGCCAAATGTTGCTGCTCTGACCTGAAACCACCTGCAGTCTGCATGCCGTGACCCGACAGCAGCTCAGCTCTGAGCTCGTCATTGACACCGCCGCAGATATTGCAGACACCGACGGCCTCGACGCAGTCACCCTCACCAAAATCGCAAAGAGGCTCGGGACTTCCCAGCCTGCGCTGTACCGTCATGTCGGCAGCTACGACGACCTGATTCGTTCGCTCGGTCTTCGTGGGCGCGAGATGTTGGCAACCAGGCTGACCCAATCTGCCGTTGGCGTTGCCGGCGAAGATGCGGTGCGTTCGATGGGGCTGGCGTGGCGGCAGATGGTGGTCGATCACCCCGGGCTCTATGCCGCGACCGATCGGTATCCGTGCGCCGGCGATGCCGAGTTGGAGGCCGCGGTCGACCGGGTGGTGCAAACCCTCGAACTGGCTCTCGCCGACTTCGGGCTGTCGGTCGATCGTCGGGTCCACGTCGCTCGCACGATGCGCAGCGCGTTTCACGGCTTCAGTCACCTCGAGGCCGGTGATGGGCACCCGCTTGAGCAGGATTTGGATGACTCGTTCGACCACCTGATCCGGTTGTTGTGCTCGGGGATTCGGACAACAGGCTGATTGCTGGAAGGGCAACGTTGTTGCGCTCGTCGACCACGAAATCGCCCACATTACGCTGAAATCTGGCCGATGTTCACATAGTGGAACATGTTTCCCAAAAAACCTGGCTCTGGAGCCCCCCACGGGTAGACACCCTCACGGCCCAGTTATAGGGTCTTAACATGACCCGAATGACACCCAGCGAAGCCTTTGTGGAAACCCTCGTTGCCAACGGCGTTACCGACGCCTTTGGCATTATGGGATCCGCCTTTATGGACGCGATGGACATCTTCGCTCCTGCGGGCATCCGGCTCGTGCCGGTGGTCCACGAACAGGGCGCCGCTCACATGGCAGACGGCTACGCCAGGGTCTCCGGTCGTCATGGCATGGTCATCGGTCAGAACGGTCCCGGCATCTCCAACTGCGTCACCGCCATCGCCGCTGCGTTCTGGGCCCACACCCCGGTGGTCATCGTCACCCCCGAGACCGGCACGATGGGCATCGGCCTCGGCGGGTTCCAGGAAGCAAACCAGCTTCCGATGTTCCAAGAATTCGTGAAGTACCAGGGTCACGTCAACAACGAGAACCGCATGGCGGAACTCACCGCACGCTGCTTCGACCGGGCCATGTCCGAAATGGGACCGACCCAGCTGAACATCCCCCGTGACCGCTTCTACGGCGATATCGACGTCGAGATCCCCGAGCCGATGCGCCTCGACCGTGGCCCCGGCGGCGAAGACAGCCTCAACGCCGCAGCCGACATGCTGGCCAACGCCGAATTCCCGGTGCTGCTCAGCGGCGGTGGCGTTGTCATGGGTGACGCGCTCGACGAAGCCGTTGCCCTGGCCGAGCGCCTCGGCTGCCCGGTGGTCAACAGCTACCTCCACAATGACTCCTTCCCCGCCAGCCACCCCCAATGGTGTGGCCCGCTCGGCTACCAGGGTTCGAAAGCCGCGATGAAGCTGATCAGCCAGGCCGACGTTGTGTTGGCACTCGGCACCCGCCTCGGCCCGTTCGGGACCCTGCCCCAACACGACATGGACTACTGGCCGAAGGACGCCAAGATCATCCAGGTCGACGCCGACC
>CAZSTV010000077.1:0-21588 GCA_964609665.1 uncultured Acidimicrobiaceae bacterium
CCGAGAACGACGACATCTTGCTCAAAGGGATCGGCATTGACGTCGATGATGTCCGGCGGTCGCTCGACCGGGCGTTTGGTCCGGGGGCACTCGACCGAGCGAGAGCTGGACGCAGACAAACCCGCAAGACCAGAAGGGGTCGCGCTGGGACGGCTCGCAATGGCGGATTCGACTCTCGCTCGAAACGTGTCCTCGAATTGTCGTTGCGTGAGTCGCTTCGGTTGAAAACCAAGCACATCGGGCCCGAACACATTGGCCTCGCAATTCTTCTCGAAGGAGAAGGTCGCGCTTGCCAGGTTCTCACCGAGGCAGGAGTGGACCTGGCGGAACTGCGAAGGTCTTGGGAAGCGGTCGCCATTGGAGCTGCGGCTCGTTAGTCGGCCCCTCGCCAACCGGTCTCCCGCGCAAAGTCGTCAATCTGTCGACGTTCCCGCAGCACCGTGTCGACCGCCCGCCGAGGTGGGCGTTCCGTTCCGGCCGCACGTATCGCATCGGCCAGCGGGGCCAACCCGAGGGCCGCCCGTCTCTCGTCAACCCGGTCGGGTTCTTCCACCGCAGGCCAGGGACCGAAGTCGCCGTTGTCGTCCCAGCCGACCTGGGTGCCATAGCGCTGGAGGCGGCCCTCAAAGGCCCGAATCCGGTCCTCAAGGAACGCAACGCCGGACGGCTCCGCATCGCCTTGTTCGACGGCTGCGGTGTACAGGTCCAGACAGCGTCGCATCAATCGAGGGTTGGCAATGTCGTGCTGGGCGATAAGCAACGCCGCCTCGGACCCACCATCGTCAACGAGTTGGTTGCCCGGCCAGGCCCCGACTTCATCGAGAATTGTTTGCAGGCGGTCACCGTTTCGACGATGTATGGCCTGCATCTCCGGGTGGTAATTGCCGAACAGTTCGCCGGTGTCGGCGAGGCGCTGGCGGACGGTGAGATCCTCGGCGGCCAACCGCTCAAGCTCGTCCGCAACGTCGGGTCGCTCCACCGACAAATTCTACGCACACGCAACGATCCCCCGCTCACCGGATGGTGGGCGGGGGATCGTTACTGAACTATTCGGTTGATAGGTGTGCTAGCTGGCGCTCTTGACCATCTCGCAGGACACAGCGGAGTCGCTGCCGTCGCCGCCGTAGCACTTGTCTTCGCCGGTCCGACCGTTTAGAAGGTCGTTGCCGTTCGAGCCGTGCAAGATGTCGTTGCCATCGTTGCCGCGGATGTCGTCATTTCCGTTGCCGCCGAACATCCGGTCCTTGCCATCGCCACCTCGTAGGCGATCTGCTCCAGAGTCGCCATGGAGGGCGTCGTCAGCACCTTCGCCGTACAGCTTGTCGTTGCCGGCGCCGCCACGAAGCTCGTCACGACCCCAACCGCCACAGATGATGTCGTCACCACCGTTGCCTCGGATGACGTCGTCACCGCTGAGACCGTGGATCACGTCACGCCCTGAGGTGCCGTAGATGACATCGTTACCAGCCGTGCCTTCAATGGTTACCCGTGCACCCTGGCAGAATAGGTCGCTCTGCGACGCAGGCCTTGTGGTGGATGACTGCGGCTTGGTGGTCGGCGGTGCCGGGGTGGTCGGCGGAGCAGTGGTCGGTGCGGTGGTCGCTGACGTCGTCGGCGGCGTGGTCGTCGGTGACGTAGTGGTCGTCGTACCGCCACCCTGCCTCTTGAGCACGATGCCGCTGTTGGCCTTTACCTGGAGCGAGCCGCTGTAGGTCTTGCCTTGGTGGTCCACGTACGTGCCGTTCGGAAGAGAAACGGTGCGATTCGAGGTCTCCGCATTGGTAATGACAAGGCCCTTGGTGAAGTTGCGCTTGAAGATACCGCTCGGCGACTCGTTGTAGCTGTTGGTCGGAACGCCGATGTCGAGGTTGTAGAGCGAATGCTCGATCTCGATATCGGAAGCGTGGCCGGTGAAGCCGAAGTAGTGCTCACCGTCGCTCGCCATCAGGAACGAGGCGTAGGACAGGTCACGCCACTGCGAGCGCCGTGACTCGCTTACCGGCACCCACAACTTCGTTGTCAGCAGGATCGGATTGCCACGGTTGGAAGCGTCGGTGAGCATCTCAAGCTCCCACCGGTATTCCTGCAGTGTGCGGAACGCATCGGCGCCCTTATAAGCGGTGCGCTGCCAGACCTCGGCGTGGGATGCGCCCATGGCGTCACCCAGCTGCCATGACGGGTAACGATCGTCGAAGTATCGGCGACCAGCGGTCAGCGAGTTCGACATGAGCGGGGTGGAGGCCGGAATGTTGGACCGAACGTGGGATGCGAGTGTCCGCATCATGTCGTGCCACTGCTCACGGGTGATGTCCGGGCCGCCCTGGCTGATGACCGGCTGGCTCGAGATGATCGACAGTGCGCCGGTTCCCATGACGTCGAAGTAGCAGCCGTCATAGTTGGAGCGATCGATCGCTGCCTCGCACTCGGAGACGACGGTGTCACGCCAACCTGACTTGCGGGGATCCATCAGATAGGAGCGCCATGGATCGGAGCGGACCTTCTGGCCGTTCTTGTTGCGCAGGTACCAGCTGTCTGGGTAGGTGTTACCAGCGTCTTCGGGAGCCGTCGCACCCTTCTGGTAGACCAGAATGGTGAGGTCGGGGTTCGCGCTCTTCATGGCCCCGACGTGCTCTTCGAACGAGTACCAGTGCGCGATAATGAGGTCCTGCTGGTTCGCATACCGGATGGCCTCGGCACGAGTCACCCTGCCAAGTCCCGCCTTGAAGTGGGTTGGCGCAGCGTTGCGAACGAATTCCTGCGTCGTCGTCGGCGCCGATGCGGCGTCCGCACCCTGCGTCCCAACAATGGTGAGAGTAGACGCCGTTAGAACTGCAAGCACGATGGCTTGTATCTTGCGAAATGAAGTCATGATTTTTCAATCCCCCGCGCGATCAATGGATCTTTATTAGCCCGACCCAACCGGTGACACTAGCCAAGAAATATTGCGACCGCGTGTCATCGGAGCCGATTTGTTTAGTTGTTTCGGTACGGGTTTGACATTTCTTGAGTCATTCGGACCAGAAGATCACGCTCGGTGACCGCGAGGACGCTGCGGATGTCGAATTGGCCACCAATTCCGTTGCGATACCCGTAACGCGATGGGCCTTATCCGCAGCCCACACAGTTCGCTGTGACGAGGTAGAACGACAGGTCGAACTGGTCTCGGATGCCGTCTTCGGCGCCGAGTTGCCACCCCATCCAGTCTCCGCCGTCCGATGAAAGCTCGGCGAAGCCATTCACCGTCGAACCCTGCGAGAAGCCGTAGCTCAGGGCGCCATCGCGGAGTCCGGTGATTACGTGGGTCCCGCCGGTCGACTCAACCTCAAGGAAATAGGTCTGGCCTGCCTTGAGGATGATGTCAGGTGCCGTGTCGTCGCCGCGGAACTCCGCCACCCGCAGCGTCGGTGTGCCGACAGCCTCACCGGAGGGCACACCGGTCGGGAAGTCCGTAGCGTCTCCCTCCCATACAACAGTGCCGTCAGCATCGGTGAGGGCGAGCGTTACAGCGTTTGGCCCGTCAACGTGCATGCCGCCGACATGGGCTCCCGTCACGATCAAGTCTTCACCCGGGACAAACCGCTGACGTACCGATTGTGTGGGGGAAACAAAGTTGGAGGCCCGGTCCGGGCCGTTCACGCTGCCAACTTCCATGTAGCCGTTGCCATATGACGTGCCATCATCGAAGTAGTAGTCACCGATGGCCCAGTGCTCATCGCGGTTTGTCCACTCGCCGTTGGACTCATACACCACGGCGAAGTCCAGATCATCGAAGACCGGAACCACAGGGTCGCGGTCTCGGTCGCCGGAGTTGAAGTTGTCGTAGCTGACAAAGTTGTTCCGAGCGTCGTTCCCGGTGTTGTACATCACCAGGTGGTACCACGTGTCCGCCTCGACCTGGACCGGCTCGATGAAGGAGAACTTGCGGAAGTGGCTGTCGTCGTCCTCGTCACCGCCGATGATGGCGTCCGCTGGGCCGGATCCTGCGTAGAGCTCCGGTCCGCCGATCAAATTGCCGGTGCGAGCGAGCACCTCGCCGGTCGGGAGGTGAACGGGCGTGTCGTCGTCGGTTTCGAGCCGGAACTCGATCGTGCTGCCGTCGCCCTTGTGGTAGAAGTTGTCCCCGCCCTCCTGGCCCGGGCGGAACACCACAAACGGTCGGACCGCGGTAAGGGTGCCACTTCGGGGGAAGCGGATCCGGTGGGACACGGCGGTGATGGCTTGGCCTCCGGCCTCGGTGTCGGCCAGCGAGATCGCAATCTGGGGGTTGCCGTAGTAGCGGAAGACCGAAGGTACGCCGGGTCCGGCCGGGACGGCCTCGGTTGTCAGCTCCGTGGTTTCGGTCCCCGCGCTTGTCGCATCCCCTTGGCCGTCGATCTGGGAGCCGAGGGCGTTGTCGTCGTCACCGCTTAGGGCGCGAAGTCCAAGGAATGCTGCAAGGCCGGCGAGCAGCACGACAGCAACGGCGGCCGCCACTTTGACCGCTGAGCCGCCGGTTGTCGGCCCAGTGGTTGCCGGGGCGTTGTCGCTCGTGGCCGTTTCGAGGCTCAAGAGGTTCCGCGTTTCAGGGATGTCATAGTGTTACGCCACACATTTATTAGTTGTTCCGCCGTCCTCATACTATCGGTCACCTCTGGTCACCACGGAGCGGCGACGGATGCGGTCGCACCGGGATGCTCTGCAGGGGCCGATGTAGCGTCCAAATCGGGGTCTATTTACTGCAGGTCACAAGGCCGACCTGGCCGAACCGGCGGACCGGTGACCGCTCGTGGGTTAGGTAGGTGTCCATTGCAGCAAAGGTTCGGTGGGCGAACTCGCCCGGTACGACCCTATTCAGCCGCGCCAGGCAGCCGTGATAGTCGAATTTGACTGCAGAGAACGGGGCGGCAGCTCGTCGCATTTCGGCATCGCTCAGGGTTCGATCCTCGGCATTGTCGAGGTAGTGCCGCCATGCCGAGCGTTGGAGCCATGACGGGCGATAGGACAGTGGATCATCGGGCGAGCCGACCGGAACGAGGTTCTGGGCAAAGTCAAACAGGCGACTGTTCTCAAACGGCTCGACGAAGAATGCGGTACCTCCATCGGCGAGGGTGCGGTGTGCTTCGCTTACAGCGGCCACCACTCCCTGCGTTGGAAGGTGGTGAAGGATCGCATTTCCAACGACAGCGTCAAACTCCTGGTCTGCAAAGGGTAGTGCTGTGATTGAGCCCTGTCGGAAGAAGCAGTCCGATACGCCGTTCACCTCGGCGACTCGGCCTGCGAGCTTCACCAGTTCCGGGCCGATCTCGAGGCCGGTCACGCTGGCGCCACGCCTGGCGAGCTCAACCGAGAATTCGCCCCGGCCGGATCCAAACTCCAGGATCCGCTTCCCGCTTACATCTCCCAAAAGGTCGAGCAGCTTATTGGACCACGAGTTGAACCCGGCGGCGTCAACAACGAACCGCTCCGGTTCAGACTCGATCAGTGCCAGGTTTTCCCTGCCAATGACGTCATTCCACCGCGTTTGATCGACAAATTCTCGCTCAACTCGCTTACCCATCCACCACCCCTCCAGTCGTTCAGTCTCTGCGTTGCTGAGCGCAAGTGAGCCCTGAACGTATGCCTGTTGAAAGAACAACATGCGATAGTGCTGGCGAGAGGATAGCAAAATTACGAGGGTCGGGGTCGACCACTCTTTCAATTCGATACTGAATGAAAGGACGGCCCTGTGTGTCGACATATGCGGCTGTCTCGATAGCCGACTGCCGACGCCCTGTGTCACCTTACTGACATCGACGGTTGCCTGGTCGAGGGGAGCGAAACCCGCTGCCTGCCTGAAGAAAGGCCAGGTCAGAGCCCCATATTTGTCAATTTCATTGCATTGTGGAGTCGGACACCTATGATGGTCCACCGGCGCAGAGGTCTTAGGTGGGCTCATGCAAATTGGTTCTGCGACAACTACCAGTCGGGTCGACGAAACAGCGGTCGATGACTTCCTTAACTACGACGACCCGTCCAATGACGCTTTGTTCGATGATTCCCAGTTCTCCGACCTGGGAGATCTGATCTGGGACGAGCCGGGGTGGCGACCGCCGGGCTGGGAGGCCATGCGGCGAGACCCGCGGCGTTCGTTGCTGACGGCTCTGGTCGTCGTAGCGGTACTTATCGGTGCAGTCCTGGTCGTTGTCGGGCTTCCGGTCCCTGACCGCCCATCGATCTCCGCCATCGAGACCGAGTCGACCGAGAGTGACACCGACGAAAGCCTGGTTGGCGAGGCAGATGACCAGCCGGCAACGCTGCTCGTCGCGGTGCCCGACGGCGATCAGCCGGCACCCGAGGCAATGGCATCGAACGAGGGCCTCACCTCCGATGCCACCAACCAGGACAGCACGACTGCCGCTGCGCCGGACGCGGCAGGCGACACCGCCGCCCCCGTCGCCGAAACCGGGACTGCCGCTGCGGCCGAAGCGGGCACGGAGATGGCCGACGGCGAACCGGCCACCACGCCAGCTCCCGCCACGCCAGCACCCGCCACCCCAGCGCCAGCGGACACCACCGAATCAGACAGCGCCCCGGCGGCCACCTCGAACGTTGACCGGCCCATCTCGGTTCCCGGTATGTCCGCTCTGGGTAACATCAAGCTCAGGACAAACAAGGGTGCCTACCGGTTCAAGGCGGAGAAGACCGGCAACATCGAAAAGCTGCGGCTGTACTTCATCGCCAACACCCATCGGCCTGGCTATGCCGATGGCACCGGTGGCACCGTTCGGGTCACGGTCGCCCCCGACGATGGCAATGGACAGCCCGACCCGTCGAAGACCGTTGGCGGAACGTTCGACGTGAAGTTCAACCTGAAGGATGGCGCCGACACCTCGGGAGATCGAAGGAAGTTCGTTAGCGACGTGCTGCTCGGCCAGTACACCTTCTCCGAGTCCATCCCGGTTGAAGCGGGCAAGAACTACTTCATCATCTTCCACAACATCGACTCGAACCCGAACGCCAACAACGTCAGTTTGGACTTGGTCTTCGACCTGATCCCCAAGGACGAGCGACCGGGCCAACCTGTTCCGAGCCCCGCCCGGCGAACAGACATTGGCTTCCACCAGCAGGCCGCCGGCTCGGCCTGGACCTCGGCTGACACCCACCGGGACGGGCACTGGATGACGCCAATCTTCGAGGTCACCTACGCCGATGGCTTTGCCCAGGGGCAGGGCTTCATCCAGTGGCAGGACGAGCGGGCGTTCACCCTCTCAGGAAGTTCCGCCATCCGCACCCTGATCACGCTTCCCGCTGACCGCACGGTCTCGGAGCTCTCCGCCCGGGTCCAGAGTCACGGCTCCGGGTCGGTCACCCTTGAACTGACAGACGGCCAGTGATCGGTTCTGCGCTCCACCACGGTAAGGGCCAACGCCAGAGTGAACCTTCGCAACGCAGTGTGGGCCACGGGCGCCGTTGACCCCATCACCCTGAAGGCGGGCCAGCAGTACGCGCTGGTCATCCGACCGGCAAATGGGTACAGCGGAAGTGTCGTGCCGCTGCAGGACGGCTCGTCCTACGGGTACACATCAGCATCGCTGTTCCCATTCGGCAAGGCCCAGACCAGCTCAAACGGCACCAGCTGGAACGACTGGGGTCGCCTGTATCCCAGCATCGCCATCAAATAGCACTCGAGGTTAGGGTTCGCCTATGCCTTGGGAATATACGACGGTGGACCTGAAGACGTCTCGGACATGGTCATCCATGGACCACAACACGGTCCGAGATGACCTAAACCAACTCGGCGCCGAGGGGTGGGAGCTGGTCAACGTGTTCGACACCAACGACCGGTCCGGCCGCACCGTGCAACTCGTCGGCGTTTTCAAGCGGCCCGCAGGCTAGGTCGGATTACGCAAGCGCCTGGGCCGCTGCCGCTTTGGCGTGTAACTCGGCGGTGGGGAAGTACGCAACGTCGATGTCATCCGGCCCGATGAGCAGTTCTATCTCGGTGCACCCTGCGACAACCCCTTGTGTACCGCGCTCGATGAGCGTGGCGATCACTTCCAGATAGCGGGCCTTCGACTCCGGTCGGATGATGCCCTGCACTAGCTCGTCATAGATGATGTCGTGCACGGTGGTCAGGTCGGGCTCGGCCGGGACGAGGACGTCAATGTCGTGACTGGCCAGCCTCCCACGGTAGAAGTCCTGCTCCATCGTGTAGCGGGTGCCGAGTAGCGCGACGGTTTCGATCTCGGCTTGGTGCACGGCGGCCGCGGTGGTGTCGGCCAGGTGGATGAACGGGACCGATATCGCCTGTTCGATCGCTGGGGCAACGACGTGCATGGTGTTGGTGCTCGGCCCCGCCCGATTCCAGAAGCTTGGCGTCGCTGGCCAGCATGCGACCAGCAGCATCCCATTCGCCAGCGGCCTGCAGGGCCTCAATCTCGGCAAAGTTGTAGCTGCGGATCAACAGGTCAGCCGACGCAGTGCTGCCGAGAGCGGCCCTGACTTCCTGGTTGATCATGCGCTCGTACTCGATCGAGCTTTCCCAGCTCATCCCACCGAGTAGCCCTATCCGCTTCATCCGGTTTCCCTTCGTGGTGGTCGATTGCACAGTGGTGACTGTGGCGTGGCGACCAGTGCGATCGTGCAGTCTAAGGTGGCGGCGTGGATGACGAGGTTCCAGTGTTGCGCACCGAACGCCTCACGCTGCGTCGATGGCACGAGGCAGATCGTACGCCGTTCGCCGAGATGAACGCCGACGAAGAGGTCATGCGGGATCTCGGCGGTCCACTCGACCGTGAGGGCAGCGATCGCAAGTACGACCGCTTTGCCGGCGCCTTCGAAAACCGTGGCTACGGGCGGTGGGTCGTGGAAGGGTCGATCGGCGGCGCCGCCCCCGCCTTCATCGGCTACACCGGCATCATGGCGAACGGGGGAGACCACCCGCTCGGTGAACACCAGGACATCGGCTGGCGGCTGTGCCGTAACGCCTGGGGTCACGGGTTTGCCTCGGAGGCCGCACGAGCAAGCCTGCAGGATGCCTTCAGCCGGGTGGGGCTCGTCGAGGTCCTGGCGTACACCGCGCCAGACAACCTGCGCTCCCAGGCGGTGATGGAACGCCTCGGGCTTCAGCGGGACCGCTCGCGTGACTTCCATGACCACTACGACGACGTTGGCGACTGGCACGGTCTGGTCTGGGTGGCAACGCCCCCGAGCTAGCGGTCGGCCGGCTCAGGGTGTCTCGGGGGCTGATCAGGGAAATACCGGAGGGATTGGCCGCCGACGGAGTCCTAGGTTCGGGGAATGGGAACTCCCGCTTCGATCCGGACGCTGGCGATATCTATATGCCTGCTGCTCTCGGCATGTGGCGCAAGCCAGGCCGACGCTCTGTCGCTCCAACACTTTGTTGCAGAGAGCGATGCCACCGGGGTTGTCCGGGGCACGTGGAATGTCGACGAGTTGCCGACCGTCGAAGCCGAGGGATCTCTCACCGGCACCGAACCGATGGCGGTTGATCAAGCCATGCCGATGGCCAGTGTGACAAAGCTGTTCGTTGCTGTCGTGGCGATGCAACTCGTCGAAGAGGGGGTGCTCGATCTCGACCAGACCGTTGCGTCAGCAATGCCAGCATGGCCTCGAGGTGAGGTCATCACCATCCGGCATCTCTTGTTGCACCAGTCAGGGATGGTTGACGCAGGCGATGATTTCGTTGCCGCCATCGTGACGGAGCCCGACAGGGTGTGGGAATTCGATGACGTGCTGGCCTACGCCGCGGCCGAACCTCCGGCCTTCGACGAGCCGGGGAGCGACACAAACTACTCGGACACCAACAGTCAGGTCCTGGCCGCCATCATTGAGGCGGCAACGGACACTGGCATCGACCGACATCTTGAAGACCGGATTATCGGGCCGCTTGGACTGGTCGACACCTTCTATGGTCCCGCTAATCTGCAGCGGATCGACGACGCCGACTTTCATGGCTACGCAGACGTGTCCGATTTCTACGGTCCCGATTCGTCGACCGATGTTGCTGAGCTGGCCATGGCAGCGCTGACCACCGGGTTTCCCGCCGCCTCCGGGTTGTGGTCGACTGCCGATGATCTGCTGGTCTTTGCCGAGGCCCTCTTCCGAGGCGACATGCTCGTTACCGAACAGACGAGAGCCTTGATGATGGACACGAACGACAACGGCTACGGGCTTGGAGTGGAACACTTCGCCGGAGCGGTCGGGCATCGCGGCACCTTTTTCGGCTCCCAATCGGCTCTCGCCTATGACCCAGAGTCTGGACGGATCACCGTCGTCCTCGCCAACGCCTTCGATTTTTCCGGATACGACGCTGGGCCCTTCGTCGACCTGGTGGAAGCGTCGATTGAGGGCCCGTAGCCGCAGCCATCTCCTTCGTAAGCAACGTCGCCCACGGGCACGACCCGTGCTAGATCAACCAGTAGATTTCGCAGACGGTGGCAATGCGGTGGTTTGTACTAGGCGAAGTGGGGGCGGCGCCTGACGAGGTCCGAGCGACGATTAGTGGTCAACGTCCGCTCGACCTTTTGGCGTTGCTGCTACTCCATCGCAACACCTCACTATCGGTTGACCACATCATCGATGAGCTGTGGCCGGATGACCCGCCCCGGTCGGCGAGAAACACCGTGCAGCGACTGGTCTCCGACCTCCGGTCGGCCCTTGGTCCTGCTCGCGACCGGTTGCAGACAGAATCGGCCGGGTATCGCCTCACCGTTGAGGAGGGCGAGCTCGACCTGGCCGAGGTGGAAGCAAACATCGCAGCGGCCCGCTCAACCGTCACCTCCAACCCCGAGGCCGGTTTCGACGCGCTGCTCGCAACGGCCGAGGCGCTCGGCAAGCCCCTGGCCCCCGGATCCAGGCTGCCGGCGGTGATTGGCGAGCGTCAGCGGATCGACGACGTGCGGGTTGCACTTCTGACGGCCTGCGGTGATCTGCGGTTGGAACACGGTGTTGGCCGGCTTGAACAACTGCAGCTTTGGGCCGGCCAATATCCGCTGAACGAACGACTCGCAGGTCAGCTGATGACCGACCTTGCACGGTCCGGACGTCAGGCCGATGCGCTCGCTGCGTTTCGTACCATCCGGCTGCGGCTGCGAGATGAGCTTGGCATCGATCCGTCGCCCTCGCTGGTCCAGATCGAACTGGATATTCTCCGCCAGGAAGATCGTCTGCACCCCGGACGTGAGCCCAAACCGCGAACGGCCATGGCAGCGGTCGCCGCCGTCACCCCGAACGCAGGCGCTCACGATCTGATCGGTCGTCAACAGCTGCTCGCCGACATTGCATCCGCGTTGAAGACCGAGCGACTCATAACGCTGACCGGACCAGGGGGCGTTGGCAAGACCGCCGCCGCAACGTCACTGGCCGCTGCAGTTGCCCCGGCGATCGGTGCAACCTACGTGGTGCCGTTGGCGGATGTGGTGAGACCGGAACTCGTGGTGGAAACCGTGGCCGCCACGCTCAGCCTCGGAGCGACGGCCTCTGACGGGTCCGATCGAGGTCGGCTGGCGGAAACCATCGCAGACCGGCTTGCGGCCCACCCCTGTCTGCTCATCTTGGACAACGCTGAGCACGTCATCGACGCGACCGCTGCACTGGTCAATGAAATCCTGGCCCGTCCGGGGCAAAGCCGGGTGCTGGTCACCTCCCGCGAACACCTCGCGTTGCCAAGTGAGCGGGTGATAGCGGTTGCACCACTGGTCGCCGGATCGGCGGTGGAGCTGTTTGCGGCTCGCGGGCAACGGGTCGTTGGCGCTGACAAGGCGGTCCTCGCGGCCAACCCAGCGGTGGCCCAGATATGCGAGGCTCTCGACGGATTGCCCTTGGCGATCGAACTGGCGGCGGCCCAGCTGAACGCCTTTACCCCTGAACAGCTTGCGGCCCGGATACACGAGCCGCTGCGGGTGCTTGGCACCCAACGCTCCAGCGTTCGCCAGAAGTCCCTGCAGTCATTGCTCGACTGGTCGTGGCATTTGTTGCACGAGGCCGATCAGCGCATGCTTGCAGCGCTCTCGCTCCACCAGAGCATCACCGTTGACCTTGCGGAGTTTCTCGACCCGGCCGACGGCCTGCAGGCGCTCGGCCGGTTGGTTTCGAAGAGCCTGATCCAGGTCCATCACAACGACGACGGCACGGCTCACTACTACCTACTCGAAACCGTTCGGGACTACTGCCGGTCCAAACTTCCCGACTCGGCGAACGGCGAGGCCGAGACCCGACACGCCACCTGGGTACTCACCCAGCTCCGTCGGGCGTCGGTGGCAGAGTGTCTGCTCGATGCCGACGTGATCGACGAGAACGTGGCGGGCCTGCCCGATCTGCTTGCGGCGCTCGAGTGGATGTCGCTCAACGGATGCTCCCGGCATCACCTTGAGGTGGCCGGCCGGGCGAGTGCAGTTTTTAGTCACCACGGCCCGTTCCTGGAGGGGCGACGAATCATGGACCGCGCCGTGGCCGCCATCGATCTTCCCTGCCCTGAACACAGCACACCGAAGACGCCGGTCATACACAACGGTCCAGATGATGCGGAGCTCAACGGTCTTGTGCTCTTCGGAGCCAGCACGAACGCGCAGGCCCGCGGCGACGGCCGATCCATGGTGGAGCTGGCCATGCGGGCAGGGGAGCAGGCGGGGGAGCACCCGTTCGATTGGGTACCTCTTGCTCTGGGCACGCTGTCGAGTTTCATCGAAATCGCACTGCTCAATCATCAGATGGAACATGTGCTCGTGCGCGCCGAAACGTTGGCGCCGCTGACGCCATCGTCTTCGCTGAATCAGGCGACGGCAGCGATCTGGCGTGGCAACTGGGAGCTGATGAACAGAGAATACGAGCAGGCGGTCGCTCACTTCCAGAGAGGTCTGGCTCTGGACCCTCGTCGAGGTCAGGTGCTGCTGCTCGGTGAGGTCGGACTGCTCGCAGCCCTGCACCTCAAGGGTGACCACAGCGCCGCCAAGCGTTTTGCGTCCGAGGTGCGGAGCACCTCGGACACCGACGCGTGGCACTACTGCATCGATATTTTCACCGCAATCTCCACCGGAGCGGAGAACACAGCGGCCGCCGCAAGGCTGTTGACCACGGCGCTCGGTGGTTCGCTTGATCATGACCTCCCGGGGCGGACCGAGGACGTGCAGATCGGGACCGCAATCATTGCCTGGCACGCCGGGGATCGAGGTCGCTGCGTTGAGCTCTTGCAGGAGTCGACCATGCGCGGACCGGCCCAGATGGCGCTGCTCGTCGAGTACGTCGACGGCCACCCTGGCAAGCCGATGACGGCACGGGAGTGGCGGGCGCGATGGCGCGCCGAGGCGAATCGGTGCTTTGCAAACGCGCTGGATCGTCAAAGCGGGTGGCTGACGTCGGTCCCGGAGAACGACGTGATGCGTGTGGCGTTGGCCCAGATGGTGGAGGGATACGGCGGTCGCTGAAGATCTACTCAGCCGCCACTCAGCGGTGCTCAAGCGTGGGCTCAGGACGCCCTGTCAGCGTGGTGGGACGAGGCAGACGGATGCCTCACCAACTGAGGGAGTACCACGGTGACGAATACGACGGAGCGAGATCTTCGCAACACGCTAGATGAACTTGGGGGCGAGACGCCGACGAAGGCAGCGATCAATCAGTCGACCGGGCGGGTGCTCGGGCTGCTGAGGCTTTCGCTGGGTTCGGTCTTCGTTTGGGGTTTCCTCGACAAGATCTTCGGCCTTGGCTTCGACACCTGTCGGACCGAGGAGGGCGCCATCGACGTGATGTGCAACTCGGCGGTACTCAAAGGTGGCTCACCGACCTGGGGATTTCTGAACTTCGGTACCGGTGGTTCAAAGACGGCGGGGCTTGTCGATTGGCTTGCAACCGACGCGCCGGACGCGTTTGGGTTTGGTGACCTGCTGTACCTTGCGGCACTCCTGGTCACCGGCGTCACCTTCATGTCCGGCATCGCGCTGCGCATCGGAGCGATCACCGGCACGCTGCTGATGGCTTCGATCTACCTGGCGAGCCAGGTGTGGCCACAGTTTCACCCGTTCATGACCGAGCACATCATCTACAGCCTGGCGATGATCGCTCTGGCCGCCCTTGGGGCAGGCCGGTGGCTCGGGTTGGCGGATCGTTGGTCCGCCGGGGTCGGCGCAAAGTCACGTCTGCTTAGCTAGGCGCAGACTCCGCTGAGGGGGGACGATGCCCCGGCCGCGCTACGTCAGCGGTCGGGGCATTGGCCTGCTCATAGACCGGTGGGACTAGCGGCCTGCCAGCGTTGGCAGGAGGGCCTCAGCCACCTCGGCGGGGCGTTCCTCGTGGCTGAAGAGGCCTGCGTCGGCGATGACGTCCAGGCTGGCGTTGGGGAAGGTGGCTGCCATCGCTCGTGCGCTGGCAACGGGGAAGAACGGGTCTTTGGCGCCCCAGACGAGCTTCACCGGCACGTCGATCTTGGCGTGCACCGTGGGTAGGTCGTTCACGTCGTGCATGTCGAAGCTTCTGATGACCTTCGTGGCGGCGTCTCGCATGGCCTTGTCCCGGTGAAGCGGCTGGAAGAAGAACTCGTCGAACTCGCCATCCAATAGCGAGGGGTCGGCGAAGATGCTGCCGAAGGCCACCGGCAGCCGCCGCAGTCTCTGCTGGCCCGCCATCCAGCCGAGGCCGGCGCCGAATCCGGGAAGCTTGCCCGCTGAGACGAATGAGGAGAACCGCCACGACGGGTCCGGGTGTTCGGTGTTGATCAGCCCCATCGCCCGCAGGCGACTGTCGCCTGCCAGCGCGTGGCGGGCGATAAGGCCTCCGCTGTCGTGGCCAACGGCGGCCACCGAGTCAAGCTCCAACAGGTCGACTACTCGGCGAACCGTCTTGATGTGTTGCTGGACGCTGAGTGGGGTGGTCGCGTCGTAGCGACTTGAGCCCGCGGACGGCAGGTCGATCACGTGGCAGGTCACATGGTCCGCCAGGTGGGGGAGCAGAAGCCGGAACGTTGCCCCGCTCACCGGCCAGCCGTGGACGAACAGCACGTCGGGGCCCGAGCCGACGCGGCGATACGCGACCTCCCCGGCCCCAACATCAAGGAACCGGTCAGGGGCATTTCGGAAGATGTCTGCTGCGGCCGTGTCGGTCAGCGAGGGCATAGGGTCTCCGATCGATGAGGGTGTTTGTAGTGACTGCTACAAATGACGATTGTAAACGTAGTGATCACTACAAATCAACCGTAGTGATCACTACAAATCAACGCTGTCGTCGGTTGATTGGACAGGCGCTCGGCGAGGTGAGCGGGAGGCGAGACGCGACTTCACGGTTGACTTTCCTGCAAAGTGCAGTATTTTGACTCTCATACTGCAAATTGCAGCATGAGAAGCTAGCCCCATCAGGGAGTAACACCATGACCAGCACAGCCACGCCTATCGACAACGGCGTCAATACCGAAGCCCTGCTCGGCGCACGCGAACAACTCAGCGGGGCTCCAGAAGCCGCTGAGTTCACTTGGACCGCCAATTGCTCCTGGGTCAACGGAACCTATAGCGAGACCACGGTTCACGGCTTCTCGGGCCTTGGCCAGGATCACCATCACAAGGAGCCCTATTCGTTCGGCGCCGATCACCCCGAGTGCTTTGCGTCGGAGGACCGGGGCGCAACGCCGCCGGAGATTCTGCTGGCCTCCTTGGCAAGCTGTCTCACCGCGGGGGTGGCCTCAGTCGCCCAGCACCGCCAGATTCAACTGCGGTCGGTCGCCGCAACTGTCGAGGGCAAGATGAACGTGCTCGGAATCCTCGGTGCTGACACTGAAATTCGCAATGGTTTCAACGACGTCACCGTGTGTTTCGACATCGACGCCGACGCGTCCGACGCCGACCTGCAAGCCCTGGTTGCACAAGCCCAGAAGCGCTCGGCGGTCTATGACATGGTTGTCAACCCGACCGCCGTCACCGTTGGCGTGCGCTGACACGCCCAGTGCAGGAATCGACAACCAGAATCCAAACGGTCGTCATCGGCGCAGGTCACGCGGGCCTGTCCGTGAGTTCACGCCTCACCGAACGTTCCATCGATCATGTGGTCCTGGAACGCGGTGAGGTGGCGAACTCCTGGCGTAGCGAACGCAGGGAGTCGCTTAGTTTGCTGACGCCGAACTGGCAAACCGGGCTTCCCGGAATGGAGTACTGCGGCGATGATCCGGGTGGGTACATGGCAGTGCCCGAAGTCGTCGAGCACGTTACAACGTACGCCGCCGTAATCTCAGCGCCTGTTGAGACACAGACGACTGTCACCAACGTTTGTGTTCATGGCCAGGGGTACCTTGTCGAGAGCAACCGGGGTCGTTGGATCTGCGACACGGTGGTAATTGCCAGCGGCAGTTCCAACATTGCCAACGTCCCCGCCTTGTCAGCGGACGTACCCGACTCAGTCCGCCAGTTCGATGCTCTGACATATCGCAGCCCAGAGGACCTCGATGGCCGGGCTGTGCTGGTGGTCGGCGCGTCTGCCACCGGTGTGCAGATCGCGGATGAGATTCAACGTACGGGGCGAACCGTCACCGTTGCGACCGGCGAACACGTCCGCGTTCCCCGCGACTACCGGGGTCGCGATGTCTTCTGGTGGATGGATCAGGCCGGCGTCCTCGATGAAGGACTCGATGATATCGACGACCTCACGCGTGCACGGCACGTCCCGTCGCCGCAGCTGATCGGCACGCGGGAACGACGTCCTGTCGATCTCAACGCCCTCACCGATTCAGGCGTTGAGATCGTCGGAAGATTGATGCGGGTCGGCAACGGTGCGGCAGAGTTCTCGGGCTCCATCGCCAATGTCTGCATGCTCGCCGATCTCAAAATGAACCGCCTCCTTCAGCGCTTCGATGACTGGGCTGAGGCAGCCGGAGTCACCGACATCAGTCCGATCGAGCGCTTTGAGGCCACCAGGGTTCCGGCTCCCATTCGCTTGCGGCTCGACTTCGAACAAGAGGACATCGGGACCGTAATCTGGGCCACGGGATATCGTCCGGACTACTCGTGGCTCGACGTGCCTGTACTCGACCGCAAAGGCCGCATCCGCCACGACGGCGGGGTGGCCGATTGGCCTGGGTTGTACGTCACCGGCCTGAACCTGCTGCGTCGCCGGCGTTCGAGCTATATCGGCGGCGCCGCCGCGGACTCGGCAGATCTCGTTCGCCATCTGAGCTCCTATCTGGGCTGACGCGCTACTACGTAGGACCGGCCGACTAGCTAGGCCCGCGCGGTGACCAGCCATACAGCGGCGTCCATTCGCACGCCAACGTTTGGTTCATAGTGTCTCGCGAGTTCGTCGCGCACCATGCTGGAGGCCGCTGCATGGTCGGCGGCGCTGAGATGGTCCATCAGCCCACGCACGATGCCTGCGTCCAACACGAAGCTCGCCGTCTCATCGAAAGTGCCACCTCCACCTAGAAGTAGGGCCGGTGAGGCCGAATCGATCGAGATGTCTGAGAAGCCGGCCGCTCGCAAGACCGCGGCGATGTCGGATGTTTCTTCGAGCGCGAACATGCCCGGCCCTGCGCTCAAGCCCCCTAGCTCGGGCACCTCAGCGAAGTGGCCGACCGCATTGATGATGGGAGCGAGCCACGCGTTTTCTTGCAGCGGTTGCCAGGTCGCGAAAACGATCAGCCCACTCTCATTCAGGGCCGCACGCAAGTTGGAGAATGCACCGACAGGATCGTCAAAGAACATCACCCCGAACTGGCTGAGCACGCGGTCATAGGCGCCAGCTCCGAAATCAAGAGTTTGAGCGTCTGCCACAACGAAGTCCACGTTGTGCAGCGAGGCCGACCGGGCCCGATCGGTAGCGACAGTGACGAGCGGCTCGGAGAAGTCGACTCCCGTTGCATGCCGGGCCCGACCGGCCGCCATCAGAGTCATCGCACCACATCCGCAGCCGACGTCCAGTACGGCATGCTCCGACTCGAGTCGGGTTCGCTCGACCAGCGCTTCGGTGATGGAGGCAAGTTGGCGGTCATAGCTGTCAGCGTGGTCGACAAAGTGGACCGCCTCGCCCTGGTTCCATGCCTCCCGCTGTCGCTTATTGGCGCGCACCCTGTCACCCCCACTGCCGCGAGCAGACTACGCGCTAACAATGGCGGCAACCAGAATGGTCTCAGCAAATTTTGACCTTGGATAGGTCGCCACAATCTCAATCCGGTGCACCGGCCGGTTCCGCCAGAGTCATCTAAGGGGCGTCGTCGGGGTGAAACGGTGTTGTAACGCCGTTAGGCGCAGGAAGTGTCTCATGCAGAACACAAGTCCTGTTCGCCAGCCCCTCACGGCCCGATCAGCTGATTTCAAATAGTTTTGGCTTTGCACTAGTCAAAAGGCCTCAGTCGAGTTAATGTTACGTTTGTGTAGCGGGCAGCCGGGGGGCGGGAAATTCCCCGGCGTCTAGAATGGCGGAGAATGTGAATAAAATAGTCGGCTCTTATCAGCCCCGCGTCCTCTTAGCGGTGCTGGCTTTGCTAACGATGGCGGCAACTAGTTTGTTTAGTTTGTTGCTCTCAAACAGTCCTACCGGCGACGTCGTCGCCGCGTTGGAACCCAACAACGCAGTAGTAGGCGCACAGGCCTCCACCGCAGCGGGAGGAGGGGTTGCCATACCGGTGCTCGTCGTCGATGAGTCAACGGGCGATGGCCAATTGGTGCTTTCGGGGTCTGAGGCAACGACCACGACGGACACCCCGGCGACCGAGGTCGTAGCCACCACAGAAGCCGCACCGGCGGCGGAGACTACAACGACAGACGTGACTGCGGCAGACGAGACTGCGACAGGAGCGACTGTGGCAGAAGCGACCGCTGCAGAGGCGGCACCTGCCCAAGATGAGGCATCGAAGGAGCAGCCCGCCGAAGAAGCGGCGCCAGAAGAGAAGGAACCCGATCCGGCTCCGGCTCCGGCAGCGAACTCCGACGAGCTTGCGCTTGGCGCAATCAAGAGCAAGGCCGACGACAAGGGCTACGACGTACATGGCCACGTCGAGCACTCGGTGGTACTCCTCGGCCAGCAGGTACTGATACCAGGTCAGGCGGCGACCGGCGGCTTCATCCAGACCGATGAGAACAACTACGTGGCGTACTCACCAGTGACCGCCATGCTGCCGGTGGCAATCCAAGACAATAAAGAGGTGTTGGCCAAGAAGCCCAACCTCGAGGGCGAGAAGCTGTACCGGCGACTGGCTCAGGAATACACCGGCTCGAACGACTACAAGAAGCTGAACGCCGACGCACGGCGGGCAATCAACATCTTGACCTGCACCGACTGGAGCACGGTGAATAAGAAGGTGCGGGAGAACACCATCAACCACCTCCTGCATTCGCCGATCTCCTTCGGCACGATCGGTTCGGTGGAAGCCCCGATCTCGACCGATGTGAAGATCGACCTCGGGTACACCCACACTCGGGACAAGAACTGGACCGAGGTCGAGTACATGGGCAACAACGTCTACAAGATCACTGTTGTCTCAAACAACAACAACGGCTCTCACACCGGCCACGCCATGGGCACCGCCTTTGTTGAGATGCCAGCCGGGACCACGCTGAAGGAAGCCCAGAAGATCGGCAACCGGATGATCCCGAGCACGAACAAGAACAACAAGCTGACCCTCGACACTGCCGCTCGTGAGTTGTTCGAGTCGCTGCCACGAGGTGCCTCGCCGATGATTCTGTTCGAGCACCTCTCCGAGGCAGAGCAGAACGCGTACTTCGAGGGGCGGGGTATCGAGACGGTTGGACAACCCAACCCGGACTGCAACCCGCTCGAAGGCGGCATCCTAGGCTCGACCCCGGTCGAAGCTGAGTCGACCGAGTCGACCGAAACTCCGGCCGAAGGCGAAACCCCGGCTGAGGGCGAGACTCCGGCCGAAGGTGGCGAGATGCCAGCCGAGTCCGGTGAAGATCCCGCCGGAACCGACGATCAGACCCCGGCGACCGACGATGGCACATCCGACGACGGCACGGCTGATGATGGCACGTCCGACCAGGGCGCATCCGGTGATGCCACGGCGGATCAGGGCGCATCCGGTGATGGCACCTCGGATAACGGCACGGCGGATGCCGGCACATCATCAGATGATGGAACCTCAGATACAGGCACATCGGATGATGGAACGTCGTATGAGGACATGACGGACGATGGCACAGCAGATAAGGACAACTCGACGGCCACGTCGGATGGGTCCACGGCGTCGGCCGATCAGTCGAGCGACTCCAGCTGATTTCCGCAACGCCTGTGCAGCCAACGTCCGCTGAGTCATCTAGGGACTGTTCTCGGACCTTGCCGTTCTCCGGCCTGGCGTTCTTGAGCACGGCCTCGCGCGCCTTGGGTGTTGCGTTCGCCCTGTTGCTCACGACACTTGCGGTCCCATCGGCTGCGCAAGATGACGAGCAAGCTCCCCTCGTCCGCATCGCCATTAGGGCGGACGAGGGGAACTTCAACCCATTCATGCCGCCAAGTGACGTGGCAGTCAGTCACGACCTGCTGATGCTCGTCTACGACACGCTGTTCTGGACCCAGAGCCAGGTCGCTCCTGACGAGTGGCTGGCCACCGGGGCCGAACCGTCGGCCGACTTCAGAACCTGGACGGTCTCACTCCGCTCCGGAGTCCAATGGCATGACGGCGAGCCGTTCACAGCAGATGATGTGGCCTTCACCTTCCAGTACTTCCGAGACATCGGTGGCCCGGGACGCTATGGCCACCACGTCTATCAACACCCGACGTTCGAGACCGCAACGGTCATCGACGACTTCACCGTTGAGTTGGCCTTCGCCAACCCGATCACGACCTTCCCCCAGTTGCCCGGCGGTGATATACCGATTCTGCCCGAACATATTTGGTCGTCGATCAGCGACCCGCGGGCGGACGTCGCTTCGCTGCCGGTCGGCACCGGGCCCTATCGCCTTGTCGACTACCAACCTGGATCGTCGTACCGACTTGAGGCCAACCCGGCCTACTTCGCTGGCGCCCCGCTGGTCGACGCGCTCGAACTTTCGGTCATGCCCGATGATCAGTCGGCCTTTGCCGCCCTTGAAGCCGGCAACATCGACATGGTCGCCCGCAGCTCCCCGCTCGCGTGGATCGAGCAGCTTGACCTCAACGACGACGTGGAGATGCTGGTCGGTAGCCGTCAGCAGTCGGTCCATCTTCAGTTCAATCTCGGAAACGCCATGCTCCAAAACGCCGATGTTCGTCGCGGCCTTGGCCTTGCCATCGATGTCGACATCGTCCTCGATGCGGTTGAGGATGGCGCCGGCCGACTGGGCACCGACACCTGGACCCACCCCAACTCAATCTGGACCAGGGACCCACTTGGAGCGCATCTCTCAGACGTTCCGGCCGCTGATCAGCTGCTTCGGGCCACGGGGTTCTCCGACGCCGGGGACGGCACCCTGCTCGGCCCGGACGGGCAGCCAGCTGTCTTTACGCTTGGTGTTGACGCTTCCCGACCTCGCCACCGCACTGCCGCCCAGGCGGTAGCGGACCAACTCGCAGCAATCGGCGTTGGCGTGACAATTGAGCCGTTGGAGGCCGCAAGCCTTCCGCCGACGGCGGGCGGTGTCGGGACGCTACCGCCGACCGACATGGTGATCGGTGAACTCGACACGCACAACCACGACGACCCCGAC
>CAZSTV010000078.1:0-8849 GCA_964609665.1 uncultured Acidimicrobiaceae bacterium
CCCCGATTTCGTGGGCTTCGATAATGGTCGAGGATGATCTCTCGGTAGAGATCTTCAAGTCCTGACACCGTGATTGCCTTTCAGTCCGAAGTTCGGTCGATGGAGTGCTATGGGTCGCGCTCAGATGGCGAAGAAGTCTCTGGCCTTGACCAGCGCATCCGACAGCGCATCAACATCGTCGTTGTCGTTGTACAGATAGAAGCTTGCCCGCGCCGTTGCCGGAATGCCAAGCTCCCGCATCAGCGGTTTGGCGCAGTGGTGCCCGGGTCGAATGCAGACGGCGTCCTCGTCGAGGACCTGGCTGACATCGTGGGCGTGCACGCCTTCAAGTTCGATCGACAGCACTGCGCCGCGAGCGCTCGGTTCGGCCGGGCCATGGATCTTGATGGCGTCCCCTAGGTCCGCTGTCAGTTTGCGGAGCGCGTAGGCGGTGATCTCCACCTCATGGCGGCGGATGGCCTCCATGCCGATGTTTTCGAGATAGTCGACGGCGGCGCCGAGCCCCACCGCCTCAGCGATGGGAGGAGTTCCCGCCTCGAACTTGGCAGGCAGACCGTCCGGGATAAATCCGTCGGTGGTGACGTTGAGGATCATGCCGCCACCACCAAGGAAGGGCGGCATCTCTTCGAGGAGTTCCTGGCGGCCCCAGAGCACCCCAATGCCCGATGGGCCAAGCATCTTGTGGCCGCTGAAGGCCACGAAGTCAGCACCAAGCTCAACCACGTTCGTTGGCATGTGCGGCACCGACTGGCAGGCGTCGATCATCGTCGTCGCTCCAGCAGCCTTTGCCGCGGCCATGACCTGATCGATAGAGGTGAGCGCGCCGGTCACGTTTGACATCGCCGTGAAGGAGCAGAGCTTTGCGCCGTCCATCAGCTGGTCGAGGTTGGAAAGATCGAGCGAACCGTCCTGGTGAACCGGGATCCAGCGGATCTCGATGCCACGCTCGGCGGCGAGCATCTGCCACGGCACGATGTTGGCGTGGTGCTCAAGGAGCGAGAGGACCACGGCGTCACCCTCGGAGAGGTTGGTCCGGCCCCAGCTGTTTGCCACCAGGTTGATTGCCTCGGTGGCGTTCTTGGTGAAGACCACCTCTTTAACGTCGGTGGCGCCGATGAAGCGGGCCACTTTCTTGCGAGCCCCTTCGAATGCGTTGGTCGCCCGTTCCGCCACCTGATAAACGCCTCGGTGGACGTTGGCGTAGCTGTGGTTGTACAGCTCCGACATGGCATCGATGACCTGGGTCGGCCGTTGCGACGAGGCGGCGGAGTCGAGGAAGACCAGGCGCTTACCCGCTTGGATCTGTTCCAGGATGGGGAAGTCCTTGCGGATGGCAGCGACGTCGAACGTGTCGCCGGTGCTGCTCATTTGAAACTCTCATAGCCGTCGGTCTCGAGCTTGGCCGCAAGCTCCGGTCCGCCGGACGCAACCACTCGACCATCGACCAGGACATGAACGTGGTCCGGTTGCAGGTGTTCAAGCAATCGCTGGTAGTGGGTAATGGCGAGAGTGCCGAGCGCAGGGCGTTCGGCCCGGACCGCCTGCACACCGGTGGCGACCGTGCGCAGCGCGTCGATGTCCAGGCCCGAGTCGGTCTCGTCCAGGATGGCCATTTCCGGTTCGAGCACCGCCATCTGCAGAACTTCGTTTCGCTTCTTCTCGCCGCCGGAGAACCCCTCGTTGACGTAGCGCTCCATGAACGACGGGTCGATGTCGAGCTTCTCCATCCACTCCATCAGCGACAGCCGAAGTTCGAGGACGCTCATCTCGATGCCCTTGCGAGCGCTCAGCGCCTGGCGAAGGAAGTTGAGGATGGACACCCCGGCAATTTCCTGCGGGTACTGGAAGGCGAGGAACATGCCGGCCTTGGCCCGAACGTCGGTGTCCCACTCGGTGATGTCATCACCCTGGAATTTGATGGTTCCGGAGGTGACCTCGTACTCGGGGGAACCGAGGAGCACCGTGGCCAGGGTTGACTTGCCGGAGCCATTGGGGCCCATCAGCGCGTGAACCTCGCCGGCGTTCACGGTGAGCGAAACGCCCTTCAAAATCTCGACGCCGGGTTCCAGGTCGGAGTCCGGGGTCGACACGTGCAGATCTTCAATTTCGAACAGTGGAACGTCGGCCATGAGATCAGTCTAAGACCCCAAAGTAATTGCACAATCTGCGTAGTGGAAATTCCCTGAGATCCTCTCGACTTGTGGCGTAGCGGGGCTCGGGAGCCATTTTGGTGCCAGCCGGAGCGGTCCGTGTCAGACTGTCGGGATGGAAGCCACCGAACACAGCGAAACTGGGACTCACCGCCTACCGACAGAGCCGCTCCACCTCGGCCTCGGCGCCACCAGCGTGGTGCAACCCACCTTCACTGGAGAGATGAGCTGGTACGAGGGCTACGTCGAACGCCACGGTGTTGACGGTGCCGAAGGGCGGCTTGTGTCGATGCACACGTTCACCGACTCGTGGGACGTTTGGGAGATGCACCCCGTTGGCACCGAAATGGTCTTGGTCACCGCTGGCGAGATGGTCTTGCACCAGGAAATCGATGGCGAGACATCACAGGTCACGCTGGGCGTTGGCGAGTACATCGTCAATCCGCCGGGAGCGTGGCACACCGCAGACGTCACCGACAGCGCAACAGCGGTGTTCATCACCGCTGGCGAGGGCACCCAACACCGGGCCCGCTGAACCGTCGAGCGGGTCGGGGCGGCAAATCAGCACCGCTGCGAGGATTCGGCAGCGCCGTTACCAGCCTCGGTCGACCCACTCCTGAAGGTGGGGCCGCTCGGTCCCGATGGTGGTGTCGTCGCCGTGGCCGGGCAACACCATGGTGTCGGCGGGCAGGGTGAACAACCGGCTATCGATGGACTCGATGATGGTCTCGAAGCTGCCACCCTCGAACTTGGTGGCGCCGGCGCCGCCGGGAAAGAGCGTGTCGCCGCTGAACAGCAGCGGCTTGTCGACCAGCTTGAAACAGATGGAGCCCGGGGTGTGCCCCGGCGTGGTGATGGTATGTAGCGACGACCGACCAACCTCTATGCGGGTGTCGTCTTCGAGCAGGTAGTCATAGCTCGGCAGCATGTCGGCGTCGGCTGCGGTCACCCCGACCATGTAGCCAGCGTCTCGGACCTGGGGGATGGCCTGGATGTGGTCCCAGTGGCCATGGGTCTCAAGCACAGTCCGGACGCCAAGGGTCTTGCAGAGGTCCAGGAGTAGCTCGTGTTCGTTCGCCGCGTCGAGCAGCACCGCGTCACCGGTGTGACGGCAGCGGACAACAAACACGTTGTTGTCAACGGGTCCGACGACCACTTTGTGTACCTCGACGTCGGTGTCTTTCCAGTGCAGCGTTTGCGCAATGTCGACCATGGTCCAACCCTAACCGACACCGAGTGATCGAGTCATCGTGGGGCGCTTGAGTTCATTACCCGTAGTGATTGTCCTCGTCGGATCTCGCTGCGGGGTTACGGCCGGATGGCGGTGTATACCGAGCGCCCGTAATCGACGAAAATGCTGTCAGAGCGGGTAACGCCGTCGGGATTCTCCGGGTCGAGGAAGGTCTGGAGCATTGCCTGGTCATCGCTGCTGATTCGCCCGTCGGTGAAGTCCAGGCCTCGGCGAAGGTGGGTGGAGAGCCAGTCTCGTTCCCGAGTCGCCAGGGGAGCAGGGAAGTGAATCGGGCATTCGATGAGCTGGATGTCCGACATCGACTGCTCACCGAGCAACTCCAGCCACTGCACGTTTGTTGCCGCCGGGCCGAGGTGTTCAGCGAGCCACTGGTCGAGCACCACTTGGAAGCGGTCCCACGCGCCGCTGGCAACCGCCTCGGCGGACTCGGGCAGCATTTTGACCGGCGGGCCGAACTCGGCCAGGGCAATCCTTCCGCCGGGGGCAACGGCGGCACACGCATGGGCCAGAGCGGCGGCGGGATCTTCGGTGTGATGCATCGACATCGACGCCCAGAGCAGGTCGGCGGGAGCGGCAGCGTCAGCGATGCCCTGATCAAAGCTTGCCTGGGCGAACGTTGTCTGCTCGGCCAGGCCCGCCGCCTCGGCGCGCTCCGCGGCGAGGTCCAACGCCGGCTGGTTGATGTCAATGCCGGTGACAGAGGCATTGGGGAACCGCTTTGCCAGTTCAAGCGTTCCAACGCCGGGCCCACACCCTAGGTCGACGATGTGATTGGGCTTGAGGTCGGACATCTCGGCGAGAAAGCGGTCCAGTACCGGCGGAAGGTTGATCTGTGCGTCGGCCACGGCTTCCGGCAGCCATGCCGTTGGGTCGTCGTGTCCGTGGCCGTGGGCATGTCCGTGCTGGTGTTCGCTGGGCTGGTTTTCACTGGACTGGTGTTCACTGGGCTGGTGTTCACTGGGCTGGTGTTCGTGTGCGCTCATGTTTTGGATCGTAGACGACCTTTCTGGTTTGGCATCAAAGTTTGCCAAAAGAGCAAGATGGCTCGAACCATGGCAGGCTGGACCGGTGAATCAGGAGTCTCCGAACACGACCAAGACCACCTCCACCACCGATAGCGACATCGAGCCGCTGGTACGGGCTCGGCTCCGAAGTCTGCGAGAAGCACAGGGCTGGTCACTCGACGAGCTTGCGGCCCGGACCCATCTGAACGCGTCGACGATCAGCCGTATCGAGACCGGCAAGCGGGCCATCAGCCTCGGACTGCTGCAGTCGCTGTGCCGGGCGCTCAACGCGGACATGGCAGAACTGCTCGATGTAAGCACCGACGATGCTGACGTGGTCATCCGCCCCGTCAGAACCGAATCGTACGGCCGAACGGTTTGGCCGTTGACAAGGCAACGGCCGGGCAACGCGCCGATGGCGGCCAAGATGCTGCTCGAACCGACCGACCGCAAACCCGAACCTCGGGTACACCCCGGCCATGACTGGTTCTTCGTGCTCTCCGGCACGGTGCTCCTCACCCTTGGAGAGCGCGAGATATTGGTGCACGCCGGCGAGGCCGCAGACTTCTCAACCATGACTCCCCACGCGTTCGCCTGTCACGACGGCCCGGCCGAGGTCATCACCATCTTTGACCGCGACGGGCAACTCGCCCATATGGAGTCGGAGTCCTAAAGTTCTCCAGATGAGGTCTTTCAGATGATCGTGAGCGAAGCCGTTGCAGCCCGCAAAACCATCCGCCAGTTTCTGGACACCCCGGTCCCCGACGAGGTCATCAGGGATCTACTGATCGCGTCTTCGAGGGCCCCGTCTGGCGGCAACGTGCAGCCGTGGCGCATCTATGTGGTCGGCGGCGCCCGGATGCCCCAGTTCCTGGAGCACATCGGCGAGCGGGATATGGAAAAGCCGGGCTATGACATCTACCCGGCAGACCTTTGGGAGCCGCACCGGACCAACCGGTTTGCCGTTGGCGAGCAGATGTACGCGCTGCTCGACATCGCCCGCGACGACAAGGCGGCCCGGCTCACCCGGATGGCGGAGAACTATCGTTTCTTTGGCGCTCCCGCAGCGTTCTTCTGCTTCGTCGACCGTCGCATGGGGCCACCGCAGTGGTCAGACCTGGGCATGTTCCTCCAGACCTTCATGCTGCTCGCCGCCGAGGCCGGGCTGGACACCTGCCCCCAGGAGGCGTGGGCCATGTGGTCCCAGGCTGTGGCGGACTTCGTCGGCGCTCCAGAAACCGAGATGCTCTTCTGCGGAATGGCAATCGGCCACAGAGACCCCGACGCTGCGGTCAACACCTTGGACTCCGAGCGGATGCCGTTTGAGGAGTGGGCTCGGTTCGTGTAGCCAGTCGTCGGACAGTCCTGTTCGGCCCCCGCTGGAATCGAACGTCAGAACGATCGGCGGCTAGGGTTACGACGATGCGCCGCAGTTGGTCCTCGATCGAGGAGTTCGAAGCCTTTTTGAACGCCGGGGGCATCGTCGAGGTGGACGACGACATGCCGGAGGAGTACCGGCGGGCGGTCTTCCGGTTCATCGAGTTGCACGCGAACAGCGAGCTGATGGGTGGGCTCACCGAGCGGGACTGGATTCCTCGCACGCCGGGGTTGCGCCACAAGATGGCGGTCCTCGCCAAGACCCAGGACGAGATCGGCCACGCCCACTTGCTGTACATGGTGGCGGCCGACATGGGCCTGAAGAGTCGGCGGGAGATGATTGAGGACCTCTTCGCAGGAAAGTCCCGGTTCCACAACGTGTTCCACTACCAGGCCAAAACCTGGGGTGACCAGGTGGCGATCGCCTTTCTCGTCGACGCTGCGGCGCTCGCCAGCCAGCAGGCGGTGTTCAAGAACTGCTCCTACGGGCCATACAAGCGGATCCTGAAACGCATCATCTCCGAAGAGGGCTTTCACATGAGGCTCGGCGAGGACCGCATGCTGCGCATCGCCGAAGGCACTGACAAGCAGCGGGCGATGTTCCAACAGTCGATCGATGACTGGTGGTGGCCATCGCTGCAATTGTTCGGCCCGGACTCGAAGCCCGACGACGTGTTGCTTCGCTGGCACATCAAGTCCGAGCGGAACGAGGTTCTGCGAGACCGATGGGTGCAGAAGTTCGTGCCGATGCTCCAGAGCTACGGCTTCACCATCCCCGATCCGGGCCTGACCTACGACGATGCCACCGGCCGCTGGACGGCGGGGGAGATCGACTGGGAGCCGCTACGCCAGACCTTGGCAAACGGAGGTCCAGATTCCGCCCGCCGGATTGGCGATGCAGCGGGCAACTGGCAACGGACCTCCTGGGTGCGGCGAGCGCTTGACCGTCCGGCCCTTGTCGGCTGACCCTTTGTTGGCTGACTCGCTGTTGGCTGATTGCGCCAGAATCGCCACCCGTTTACATAACCGCCGCTGATGACCGAAGGAACCCGCCGTGCCCACCTATGAGGTCTTCCTCAAGAACGACGGCCGCGAGGAGTACCGCCATGCCGGTGCCCTCGACGCCGCAAACGACGAGCTCGCCACAATCCTGGCCCGCGAATGCTACGTGCGCCGGGCCGAGGGCGACCGCATCTGGCTGGTCGAGCGGACCAATATCATCGAGCCCGATGCGACGTACCTGGCGGCCAACGCCGACAAGCCGCACCGCCACCACAGCGGTGAAGCGGTTGCCGCCCATCGCCGAGAAACGAGAGCGGCGTCGACCTCGTCGCCCGAGTCCAACAGCGACCCGTGCTGAGCGAGTCCGGCGGGGCCAACCTGTCACCAGCGGCCAGAGAGTACCTGCTCGCCTTCGCCGATGACGAGCACCTCATGGGCCAGCGTCATACCGAGTGGATCGGGGTAACCCCATTTCTTGAAGAGGACCTGGCATTCGCCAGCATCGGTCAAGACGAACTTGGGCATGCGGCAGACCTCTACGCCGTGCTGGTCGGCGATGACGACCAGGCCATAGACCGTTTGGCGTTTCGCCGCCCGCCGGATGAGTACCGCTCCTGCTGGCTGGTGGAGTACGAAACGGCGGATTGGGCCGAAGCGTTGGTCAGACACTGGCTGTATGACTCGGCCGAAGCCCACCGCTGGGATCTGTTGAGCGGGTCGACCGTCGCCGAGGTTGCAGCCCTCGTCCCGGGGGCGGAACGTGACGAGGCTTACCATCGTCGCCACGCCGATGGCCTGCTCGATGCCCTCCTGGACGTCGATGAGTCTCGTCGGCGCATCGAGTACGCCATCACCGTTCTCTGGCCGCTGGCGCTTGGCCAATTCGACGGCACCGAGGCCGAAGCGGCGGCCCACGACGAGGGCCTGGTATCTGCGCTGCTGGCCGACCGCTTGCCGATATGGCGGGAGCAGACCCAGCGACGCTTCCCGTCGGTTAGCTGGTCATCAATGGATGACGGCGGCTGCATCACCGCCCAACAGCACCGGACGGAGCGTCACCCCGACTTTGATGCGGTCTACGACAAAATGCGCGAAGTCATGAAGTTTGACCCGGACGCGGTCTGGTAGTTCCCCTACGGCAACTTACGGACTCGGGCGGCCAGGAAGATTGGCACTTCGCCGTAGACCGGTGACCGGTCCGCCAGTACCTGGTTGGCCCGCGGTTCCTCAAGGCGCTCGATGGCAAACCCCGATGCCAGGAGTTCGTTTACATAGGTGGAAACGGTCCGGTGATAGGCACCGGCTCGGCGGACGCCCTCGGGATTCTTGGACCGCCAGAACTGCTCGGTCAAATAGGTGTGCACCATGATCGCCGGCAGGGTCCGGTCCTCGTCAGCCACTTCGGCCATGACCGGAACGGCCCGAGGGGCCAGGAAGCACGGGTGGGAGATGACAAACACGAACCACCCCGATGGCTTGAGCACCCGGTGGACCGCGGCGAGGGTGGCGGAGAGATCCGGGATGTCCATCAGCCCGAGCTGACAGCAAACACCGTCGAAGCTCTCGTCATCGATGCCATCAAGGGTCTGTCCGTCGGCCACAACATAGGACAGGGGAGCGTTGCCATCGACGGGGTCCGGGACGCCGTTGCCGATTGCGTGGGCAATCATCTCCGGTGACGAGTCGACGCCGACCACCTGGCGTGCGCCAGCGGCCAGCACCGCTCGGGAGGCAAATCCCTGTCCGCACGCCAGGTCCAGCACGCGCTCATCGCCGGCCGGGTTGGCCAGGCCGATAAGGCACGCCGCTGCGGTCTGGTGCGGCCCGCTTCCGTCAAGCAGCAGCTGGTTGTACCACGAGGCAATGTCGGACCACGACGGACCGGGGACAAGATCCCCGGTGTTCTGATTTCCGGTGTCCTGGTACCCGGTTTCGCGGTCCGGCATTGGTGAACGTCAGTCGGCCGATGGCCAGCGGACAGTCATGAACTCCTCGACGCTCACCTTCTCGAACAGACCGGCCAACGCATACGGGTCGTTGGCCGCAAACGCCTCCGCCGTCGCC
>CAZSTV010000078.1:8859-9366 GCA_964609665.1 uncultured Acidimicrobiaceae bacterium
CCGATCCGGCGCCTCGAGGAAAATGCACGAGCCGCACATCTCGCCGTTGTTGTCGAGGAGCGGGCCTGCGATCGGAATGTCGAACTGGCCGAGATACTCGACGTGGGTTGGGCGGGTTGCCTGCCGCAGTTCGAGACTGTTGGGCTTGTCTTCACAGTGAATACACCAAAGCATGCTCGCACTCTAGTGCGCGGCGTATCCTCGAAGACGATGAAGACAGAGCTGCGGGGCGTGGAGATAGACCATGAGACGGCGGGCACCGGCCGCCCAGTGGTGTGGGGTCACGGCCTGACCTCCAGTCGGGTCGACGAAGCGGTGCCGCCGGTCATGATCGATTGGCCGCGGGTCTCTGACCACTGCGCCCTCACCCGCTACGACGCTCGTGGCCACGGCGCATCCGGCTACACGCCGGAACCCGAAGGCTATGCCTGGGCGGAATTGGCAAAGGATCAGTTGGCACTGCTCGACCACCTCGGCCTTGCATCGGTCGTGCTTGGAGGGGCGTCG
>CAZSTV010000078.1:9376-21508 GCA_964609665.1 uncultured Acidimicrobiaceae bacterium
CGGTGATCGCCCCCGAACGCGTTGACGCGCTGGTCCTCGTCATCCCGCCGACGGCATGGGAAACCCGTTCGGGCCAGACCGGGATGTACAAACAGATGGCAGAGATCATCGAACGTCGAGGTGTTGAGCTGCTGATCAGTGCCGGGGCTGCGGCACCACCCCCGGACCCGTTCGTCGGCCGCCCCGAGTTCACTGAACGAGGTGCCGAACGGCTCCGCAAGGCCGATCCGGTCCGCCTCGCCGGAGTCTTCCGCGGCGCCTCGCTGGCCGAGATGCCAGCGAAGGAAGCGGTCGCAGCCATCGCCGTGCCGACCCTGGTGCTTGCCTGGTCCGGTGATGCCGGCCACCCGGTCAGCACCGCCGAACTGCTGATCGAGTTGATGCCAAACGCCGAGCTGTCGGTGGCATCAACCTGGGAGGAACTGCAGACATGGACCGACAGGACCACTACGTTCATCAGCGAGCAGTAGCCACCGCCACCTTGGGGGAGACCGCATGACCCGTTACTTCACACCAGAGCTCTTCAAGTTTCTGACCGAGCTCAAGGACAACAACGAGCGTGTCTGGTTCAAAGCGAACCAGGAGCGCTACGAAGAGGCGGTTCGTCAGCCTGCGCTTGATTTCATCACCGACTTCAGCGACCGGCTGAACAACATCTCGCCCCACTTCGTTGCCGATTCCCGGACCGTTGGCGGGTCGCTGTTCAGGATTCAACGCGACACCCGCTTCGGGAAGGACAAGACGCCGTACAAGCTGAACACCGGCATGCACTTCCGCCACGAGCGGGCCAAGGACGCTCACGCCCCGGGCTTCTATGTTCATCTGCAGCCGGGGTCGTGCTTCATGGGCGTCGGGCTGTGGCGACCGGAGACTAGCGCCGCCTACGCCATTCGAGAACACATGAGCGAGCACCGCGCCGCGTGGAAGAAGGCCACGACCGGCGCCCGGTTCAGCGAGGTGTTTGCATTGACCGGCGAATCGCTCAAGCGCCCGCCGAAGGGGTTTGATGCTGAGGACCCGCTCATCGACGACCTCAAGCGCAAGGACTTCATTGCAATGACGTCTTTGACCCAGCGCCAGGTCAGCTCGACCGACTTCATGGACCTGTTCGAGACCAACTGCAAACGGGCGGTTCCGTTCATGCGGTTCCTCTGCGATGCCGTCGGCGTCGACTTCTGACCGACGGCCGACGAGCCCCAAGCGCTGCCCCGTGCACTGGCGGGGTTGAATCACCCAGATCGCTCATAGTCCTGTTGGACCTTCTTCGGTTGAAGTCCGCTCTGCACCGCGGCGGCGCGCTCACATACGCTCGGTTGTAGAGGGACCAGACAGGCCCAATCGGGCTTTGAATGCGGGTCACACAGTTCAACGTGGAGGACAGCGATGAGTCGGCCAGCAGACCAATCTTGGACCACAGCAGGCGTGCTTGCTGGTCTTGGTCTGTTGGTCGCCGTCGCGCTCGGTTCGATCTGGACGGCGCTCGCTGTGGCCGAGGGTGCGGTGGCCTCAGTGTTTCTCCGCTTCACGCTTTCGCTGGCCGGCGGGTTCTACTACCTGGTCATGTATCGGATTGCCACGGGGCAGGGTCTCGCCAGACGATGAACCTCGTCGCCGTCGCTCTTGACGGCGGTGCATGCGCTCGACGTGTCGATTGCCGGAAATTCTGCTGTACTGGGCCGCCGTGAGCGCGGAACTTCGAGATTTGGCAATGGCCCGAGGCGACCGGCGCTCGTCGATGGCCATCTATCGCACGCTACGGACACTGCTCCGCGGGGTGGTCAATCCGTACCTGCGAGTCCGTAGCGAGAACACCGACGTGTTGGATCTGCCGGGGCCAACCATCCTTGCGCCGGTGCACCGGTCCAATCTGGACAGCGCGCTGCTGGCCACACTGAGTTCGCGTCGGATCCGTGCCCTTGGCAAGGAATCGTTGTTCACCACGCCCGGGGTCAGCTACCTGTGTGCTGCCCTTGGAGCGATCCCGGTCCGCCGTGGCGAAGCTGACCGTGACGCGCTGAAAGCGGCCAAGTTCCTCCTGGACCGAGGCGAGTCCATGATCGTCTTTCCCGAGGGGGGACGACAGAGCGGCCCGACCGTCACCGAGTTGTTTGATGGCGCGGCCTGGCTGGCGGGCAAGACCGGTGCCAGAGTCATACCGGTCGGCATCGCGGGCACCGAAGCGGCGCTTCCTCAAGGCGCCAAATTTCTGCAACGCTCCACCGTCGCCATCGTTCCGGGCGACCCCATGGACCCGCCGGTTGGGGTCGATGGCAAACGGGTCACCCGAGAGCAACTCCAGGAGTTCACCGCCAAGCTCGGCGAGGAACTGCAGCAGGCTCAGGATCGGGCTGAAGCCCTGTCGAGAAGCTGAGCTAGCCTGACCCTCAGACGCCAATGTTGTCGCATGACGGCTGCTACGTCGCAGTCGGTCGGCAACGGAAGGAAATGTGAATCGCGATGATGGTCGAGATCTGGTCCGATGTGGTCTGCCCCTGGTGCTACATCGGCAAGCGGCGTTTCGAGGCCGCGCTGGCGGAGTACGAAGCAAAGACCGGCGACAAAGTGGACGTTCGGTTCCGGCCGTTCATGCTTGATCCGACGGCGCCGACCGAGGCCCAGCCGGTCCGGGCGGCCTACGAGAAGAAGTTTGGTGGCCCCGCTGCAGCGGAGCAGATCTTGAACACGGTGACCACCGAGGCCGCAGGCGAGGGTCTGGACTTCAACATGGATATCGCCCTGCGATCGAACACGCTTTCCGCCCACCGCCTGCTGGTCCTGGCAGAGGAGGAAGGTCACCAGGTGGCCTTGAAGGAGCGCTTGATGAAGGCGTACTTCACCGAGGGCGGAGACATCGGTGACCACGAGGTGCTCATCGGGTACTGCGTTGAGGTTGGCATGGATGCCGAGACATGCAGGGCGTGGCTTGAAGGCGACGCCGGCCGGGCCGAGGTGGCAGAAAGCCTTGAGTTCTGCGCGGCAAACGGGTTGGCCAGCGTGCCGACCTACGTCTTTGACCGCCGTGTGGCGTTGCCGGGTGCGCAGCCGCCGGAAACGTTTGCCCGCATCCTGGAACGGGTGGCGTCCACCGAGGGGCCGGAGCAACTGATCTCACCGACCTGACCGCTCCTGGCTCACCAGGTCAACTGATACCGGGCCACAACCTGGCCTTTGGTAGTCGATGTATCGCGCTGATTGTCGTGCCTCGGGACGGTGGTTGGGGGTGTGTAGGATCGGCCTCGTGTCGTCGCCCAGTAGTGAATCCGCCGCAGTGCCAGACGCCCGAGATACCGAAATCGATCGGTTACTTTCCAAACTCGACGGTGTAACCCAGGAGCTGTTCCACGCTCGCGACGCCGCCATCGGCGCCGAAGCCGAACTGGGCGTCGCGCTGGCAAAGCTGCGCGAGGTCGAACACCGGCTCCATGTCTCCACCGTTGAAGCCGACGAGCTGCGGGACAAGGTGAAGCGCCTCGCCGATCCAGCGGCATCGGAGACCTTGCAGCCATCCGGTGTCTCCGGTGGCCAAAGTCGATTGAGTCCTCTGCTCGGTCGCTCGGTCAAGCTCGCCCGCTAGGCGGAGGTACCGCATGTCCTCCTCACTGTGGAGCGGCGACGCTCCGATCTTCTCTATTCTGGTGCCGGTCTGGCGCCCGGACCCCGACCATCTCTTGGCGTGCATCGACTCCGTCCTGGCTCAGACAACCGCCGAGTGGGAGCTCTGCCTTGTAGTAGACGGGCCGCAGCCGAATGAGGTTGCCCAGCTGCTCGAGTTCGACGATGACCGGATCAGGGTCTACCACCGGCCCGAGAATGGCGGCATAGCCGCCGCGACCGATGACGCGTTGCAGATGGCGACCGGCGCATTCATCGCCCTGCTCGACAACGACGACACCCTCGCTCCGGAAGCGCTTGGCACGGTTGCCTGGGAGATTGCCGGGCAGGACCAGGTCGACTTCGTCTTTTCCGACGAGGACCACCTGGACTTCGCCACCGACGAGCGCATCAACCCGTTCTACAAGCCGGGTTTTTCCATGGAACGGCTGCGACAGCAGATGTACCTTGGGCACCTCATCGTCTGTCGGCGGTCGCTGGCGGTCGAGGTCGGCGGGTTCCGCCCCGGGTTCGACGGTTCCCAGGACCACGACCTTGCGTTGCGGGCCGTCGAGAAGGCTCGCAAGGTGCTGCACATCCCGAAGCTCCTGTACCACTGGCGAGAGTCACCGACGTCCACCGCCATGGATTCCGGCGCCAAGGATTGGGCCTACGAGGCCGGGGTACGAGTGGTGGCATCGCACCTTGAGCGGACCGGGTTCCCGGCCACCGCATCGAGGAACCGTCACTGGCCGGGCATCATTGACCTAACACCGGCGCTTGAGCGCCACCCGCTGGTCAGCATCATTATCCCGACCGGTGGCACCAGCCGTCTGGTCCAGGGACAGGAACGGGTTCTGGTGGAGGAGGCGGTGCGCTCGGTCAGCACCCGTTCGTCGTACCCCAACTATGAAATCATCGTGGTGCTCGACCAAAACAGCCCCGATGAGTTGGCCGAACAGATCCAGGACGCTGCCCCATCGGAGCAGGTCATCTGCGTGCGCGATGACCGGCCGTTCAACTTTGCGAAAGCGTGCAACCTCGGCGCCGCTCGGGCCGAGGGTGAGGTGCTGGTCTTTCTCAACGATGACACCGAGATCAGCATGCAGGGGTGGATGGAGCGACTGGTCATGTACGCCACCAGGCCCGACATCGGGGCGGTCGGGGCCAAGATGATCTACGGCGATCGACGGATCCAGCACGCCGGAACATGGTCCCGGTGTGGCAACCCAGCCCACCGCTACGTCGGCTACATGGCCGATCACCCCGGCTATCTCGCAGCGCTGGCGACAGCGCAGAACTGCATTTCGGTCACCGCTGCCTGTCTCAGCGTCGAGGCGACCAAGTTTCGTGAGGTCGGCGGGATGGCCACCGTCTTTCCGCTGGCATACAACGACGTCGACCTGTGCCTGAAGCTCAGTCGATCCGGCTATCGAACCGTGGTCGACTGTGCGACGGAGGTCATTCATCACGAATCGAGCTCCCGCGACCCGGCCGTCACCGATGCCGAGCTTGAGACCCTGCAACGTCGCTGGGGCGCGGTGCTGTGGGCCGACCCGTACGACAACCCGAACCACACCGCCCCGGGCGTGGAGGAATACCCGCCGACCGCTCCCATAGTCGTCGACCTTCGGGAGCACTTTGACGAGTCAGACTTTCGGGCCAGGGCGTGGCCGTCCGACAACGTGGAACTGCGCTGCTAGCGGGCGTGACCGAAAGGCCGGACAGTGAAGATACTGATCGCCGGGCTGCCGAAATCCGGCACCACGATCTTGACCTACCGCATTGCTGAGGCGCTCGACGATGTTGTCATCGATTTCGAGCCCCAGGGTGGGCCGCCTCCAGACGCCTCCGCGGGCGGACACGTGGTCACCAAAGAACTGGTCGGTACCCAGACCTCCGACTTCGCCCGGTACCGGGACTACGACCGCAAGATCTGGATCGCCCGTGACCCTCGAGACTTCCTGGTTAGCCAGTCGCTCTACCGCTGGCACCGCGAGGCCCCGCCAGAGCCGATCGACCAGGTCTGGTTCGATCGGGTGATTGAAAAGCTCCGGGCCAAGGAGCATGAGCCAGGCTCGGTGTCATTCCAGGATCTCGAACCTGCCAACTACTTTGAGACCCTCGATGCGGTTGCGGTGCTGAAGGAGCGCTCGGTAGGCCCGGAATGGCTGCTGTACCGCTACGAGGACATGATCGACGGTCGCTACGAGTCGCTCAACGACTACCTCGGATTCGACGTGGTGGTGGGTGCCGAAGTGGCAGACGGGTTGAGCCGGGTGGTCCGCAGTAAGGGCTACGGCGCGTGGCGGGACTGGTTCACGCCTGCCGATGTGGCCTTCTATGAGTCGGGTGGCCTGCGGCAGTACATGGACGCGTTTGGGTATGACCCTGACGACTGGGCCCTCAACGATCCGCAGCAGATCGACCCCGAGCACTGCTCCCGCTACGTCACCGCTCTGTTTCACGACTACCGAGAGGGAGACGGTGTCGGTGTCGCGGTTGATGTCGATGTCGATGTCGAGGTTGATCTCGATGCTTCGGTCGGAGATGGGACCGCGACGCCAAGCCCCCCGCTGCTTCGGCGGCTTCGCCGTCGGGCCAGGTTGCTGATGGCGGCCTCACGGCCCTAGCGACACGTTCGCCGCCGCCGAGTTGTCGGTCAGCCCTTCGTGGAGCCGAGCGTCAGACCGGCAATGAAGTGACGCTGCAGAGCCAGGAAGACCGCAATGGTCGGGAAGGCCACCATGACAGATGCTGCGGCGATGAGATTGTCATCGGTGAAGAACTCGCCACCGAGGTTGGCAAGCGACGAGGTGATCGGCCGGTCATCGCCCTGCTGTTCCAGCACGACGGCCCAGAAGAAGTCGTTGTAAATCCAGGTGAATTCGAGCGTCGCCAACGCAGCGATCGCCGGTCTGGTCAGCGGCAGAATGACCGACCAGTACTGACGCCACACGCCGGCGCCGTCCACCATGGCGGCCTCGTTGAGTTCCTTTGGCAGCAGCTTCATGTAGTTGCTGAGCACAAACGTGCAGAAGCCGCTCTGGAAAGCCACGTGAATCAGTATCAGACCCCAGTTGCTGCCGAGCAGGAGACCGGAGTTGGACATGAAGTCGGGGAGCGGGATGCGCTTGTACATCTGGAAGAGCGGCTGAATGATGATCTGGGCCGGCAGCAGGTTGCCTGCGGTAAACAGCACCAGCAGCGACACGTTGAACTTCCAAGTGAAGCGACTGGCGGCAAAGGCCACCATCGAAGAGAAGAACAGCGTCAGGGCCAACGCCGGGAACAGCACAAGCGCGGTGTTCCAGTACTTGTCCAGAATGTCGCCCTGAGCCCAGGCGTTGCGGTAGTTGTCGAGCGTGAACGTGTCCGGCAGCGAGAGGTAGCCGTCTCGCTGGGTTTCGATGAATGGCCGGAACGATGAGTACAGGCCACCGAGTAGCGGCACCATCCAGACCGCGGCAAGCGTGATGAGGAACAGCTGCAGAACGACTCGCTGCGGGGTCAGGCCCTTTGTGCGAGAGACGGTCGTTGTCATTCTTCCGACGCCTTGAAGTGGTTGGTCACATACCAGATGACGAAGATCAGGCAGAGCAGGAAGAGGATGACCGCGTAGGCCGAGCCACGACCGACATTGCCGCCGCCCTCACCGAGCAGGTTGTTGGTGACCAGGATGGACAGCACCTCGGTCTTGCGAGGCTTGTTGAGAGCAAAGATGATGTCGAACGCCCGGAGCGCCTCAATCACGGTGATGACCGCCACCACCACGTTGATGGGCTTGAGCGTCGGGAATAGGACGTGGCGGAACGACTGCCACTCATTGCAGCCATCCAGCGCAGCCGATTCTCGCAGCGCCTGGTCAACGCTCTTCATGCCGGCGAGGTACAGCACCATGATGTAGCCGGTGTGGCGCCAGGCAATGGCGGCGAGAATCGCGGCGAAGTTCTTGGAGACGCCGTATTCGGGCTGGGCATTGGTGACGAAGCCGAAGATCACGAGGGCAACGCCCAGCACTCCGACGATTGCCGTCGGGACGAGGTTTCGCCAAAACAGGTGCACCGCTGCGGCTATCAGCAGGAACAGCCCGCCGAGCACCACCATCGACCAGTTGAACGGGAAGAAGGACTGGTTTCCAATCCAGTCGACCTCGCCGCCGTCGCCGCCCAGCGCGTTGACCGCCTCGGTGGCGTAGCCCTGCTTGGGGGAGTAGATGACGCTCTTCCAGATGAAGCCGACGACGGCAAGCGACAACACCACCGGGGTGTAGAAGAGGCTCTGGTAGATCCGGGTGCCCTTCATCTCCTTGTCCAGGAGGTAGGCCAGGAGCATGCCGAGCGTGGTTGGTCCGATGAAGAGGAACAGCATCAGGACCGCGTTGTTGATCAGGGCTTGGAAGAAGTCCTTCTCAAAGACGGTGAAAATCTGTTGGTAGTTCTCGACGCCGACGAAGTTCAGGTCGGAGAACCGGATGCCCTTCCAGTCGGTGAAGGACAAGAGAATCGATGCGATGGTCGGCACCCACACGAACAGCACATGGACGGCGGTTGGTACGCCGACCATGCGGCCGAAGACAAGACGGTCCCGGCCAGAAAAACGAAGACCTCCACCGCGACCGCGGCGAGGCCCGTCCGACGGTGTTCCGCCGGTTGGTGCCTCGTCGTCGGTCAGGGTGGAGGTCAAGTGTTCAATCCGCCAGGATTAGCCGCGCAGGATCACTTCCGCCTGCTCTTCCATATCAGCGAGGATCGAGTCCAGCTGAGACGGATCGGCAATGAAGTCAGCGATGCGAGGTCCAGCAACGTTGGAGGCGAACTCCGGGCTGGTGTCACGGTCGAGGAACTGGGTCACGCTGTCGGCGGCGGCCACTGCGGCCTGCACCTTCTGCTGGAGACCGTTGTAAACGCTGGTGTCGGCACCGGATGCGGTGGCGACGACGCTTGGGTCCTCCGCCAGGTACGCGTCCTGGGCAACGCCGGTACCGAAGTGAGCAAGCATCTCGCGAGCCGCAGCATCGTTCTTTGGTGACTTGGCCATCATCCAGCCGTCGATCGGGGCTTCGATGGTGCCGATGCCGTGCTCGTCGTTGAGGGACGGGAACGGGAAGAAGTCGATGTCGTCGAACTCGTCCTCGGGGAACTGTGACCCGATGAACGTGCCGATGGTCATCATGCCGGCTTCCTTGTTCACGATTGCTGCCGCGGCCTCTTCCCAGGTGCGCCCGTTGGGGTTCTCCTGGTGAAGCGGAAGCAGCTCAGCGAAGGTGTCGAAGGTCTGCTTGACCCGGTCGTCGTTCCAGGACTCCTTGCCTGCCATCAGGTCAACGTGGAACTGATAGCCGTGCAGTCGGAAGTTGATCTGGTCGAAGGTGCCCATCGCCGGCCACTGACCGTCGTTGGCGAAGGCGAACGGGGTGATCTCGTCGCTCTGCATGGCCTCTGCGAGACCCATGAGTGAGTCGAGGTCGGTGGGAACGTCGTAGCCCTGCTCTTCGAAGAGGCTCTTGCGGTAGTAGATGCCCCAGGCGTAATAGGCCCACGGAACGAAGTATTGGTTGCCGTCATCACCGGTTGAGGCCTGCTTGAACCCGTCGGACATCTCTGAGCCAATGAGGCCCCAGACGTCATTGATCTCACCGAGAAGATCCTGTTCGGCGAAGAAGCGCATACGGAACCCGGCGAACCACGGGATGATGTCATCCGGCTGCTGGAGGTACGTGGTGATGTTCTCCTGGAACGTGTTGTGGTCGACCTCGTTGATGAGGCCGTTGATGTCGCCGTTCGGAACGGCGGCAACGGCTGCTTGAAGGCCAGCCTGTGGCAGCTCGTTGGAGTAGTTCGAGCCGATGGTGAGATCGCCAGAGGCCTCACCAAGGGTCAGGGCGGAGCCTTCGCTGCTCGCGCCGCTGTCGGTGGACTCTGAGTCATCACCGCAGGCGGCGAGGATGCCACCCATCGAGGCAACTCCGGCTGCGCCTGCAGCTCCCTTCAGGAAGCTACGACGGCCTACGGGCATACCGACCTTTGACGGGCTCGGCGACTTCGGGAGAATGAGTTTGGACATCAAGTTCTCTCTTTTCCATTTATGCGTCATTGGATGACGTCTTGGATCAGCCCCTCCCCGAGGCATGATGCTGGACGGAGCATAGCGCTGGGTTGCTCCGAAGGTCCGCACAAACTGCGGAATGTCGCATCCGGACTGACGACTCGTAGGTGATTCGTAACAGCGATGGGTGCTCAGCCGATGACTTTTCGGACATCTTCTGTATCGTCCGGATGCAGGAAATCGTCGGCCACAATAGCTATGTGGCCCAGATTGATGGCCCGCGTGGGTGGCCCAGGTACGTGAAACGGCGGACGGCCCCCTTCCCGATACCGGTATGAATGGAGACCACAGGTGACACTGGAGCGCGGAGATTTGCCTAGCGGCGCCTCGGCTGCGGTAGACGGCGGAAGCGCCGACACGCGGTGGGCTCATCTTCGTTCTGCCACGACCAGCGTGGTGTTGGTGTCCAACGCTGGTGCCATGCCGTCACTTGGGTACTGGGGTGCAGCGCTTGGCGACGAGGACCTCGCCTCGCTCGGTGTCGTAACGGCCCGACCCGTTGCCAGGGCCCCCCTCGACGTTGAAACACCGATCGGCTTGATCGCCGAGAGTGGCGGCGGGTTCTCCGGCAGTCCCGGCATAAGCGGTCACCGTCTCGACGGACAAGGATTCGGGCCACGGTTCACCAATGCTGCAGTGACGACCGAAAACGCCGACGGTCGAGCCACCGCCGTATGGACGCTCGAAGACAAGATCGCCGAGCTGGCGATCGCTCTGACCGCAACGTTGCACACCGGCTCAGACGTCCTGCTTCTGTCCGCTGAGGTCACAAACGTCGGAACCTGTGACTACACACTTGACCGGCTGGCGCCCAGCGTGGATTTGCCGGCACGGGCTGTCGAGTTGTTGCACTTCACCGGACGCTGGACGATGGAGTTCCAGCCCGACCGCCACCGTTGGGAAACCGGCGCGTGGGTGAGTGAGAACCGTCGGGGCAGGACCTCGCATGATCGCATCCCAGCGCTCTTTGCCGGATCCGACGGCTTCTCGGAGACCACCGGTGAGGTATGGGGTGTGCACCTCGGCTGGAGCGGAAACGCCACCGTGATTGCGGAGCGGCTGTCCGACGGTCGTCGTCATGTCCAGGCGGGCGAATTGTTGTTTGGCGGCGAGGTCATGATTGGGCCGGGCGAGTCGTACCGGACGCCGGTGCTGCATGGTGTGTACAGCGCCAGTGGCCTTGGCGACGCATCGCTCGCGTTCCATCGTTTCGTGCGGAGTCGTTCGCATCATCCCGGCACCGACAGGCCGCGCCCGGTGATGCTCAACACGTGGGAAGCGGTCTACTTCGATCATGACCACGACACGCTGACTCAGCTTGCCACGTTGGCGGCAGAGGTTGGGGTTGAGCGCTTCGTGCTCGACGACGGCTGGTTCGTCGGCCGCAACGATGACACAGCGGGCCTCGGCGACTGGACGGTTGATCCGGCGAAGTACCCGAATGGGCTTGGGCCGCTGGTAGATCACGTCCGGGGTCTTGGTATGGAGTTCGGTCTTTGGCTGGAGCCGGAGATGGTGAACCCGGAGTCCGTGCTGTATCGGACCCATCCGGAGTGGGCGCTGGAAGACGATCGTTACCCCCGCCAGCTCGGCCGCAACCAACTGGTGTTGGATCTTGCCAACCCCGACGCCTGGAACTACATCCTGGAACACGTCGACCGGCTGTTGAGCGAGTACGAGATCGGCTACGTCAAATGGGACATGAACCGTGACCTGGTCCAACCAACCCACGATGGGAGGGCCGGTGCTCACGCCCAAACCATGGCCCTGTATCGGTTGATCGACGAGATACGGGCTCGCTATCCCAACCTTGAGATTGAGAGCTGTTCCTCCGGCGGCGCCAGAGCGGACTTTGAGATTCTGTCGCGGTCCGAGCGAATCTGGGCGTCCGACAGCAACGACGCGTTGGATCGCCAGGCTATCCAACGGGGCTTCTCCATGCTCTTTCCGCCCGAGGTCATGGGTTCCCACATCGGTCCGCCGATCTCTCACACGACCAGCCGTCAACACGACCTTGGGCTCAGGACCGCGTCGACGTTCTTCGGGCATATGGGCATCGAGTGGAACCTGCTGAACGCCACCGAGGCTGACCGGGCCGAGATTGCCGACAGCATCGGCCTACACAAGAAACATCGGACGCTGCTGCACGGCGGCGACACTCGGCGGATCGACCACTCCGAGTCTTCAGTGAACATCATGGGTGTCGTTGCCACTGACCGCAGCGAGGCACTCTTCTCCTACGTCCGCACCGCAACGATGACCGAAGCCGTACCTGCCCCGATGCGACTTGCCGGCCTCGACCCCGACCGGCGGTACCGCATCACCCGGCTTCCACTGCCCGGTTCACACCGCGACCACAGTCTGTCACCCCCGGAGTGGCTGGCACGGCTGGCGCAGGGCGACGAAGTTATTGCCACCGGCCGGCTTCTGATG
>CAZSTV010000079.1:0-21482 GCA_964609665.1 uncultured Acidimicrobiaceae bacterium
CCGGTGTGGGTGAGACTGTTGAGGAGAACCAATCGGGTCCCATGACCGGGCCCGGGTCAGGGGAGGTTCACCGTGTTGCTTGCAGGCACTGCCAAAGGCGTTTTCGCCGTCGATGACAGCGGGTTCCAACAGACGCTCGACGCGCCGCACGTTCGTGACTTGACCGTCATCGGTGACCGCATCTTTGCCGGTACCGCCTCGGGGCTGTACTTCAGCGATGACCAGGGTCGGACGTGGTCTACGCCCCGGCTGGCCGACCATGCCATCTGGCAGGTTCGATCCGGCGGTGACCGGCTGTACGCCGGTACCGAGCCCGCCGCGCTGTTCCGAAGCGATGACCAAGGGGACTCCTGGACCGAGGTTGAATCGTTCGCTGCGGTGCCGGAGGCGAAACAATGGTGTGTGCCGCTCGATCCGCCGCTGCCCGGTCGGGCCAGGGCGCTGGTGGTGGACCAGGATGACCCGGACCGCATCTGGGTCGGTGTCGAGGTTGGCGGTGTTGCCCGTTCAACCGATGGTGGCGCAACGTGGACGGTCGACCTGCCCGGCGGCAATCCGGACCTTCATATGATGTACGCCCATCCCGCCGAGCCTGGCGTGCTGTTCATCACCACCGGCTACGGCCGCTTTGATCACATCGCCGAGGAGCGTGAGGGCAACGCCGGGATGTTCAGATCCGACGACTACGGCGTCACCTGGGAGTACGCCTGGCAGGGCGTCACGCCCCGGTACTCCCGACCGATGTGTGTTGACCAACGTGATCCACACAGCCTTACCGTCGCCAGTGCCCCGAACGCATTCTCGAATCATCGAGACGCATCGGGGGCGCAGGCTGGCCTATTTCGATCCGACGATCAGGGCCGGTCGTGGCGGTCGCTGTGCGACGATGCTCACAACCCATCGTCGGCCAACTTCCACGGGCTGATCGTCGACCCTGGCAATGTCGGCGGTGTCCTGGTCGGGACAGACACCGGCGAGGTGTGGCAGGTGTCCGACGCTGCCCGGTGGACCGAGGTGGGGTCTGGCCTGCCACACGTCTGGACGCTGGCCGCCGCCTAGCCCTGAACAACGTTGATCTTGCCCACGTTCAGGTCAAGGTCCAGCACCATGTCGGCATCGTCGTCGGTCCGGATGATGGTGTTGTCGAAGCCGTCTTTGGAGTTGTCAAAGACGGTGAGGTCTCCAAGGTCCACCGAAGCTTCGACCGAGACGTCAAGCCCCTCGGGAACGACCACGGTGATGCTTCCGAAGTCGGCTCGCACGTCGAGCTCAACCGGGGCGTCAGCTGCCTGAAGCTCGGCAAGGTCGAGCTCGGTCAGGTCCACGGTGATCTCGCCGCTTTCCTCGGTGATCGATGCCGGGAGTTCGTCGATGGTGAGCGGCACGAGGCTGACTTCGACCTGGTCGGTGTCGACGTCGACGTCAATGTCGCCCGATGCAATGCCAGCGACGATTGCAATGACGATGGCGAAGAGCCCAATGAGGAAGACGAAGAAGGCTGCTACTGCCGCCAGGACGACGCCACCGAAGATGGCCCAGCCGTTCTTCCGGCGCTGCACTGGCTGCGGGATGGCCGGTGGCGGCGGCATCGGGGGAATGGTCTCGGTCGTGGCGGCGCCCTGGCCGATGTTTTCGGTCGCTGATGGTTCTGGAAACTCTGGTTCGTTGGTCATGTCTTCATCATCGAGGACATCGCCCTCCACCGGTATCGGGTACAACCCGGGAGACCCCCTGAGGCACCCTTAGCCCTGAGGGGCCAGCTCAGGGGTGCCCCTCAGGGTTGCTGCCGCACCGCGCGGTCGGGGCCGGGTCAGTTACCTGACGGCTTAGTGCTACGTGACGGCTGAGCGACCTGGCAGGCATCAATAAGTAGTGCCGCCGTCTGGCCCATGCGCCGCATGACATCGCCGTCGCGATGGGTCCTGGCCATGATGAAGCCTCCTTCGATCATGGCGATGACCGTTGTGGCGGTCGTGTTGGCACTCTCTGGCGCTGCGCCGAGAGCGACCAGGCGTTGTGACAGCGCGTCGACCCAGCTGTTGAAGACACGGCTGGCCGCCCGTCGTAGCTCGTCGTCGGTGCTGGCAACTTCCCGGGCGACCGTGCCAATGGGGCAGGGGTCGATGAAGTCGTCGGTCTCCAGCACGTCGCCCGCGGCGTCGAAGAACGCGCTGACCCCGTCCGCCAACCGCTCCTCGGCGCCGAGGATTAGCTCAAACAGTTCCCGGTATGCGGCGCCGGTTTCGGTGACGACGGCCCGGGCCAGTTCGGATTTTCCGCCGGGGAAGAAGTGGTAGATCGACCCCGTGGTTGCCTCCGAGGTGCGGCTGATCTCGGCAAGGCCGGCGCCGTTGTAGCCGACGCGACGGAACAGTTCATTCGTCGCGGCGACTATTCGCTGTCTGGTCTCCTCGGCCACATCTTGATTCTAGAGCATTCGTTCTACTAGAATGAACGTTCTAGGCAAGGCCGAGTGCGATAATCGGTCTGACTTGGAGGTCAACGATGCCCACAAATCTCAAAAGTCTCACGAACCTTGCAACGCTCAAGGGCGCCAGCATGCTCTTCATCCTCACCTGGACGGTCCACACTGCGGACCACATCCGGCGCGGTACCGGGCTTACCTCTGACGGGGTGATTTGGGCGGGAACGACCAGCGCAATCCTGGCCACGGTGGCCTTGACGCTGGTTTTCACCGATCATCCGGTGGCGGCCCTTGCCTCGGCTGCAGTGTTCCTGTCGCTTGCGATCGGGGTAAGCGCCTCCCACCTGGCGCCAGGGTGGGGCTACTTCAGCGAACCGCTACTGATCGACTCCCAGACCGACGGTTGGGCCGCCGTCGCCGCCATCCCCGAGATCATTGCCGCAGCGTGGCTCGGATGGGTAGCGCTAAAGATTGTTCGGGCCGACGGTTTTCAGGTCCCGACGCCACGGTCGGCCGACGTCAGCTCGGGCTAGAGCGGCTCCATCAGCGGAACTAGCGCGGCATCTGTTGGTGATGACCGGCGATGTCCTCGACCGCGGTGAAGTCAAAGTCAAAGCCGAAGCACCGCGGCCCCACCACGTCCAGGGCAGTGGGCTGACGATAGAACGCCGGGCAGCCGACCCCATACACCGACACCCGCTGACCGAACCGCAGCCGTTCGGCGTTGATCGGGGTTGAGGTTTCGTAGTCGAGAACGGTGATGAGGTCCGGCACCGACACAGCGACCTGGTCTGCGATGCGGGCGACGAGGTACTCGTTCTTGATGTCGATCACCAGCGGCGGCGCATCGTCGTCGAAGGACTCCACCCTGGCCTGGCCAACGTCATAGCCGCCGACCACGGCACTGGAGTAGTCGACGACCTTGCCGGTATAGACGTGGAACACGTCGCCGTAGATCGATCCGGCAAACACCTCTCGGAGAGGGTCGAAGATCCGCTGCGCGTTGCCTCGGTTTTCACGGAGCACCCGCCCAAGCTCAATCGAAAAGCTCACCGTGCCCGCCACGATCGATGACTTCAGCTGCCGCCCGGTCATCGGATGCTCAACCGCGGTGACCATCCCGCCCATGGCCGACGCCATCGCTCGTATGTGTCGTTCGTAGGTTGCGGTTGTGTCGGTCTCGAACGTGACGGTGTTGCCCATGTAGTCAAGGGCCAGCGCCGGGGTGGGGGCAATCCCGGCAATCGGGTAGGTCATCATCTGGGCTTCGGGCAACGCCCGACCCATGCCATCGCCATCGACCACGGGGATGCCATGCTCCGAGGCTGCCATGAGGGGAATCAGCGAGTTCCCGCCACCGATTTCAAACGACACCACAGCATCGACGCTGCGGCCTATGTGTTTCTCGAACGCTGTCAGCGCCTTTGCGGGATCGTCGGTCGATGGCAGCAGTTCCAGGCTCACCGACGGCGCGCCGACCCCGCCGATGGTGGCGACGAACGCCGAATTGTCGAGCGATTCAACACCGATCAGATCGACGGGACCGTTCCTCTCCAACACCTCGCAGGCCGAGAGATAGGAAACGTAGGGATCGCCCCCGCCGCCGGTGGCGAGGAACGCAGCCCCACCGGCCAGGTCGGCCAACGAGTCGGCGCCAAGCTTCACGCCGCACCCCCGGCCGCCGTCGGACTGCTCAGCCCAGCAATCTCTCCGACGACCTTTACCCGCAAACGGGTCGTGGGCTCTGCCATGTACGACATTGCAATCTCCTCGATGTCAGCGACGCGGATCGTCGCCCGCTCCGCTCCCGCAGCGACAGCGGTCTCGACCGCTTCGGCGGTGACGGCGGCGATGGCGTGGTCACGAGGCGTCTTGTCATAGGCCACCATGCCCTCGGCCTCGCCTCCGATTTGGGCGATAGCGGCGCCGATTGCGTTGGCGACCTCGCCATGTTCGGGCCGAAGAATCTCTGATGAGGCAGCGAGCTTGTTTGGCGCCAAGACCGCGCCGCCACCGACCAGAACGACGGGTACCGGATCGCTGTTCGGCTTCATCTTCTCGATGCCCAGGTTCAGCATCTCGGCAATTCGCTCGCCGGTTTTCGTTATCAGGTCAGCGTCGAGATTCGCTACCAGGTCGGGTTGGCCGATGTCTGCCCCGCCCGCGGCAACGATCACATCGGTTGCCGTCAGGGTGTCGCCGCCGAACACCAGGCCGTCGGTCACAAGGCGATGTCCAAGTGAGCGAGGCCCGACCGTTGCGCCGTTGTCGGTCACAAGGCTGCCGCCACCGAGGCCGATGGCGAGCAGGTCGGGCATGCGGAAGTTGGTGCGCACCCCGCCCACTTCGATGACAACGTTTGACTCCCGAGGGAATCCCGCCTGGAGGACGCCGATGTCGGATGTGGTGCCGCCGATGTCGACGACGATTGCGTCGCTCAGACCGGTAAGCCTGCTTGCGCCCCGGAGCGAGTTGGTCGGTCCGGATGCGAACGTGAACGCCGGGAAGGACCGGGCAAACTCGGCGTGCATCAGCGTGCCATCGTTCTGGCTGACGAAGAACGGGCAGTGCAAGCCCCGCACCCGGACCGCTTCAACGAACGAGTCGACGACACGATTGGCGAAGCTCAGCAGGCTGGTGTTGAGCAGCGCCGCGTTCTCTCGCTCCAGAATCCCCAACCGGCCGAGGGTGTGAGACAGCGTCACGTGGGCGTGCGGTAGCGCTTCGCGTACCCGTGCGCCGACGGCAATCTCTGGGCCGGGGTTCATCGGCGAGAACGCGGACGAGATCGAGACGGCCTCCACCTTCTTTTGCACAAGGTCCGCGACCAACCGGTCGACCTCGCCGTCGTCGAGGTCCGCCAGTGGCCAACCGTCATAGAGAGACCCGCCGCGGATGCTGTATGAGTTGTCGCCAAGACATCGGGCAATGTCGTCGGGCCACCCGATCTTCGGTGGCAGCCCCCGGCCTGAGGGCGCTCCGATGCGCACCGCGGCAACCTCGGACAGTTCTCGCCGCTCAACCACTGCGTTGGTGAATTGCGTGGTGCCAAGCATCACGGCCTCCACCGAACGTTCCTGGCCCGGCACGTCGGCCAGGACCGCTTCGAGCGCTTCGACAATGCCGGTGAGCACGTCGGCCGAGGTGAGGGCCTTTGTGGAGGCGACCACCTGGTCCCCGTTGAGCAGGACCGCGTCGGTGTGGGTACCTCCGACGTCAATACCGACCCTCAACATGGCATGGTCCGCGGTGGGCAGTGGTGGTGAGCGATCGGGGTCATCGTGGGCCTCAGACCGATAGTGAGGACGCGAGCAGCGTCTCGGTGTAGGGATGGTCAGGCTGTTCAAACAGGGCAGAGGTGTCTCGCAGCTCGACAATCTCACCGGATCGCATCACGGCGATCCGGTCCGACAGGTGGCGAGCGACCCCGAGGTCATGGGTGATGAACAGGTAGGTCAGGTTGGCCTCGGTTTTGAGTCGGCGAAGGAGGTTCAACACGCCAGCCTGCACCGAGACATCGAGCGCGCTTGTCGGTTCGTCGAAGACCATCACTTCCGGTTCCAGCGTCATGGCCCTCGCCAACACCACACGTTGGGCCTGGCCGCCGCTCAACTCATGGGGGTAGCGGTCCGTCACGCTTTGGCTGAGCTCCAGCGCATCGAGCCAGGTGGCAATCCGCTCCTGACGCTTCGCGGAGGTGAGGTCGGTGTGGACCTGCAGGGGCTCGTGCAGCTGCGCTCCAATCGACAGGCGGGGGCTCAGCGACAGCAGCGGGTTCTGGAACACCATCTGCATCCGACGTTGGATTGGCAGCCGCTTCTTTCCCTTGAGGCCGACCAACTCGGTTCCGTCGAACATGATTGAACCGGCGGTTGGCGTCACCAGCCCGACCAGGGAGTGGGCGAGCGTGGACTTGCCGCTGCCAGATTCTCCGACGATGCCAAGCGTCTCCCCGGCCTCAACCTGCAAGTTGAGACCGTCAATCACCTGCACCGACGTCTTGCGTCCTCCCTGACGGGTCCGGTAGCTGACGTGCAGATCTCGAATGTCGATCACCGCGCTCATCCGGCCGGCTCCTGGTCGGACGTGCCGCCAGCGATGGTCTGGTTGACGAGAATGCAGGCCGCCTGGTGACCGTCCGACGCTGGTTCCGATGCGTCGGAACTTTGGCGCAACATCGGCGGCTCGTTGGACAGGCAGTCCGGGGTCGCATGTTGGCAGCGGGGAGCGTAGGAACAACCGGTGGTCGGGGTCCGGCCGTCCGGCACAGAACCGGCGATGGAGGCGAGCTCGGCGCCGACGTTGTCACGCCCCGGCATCGAGGCCAGCAGTGCCCTGGTGTAGGGGTGAAGCGGGTTACTCAACACCTGTTCGGTCGGGCCGACTTCGACAACCCGTCCTGCGTAGAGCACTGCCACGCGGTCGCAGATTCGTTTGATGACACCGAGGTCATGGCTGATCAGCACCACGCTGAGGCTGCGGTCGGCCTGGAGGTCTTTGATGAGGTCGAGCACCTGCGCCTGGGTCGTCACATCGAGAGCGGTGGTCGGTTCGTCGGCGATCAGGAGCTGCGGGACCTGGGCCAACGCAAAGGCGATGACGGCCCGCTGCCGCATGCCCCCGGAGAACTCATGGGGATACGCGCCAAGCGCGTGGTGTGGATCCGGCAGCCCGACGCTGTCCAGCAGCTCCGCCAGTCGGTCGGTGTCATCGGTGCCCGCAACCAACCGGAGCTGCTGGCCGATGGTGAACACCGGGTTCAGGGCCGCTCCAGGGTTTTGGTAGATCATCGATGTGTTGGAGCGAAGCGCCCCGTCGGAGTCCGACGGCGCACCATCGAACGAGACGCTCCCCGTTACCGTCGCCGAGGATGGGGTGAGGCCGAGCATGGCCCGAAACGTGACCGACTTCCCGCAACCGGATTCGCCAACCACACCGAGGATTTCGCCCTCGTTGACATGGAGCGACACCCCTCGGACAGCCCGCACCGGTCCGGTCGGCAGGTTGAAGGTGACGTGCAGGTCGTCCAGTTCTACGAGGCGGCTCATCAGTCACTGCCCCTGGTCTTCGGGTCGGTGACGTCACGCACAACGTCGCCGATCAGGTTGAACGCCAACGCCACGAGGGTGATCGCCGCTCCGGCAAAGCCAGCGATCCACCATTGGCCGGAAAGCACCAGCTGTCGACCGTCATTGATCATCACTCCCCAGTCTGCGGTTGGGGGGCGGGGTCCAAGCCCGACAAAGCTCAGGCCCGCCGCGGTGAGCACCGATGCGCCCAAGTCAGCGGTGGCCTGCACCCACACCGGAGACATGGCGTTCGGGATGACATGGCGCCGCAGGATCGTTCGGTTTGGCACACCGATGGTTCTCACCGCGTGGATGAAGGGACGTTCACGGATGCTGAGGACCTGTGATCGAACCTGTCTGGCGTACCAGGGCCACCAGGACACGGCGATGGCGATGATCGTGTTGCGCAGGCTGGCACCGAGCGCCGCGGCAACGATGACCGCAAGTAGAAGGGGCGGAAAGGCGAGAAAGGTGTCCGTCACCCGCATGAGGATCTCGTCGACCCAACCGCCGAAGTATCCGGCGACCGCCCCAATCAGCACACCGACAACGACCGCAAGTACGACCACGCCCACAGCGACCAACAGCGCGGTGCGGGCGCCGAACAGGATGCGAGCCAGAACGTCGCGGCCCAGATCGTCGGTGCCCATCCAATGGCTCCAGCTTGGACCCAACAGTCGATCTTGCAGGTTTGGCGCGCCTCGGCCCTGGTCGGCATAGGGCGTTAGCCACGGTGCGAAGACGGCGCCGAACGTGAAGAGGGCCACGACGACCGCGGCGCTCATACCAAGCCAGCTACGCCGGTAGTACCAGCCCGCCGATCCCGGCGTCGTCGCTGGCCAGCCCAAGAGTCGGCGGGCGGGTGTCGGTGCGGTTTCGGCCATCAGCTCAGATTGACCCGGGGGTCGAGTTTGGCGTGGATGAGGTCCAGTCCAAGGTTGATCAGCACGTAGATCACGGTGATAACCAGCGTCGCCGCGGTGATCACCGGGAAGTCGACCCGGACGATCGCCTCGGTCAGGTACTTTCCGAGTCCGGGCCAGTTGAAGACCGCCTCGACCAGGAACGCACTTGAAACCGAGTAGGCAAAGGTCAGGCCAAGGATGGTCAGCGCCGGAGCGAGGGCGTTCTTCAGCGCAAGGCGGTACAGAATGGTCCGCTCCGGTAGCTCGGCAACGCGGGCCGCTTCGATGTATGGCTCGGGCAACACTTCGAGCATCGACCCTCGGATCAACCGGATGGTGAGTCCCAACGGGTAGGCGGCCATGACCAGCACCGGGAGCGCAAGGTGTTTGATCACGTCCCAGAAGTTGGCGATGCTGCCAGACAGGAGTGAGTCGACCAGGAACAGACCGGTCGGTTCACTGAACTCCACCGACGATGACGTTCGCCCGGAAAGCGGTAGCCAGCCGAGTTTGCTTGCGAACAACAGTTGTAAGAGAAGCGCGGACCAGAAGACCGGTACCGACACGTTGGTGACTGCGAACAGCCGGATAATGCTGTCCCGCAAACGGCTACGTCGGGCCGAGGCGAAAACCCCGAGGGGGATGCCGATCACCATTGACAGCGCGGTTGCCGTCAGCGCCAGTTCCAGCGTCGCGGGAAGAAAGTCGGCGAGGTCAGACGATATGGAACGACGGGTTGCGAACGACTCGCCAAGATCTCCCCGGCTCAGATCGCCGAGGTAGCTGAAGTACTGGGTGTGGATTGGGTCGTCGAGGTTGAGCTGTTGGCGCACCTGTTCCACCTGCGCCGGACGGGCCCGAGGGCCGGCGTACAGCGCCGCCGGGTCGGATGGGACGATGCGCGACACGACGAACGTGATCGTCACTACGCCGAGGACGACCACCACGCTGGTCAGGAGTCGTCGCAGCAGGTAGCGCAACCGTCGGACCCGTTCGTATCAGCCGCTGTGGGTGAGATCGTAGAAGCGCACGACGCCGCTGTATGCCGGGTTGGACACATAGCCGGAGACGTCGGAGTTGATGACCCCGATGTTCGGCACGTCCACCATGAACACTGCGGCGTTATCGTCGATAAGGATCTGCGAGGCTTCCTGGAACAGGGCGATGGCGGCGTCACGGTCGGTGCCGCTGACGGCGTCCGCCTCGTCGATCAACGCATCGAAGTCCGGGTTGCTGTAGTAGCCGAGGTTGAAGAACGGTGCTTCTTCGGTTCGGAACAGGGAGAACATGAAGTCATATGGTGTCACGAACGTCGGGAACCAGAACAGCGTGAACACATCCTGGGCGTTCGCCGGATCTGCCTGAGCCAGTTCCCAGCGGGCGTCGAACGTAAGTGGGTCGAGCACCAGGTCAACGCCGATGGTGGCCAGGTTGGCTCGCCAGACCTCACCGAACTGTTGCTGCTCGGTGGTGCCGGCATCGAAGCTGTAGGTCACGGAAAGATCGGTGACACCGGCGTCGGCCAAGACCTTGGCCGCTGCGTCAAGGTCGGTCTCGGGCAGGTCGAGGGAATTGCTCGACCCCCAGACGGCCTGCGGGATGATGCCTTGAGACCGCGTGGACTCGCCGCCGTAGAACGCCTCGACGACGTCGTCGTAGGGGAAGGAGAGCACCAGCGCTTCGCGAACTTCAGGTGACAGCCGCTCGTGATTGAGCAGGCCGAAGAGGTTCTGCATGGACTCGCCCCGCACGACTGAGAGGCCTTCGACCCCTTCAAGTCCGGCGTAGGAATCGAATGGCAGGTTGTAGGTGAAGTCGGCGTCGCCGTTGCGGACCATCTGCTCGGCAAGGACGGGGTCTTCGACAAGCTGAATCTCCGCCGTGTCGAACTGGCCGTCGGACCAGCTACCCCAGTAGTCGTCATAGCGAGCGAGTTCGACGCTCTCGTTCGGGGTGTAGGAGGCAATGGTGTACGGACCGGTTCCCGCTTCGTTTCCTTCGTTGAACCAGTCGGATTCCTGAGACACGCCCTCGGTGCTCATGATGAAGGCGCCGTAGTTTGACGACATCACGATGTCGAGCGGGGCCGGGTACTCCAGGGTGAAGGTGACGGTGAGATCATCGGTTGCCGTCATCTCGAGGATGGGGAGCAGGATGAACGCGGCCCCGAGATCAAGGTCGATCGTGCGTTGGAGCGAAGCGATGACCGCCTCGGCGTTCATCGGGGACCCGTCGTGGAAGGTGACGCCCTCCCGAAGGGTGAAGGTCCACTCCGTGGCGTCGTCGTTGGAAGTCCAGGACTCGGCCAATGCACCGGAGATCAGATCGGCCGATCCCGGTGGGTTGTAGGTGGTCAAGGTCTCGTAGACGTTCTGTAGCACCACGTTCTCGGAGGAGAAGGCGCTGGCAGGGTCAAGGTCGAAGATGGGGAAGGGGTTTGCGTAGACGAAGCGACTGGAGCCGGTGGCCGCCACCTCGTCCCCGGACCCGTCTCCGTCGGACTCGTCGGAACTCTCGCCGTCTCCGTCATCGGTGCTGTTGTCCGACGACTGATCTTCGGTGGTTGCGCCCTCGTCGGTGTCGGCATCGTCGCTGCCACCGCAAGCTGCTGCCATCATGGCGACGGCAAGCGCTATGGCTACGATCCTCAGCATCTTCTTCATGACTCAATCCCTCTCAAGGCGTGAATGTCCCGACCGGCACACTCCGCATGTACAACCTGCGAGGGGCCACTCTAGTCTTGACAGATCGACAGCGATAGTGCGATTTTCTGCAAATTCTAAATTGAGAGCCCAGCAAAAGTGACGAAACCGCAACTTGACGCAACCGACCAGGCGATTGTTCGGTGTCTCAGCGTTGATGCCCGCGCCTCATACAGCGAGATTTCCAAGGCCATTGGTGTTTCGGTCGGCACGGTCCGAAATCGCCTCACCCAACTCCGGGAGAGCGGGGCGTTGCACCTCAATGTGTGGCTCGACCCGAACCGGGCGGGGCTTGGCATCAGCGCCACGTTCCTGCTTCGGGTGGAAGCGGGGATGGTGCCGGCGGTTACCGTGGCGCTGTTTCCGGTCGACGAGACGGGGTTTGTCGCGGCTGTTGCGGGAGATCATGACGTCATGGTCGATGTGTTCTGTCGTGATGTTCCGCATCTCTACCGGGTGTTACAGGATGACATTCAAGCCATCGACGGCGTGGTCTCGGTGACGACCTACCTTGTGGCCGACATTAAATATGAATCGAGTCTGAACATCCGCGGGCTCCTCGACGGCGGAGACTGACCGGCCATACCTGGCAGTCCTGCGCCGCGGCATGCGATGATGCCGAGCAGGAGCTCCGTTGGGGCTGTTCGCAACAGGAGGACCACCCATGCACTACGACGAGGCCGTCGCAGCGTTCTTCATCCCAACCCCGGATGACACCGTGCCAACGCCGACGCAGCGGGGATCGGTCGCTCGCCGTTTGCGCGATGCAATCGAGCCGATTGCCATGCACCCGGTGTGGTCGCGGCAGAACAACGAAGCCATGACCGAACTGGGGCTGGACTTCTTCTCCGGCTACGCCTGGGGGAGAGCGGCGGCCCTTGGTGACCCGGCACCCGCGGTTGTCGTGTCATCGTTTGCCGTGTTCGAACCGTCGTTGATCGGTGGGGTCTACCAGGCCGGGCGCGCTGCCTGCAGCCGGGACGACATACTGTCGACCCGTTTCCAGGCCACAACGGCGAGCCTGTCCGGAGTGCTCGACGGCGTTGATGTGTCCGGCGCCGCGGCCCGGCTGCGCGATGCCGCTGTCGGCCTGGACCAAAGTGGTCGCCCGCTGTATGCGGGGCTGGCGGAGATTCCGCTGTCGGATGATCCGGTGGAGATGCTGTGGCGAAGCGCGGAGATGATTCGTGAACACCGAGGTGACAGCCACATCGCGGCGTGCGTGGCCGAGGGGCTCGACCCCATCGCCATGAGCATCCTGACCGAGCTGTGGGTGGGGTTTTCGCTGGGCGAATACTCGGGCAGTCGGGGCTGGCTGCCAGAAGCCATCGCCGCCAGCGCAGACCGGCTCCGAGCGTCCGGACTGCTCGACGGTGACCAGCTCAGCGCGGATGGTCGGGAGCTGCGGGACCGGATCGAAGACGACACCGACCGGGCGCAGCACCAGATGGTCGCCGCCCTCGGCGAAGACGTCGATGGACTGATCGCCGATTTGGCGTCATGGTCGGACCGCTGTGTCGCTGCCGCCGCGTTCCCACCAAACGCCTACAAGCGGGCCGCTGGCTAGTCGGTTGGATTGCCGGCCGCTGAGCGGTTGAACCGTTCAGTAGCGTGAGTTGGTATGCAGACCGTCGAGCCGCTTCTTGGCACGCGAGCGGAGGTGGCGGTCACCGCTGTGTCGGCCGATGTCGCAGAGGCGGGTGAACGAGCGATCCTCGACGAGGCGGCCCGGCTTGAGGCGGTGTTCACCGTCTTCGACGAGTCGAGCGAACTCCATACGCTCCGGCGAACCGGCACAACCGAGGTTGCGGAACTTGCGACGGTTGCCGAATTGGCACACCGGTGGCGGTTGCGGACGGGCGGCGCGTTTCACCCAGGCGTGCAACCGTTGGTGGACCTGTGGGACCGGGCAGCGGTAAACGGCGCCGTCCCGGCGCAAAAGGATCTGCTCGACGTGGTGGCCATGCTGGGCTCCGACAGCGGCCCGACGAATCCGAACACCAACACCAACCCGAACATCAACCTCAACGTCAGCCTGAACCTCAACGGCATCGCCAAGGGGTGGATCGCCGAGCGGGCGGTGCGGTCGGTCGTCGACGAAGTGTCGGGTGTCTCCGCCGCCTGGCTCAGTCTTGGTGGAGATGTGGTCCACCGTGGTGAGGGGTCGGTCATGGTGGGTATTGAGGATCCGCGCCGGCCCTATGACAACGTGGCGCCGCTCATGCAGACGGAGCTGTCCGGAGAGGCACTGGCCACCAGCGGCGGCTCTCGTCGGTGGTGGACCATCGGGACCGAGCGCTACTCGAAGGTGCTCGACCCTCGCTCGGGCCAACCGGGCGATCGCGTGGTGAGCGCCACCGTGGTGGCGCCCGACGGGGCGACCGCGGATGTTTTGGCCACCGTGGCCCTCATTCTGGCACCGGAGGAGACCCTGGCGCTGGTCGATGAGGCCGACGCAGCGTGTCTACTTATCGACGGTGACGGCGTGATTACCAGCTCGTCGGATCGGTTCAGACCATCGTCAACCAGATGAGGGTCGCGGTCACCGCTGACCCTCCCGCAAGCCACATGAGTGCCCGGCGCCGTCGTTTGCGAAGGAACAGTTGAATGCCAAGACCGGTCACCGCAACGAACACCAGGAAGATCGCCGCAGCGTCGATGACGAGGCTCCAGATTGAGCCGGTGTCACTCCCCGAATGCAGGTCTCGCATGGCGTTGACGAAGCCCTCCTCGCGGACGGTCACTTCGTAGTCCAGGGATTCGACGTCGAAGCGAACCGAGGCGCCATAGGAGGGGCCGGTGTAGTTGATCGACCCTTCGGCATCGATCTGGTCGAAGTTGGTCACCTCGCCGGCAACGTCGTGTTCGCTGCGGAGGTATTCGCTGACGGCCAGAAACTCGACGCCGCCGTCGTCGGTGCGGACCGATTCCGGCAGTGTCCCGGTTGTTGTGGTGGTGACAAACTCGTCGCCGAAGAGCCACGTCGGGTGGTTCAGCAGAATGCCCGTCGCCCCGAAAAACAGAATGATCAGGAAGGCAATCATGCTGGCGTAGACGTGCAGCCAGCGCATCCACTTCTGCATCTTGGCTGATGTCTTGGCGCCGCCTGACCGTGGAATCGGTGTCACCGGGGCGACGCGCTGCGGAGCGTCGCGCAGCGTTGGACGTTGTTGGGACATCATTGGTTCAGCCATCGATTCGCACCGATGCTGCAGAGAGCTCACCGTCGTCCGGGAGCGCCGTCTCGGCCAGTGAACCTGCCAGGGTGAAGGGTTGGCGGATCAACGAGTACGGCCCCTCTTCACGAGCTGCTTCGACACACACAAAGTAGTCTCCTGCTTCCACCGCTTCGCCGTCAACGAGTCCGTCCCAGGCCACGACGTAGGAGCCGGGGGCACGGGTGGCCGATGAGATGGTTGCCGCCGCGTCAATGCCGCCTGCGGTCTGGCGGGCCAGGTCAACCTCGTACCAGCGGTTCAGATGGTCCAGCCAGCGTGCGCCGCGGCGGCCCTGTTCGTACCAGAGTGAGACGGTCTCGAGGAGTTCGCCTGCGGCGTCTTCAATCCACACCGCGATGTAGGGCCATTCGTTCTTGCCGGTGAGCCCCTGGGTGTAGGTGAACGCAATGACAAGCTCGCCGTTGACCGCCGGGGTACCGGTAGGCGCCGGCTGGGTCGCTTCGGTTGGCGCTGTTGTTTCCGCAGCCGCCGCTTCGGTCGTCTCAGTCGTTTCGGGGGCCGTCTCCACCTCCAGAACCGGCTCGGTCGCTCCGGTCTGGTCGGTGGCGGTTGGGGTGGTGGTGCCCGTGGTTGACCCGACAGGTGGTGGCTCCGCGGTGGCGTCGGCCAGAATGGTGGCGTCGTCGTTGCCGCAGGCCAGGCCCGGAACGAGCAGGAAAACGCCGGTCCCGAGCGATGTTTTCAGCATCGCCCGGCGGGACACCATCTGATAGCGCGTCGGTTCACGTCCGCTCATTGGGCCAACACTAAAGCGGCTCTGTTAGAGGAATGTAAGGAGTTTGCGGAAAGGCTGGTGCGACGAGCGATGCTCGTCGGTGAGCAGGTGGAGCCCCAGGTGTCGGTGTTCGACGTCGCTTCATTGCTTCGCATTTGAAGCGATTTTCTCGCTGCGGACTTACCTGCATTTACAGGTATGGCGCCGGTCCGCCGCGGCGCATGTGGGGAATACAAGCGCCCGCATTTTGCCCATATCGGCCGCACTGCGGCCGCGTGCGGATGGAGGTTCGCCCATGTGTGGCGCTTGTTCGGGAAACGAGATGTGACTTAGGCTGAGCGCGGGTGCGGAGGTTTGAGCGAAGGGCGGCCGTCGCTATGCGTGGGCTAGAGCTAATAGGACATCAGTCGAGTGGTTCCGATCGGAGGCAATGGCGGCCCAGGTCGGTTGTCGAACGGGTTTCACTGATAGCGGCAATGGCGATGCTGCTCTCGATTGTCGCCGCAGTCGTCCCTGTCTCGACGCCAATCTCGTCGCCCGAGGTGGCAGCGCAGAACGCTCCGCCCGAGCTGTCACCCACCATCGTCCGCACCATCGGCCAGCCGGGCAAGGCCGGTTTGTACGGCTGGGGCGCAGCGACCGATCTCGATGGAACGCTCCTCCTCGGGGACTACTGGGGATACCGCATCGTCCGCGTGAGCCCGAACGGCGACTTCATCGAGGAAGTCATTGCCAATCCCGGCTTTTCGGATGCGAAGCACCAGGCCCCCTACGGGTTCAGCATTGCGCCTGCGGGCTCACCGAACGCCGGCTACCTCTACCTTGCCGACACCGACCGCCGCCAGATCGACATTTACGACGAGACGATGACCTACGTTGACTCGTTTGGCGAGAACGGGGTGCTGGCAGGCGGGCCGGACAAATTCAAGTACCCCTCGCGCACCACGGTGCACCCCGACGGCACGGTCTATGTTGCCGACACGTGGGACAACGTCGTCTCGGCCCACGATCCAGACGGCACCGAGCGTTTCGAGTTTGGCGGTCCCGGCAACGCCTTGGGGAAGATCCGCTCGCCGCGGGGCATGGCGACCTACGTGAAGCCCGACGGCACCGTGGTGCTGTACGTCTCTGAACAGGGCAACAAGCGGGTGCAGATGTTTGACGTCACGGTGAGCACAACGCCGCCGACGTCCATTGGTTCGTTCGGTGGATCCGGAACGGGCCCCGGTGAATTCAAGGGCGACCTGCGCGGCCTGGATGTTGACCCCAACACCGGTTGGGTCTACGCGGTCGACGGCCAGGACAACCTGATCCAGAAGTACGATTCCGACGGCAACTTCCTGCTCGACTTCGGTGGCTCCGGCGAAGACCCCGGGGAGTTCTTCGACGGCGGTCGTGAAATCACCATCGATCACGACGGCAACGTGTGGGTCGGCGACATGCCCAATTTCCGCACGCAGAAGTTCGACCCGAACGGCATCAGCCTCCTGCAGTACCCGAACCCTCCAATCTTTCCGCCGTTGGGTGGCTTCAACGCTCCCCGCGGTGTGGCGGTCGACGCCGACGGCGAGGTGTTCGTCGTCGACACCTACAACCAGCGCATCCAGAAGTTCGACGCGGCCGGTACCCCTATCACCGAGTGGGGGCGGCGTGGCTTTGGTGACTACCGCTTCAACTACCCGCGGCTCATTGCCATCGACCCTCGGAACCAAGACGTCCTGGTGATGGACACCGACAACGCTCGCGTGAAGAGGTACGACAACAACGGCGTGTTCATCTCTTCCTTTGGCGAGAAGGGTCCTGGCGACTTCCAGTTCAGCTTCTCGCGAGGTATTGATGTTGCCGCCGACGGAACCATTGCCGTCGCCGATTCGCTCAACTCTCGGGTCGCACTCATCGACACGGCTGGCAACTGGAGTGACTTTGGCGTACGGGGCAACGACCCGGGCGAGCTGCGTTATCCCCGGGACGTGGCCTTCGACGACGACGGAACGTTGTGGGTCACCGACTCGACCCGCGACGACGTCCAGCACTTCGCTGCCGATGGAACGCTCCTGGGGGCGATGCCCTACGCGGGTAACTCCCCCGAAGGGGTCAACAACCCCTTCGGCATCGACGTTGATGACAACTACGTCTTCGTCGCTGCGACGGCGGGCCACGAGGTCCAGGTCTACGACAAGTCGACCATGGCCTATGTCCTGACCATTGGGAGCAAAGGTTCAGACCTGGGCGAGCTCGACCGACCGCAGGGCATCACCGTTGTCGACGGTCATCTCTATGTCGCAGAGCACAACGGCGATCGCATCTCGGTGTTCTCGCTGTACGACGACGAACCCGAGCCGGGCGACGGACTTCCCGTCTTCGACAGCGTCATCGGCGGTCCCGGTGGGGCCCAGATGTATCCGTCAGGGGTCGAGACCCACCCCGACGGCGGCATCGTTGTTTCCGACATCGGCAACGGAGCGTTGCACCGCATCGCCGACGATGGGACCATCCTGTGGACCGCGGGAGACCAACCCGGCGACGTGTCGAACCTGACCCGCCCTCGTGACGTTGCCGTCCACGAAGCATCCGGGTCGACCGCCGTGGCCGACACAGGCAACAGCCGTATCGTCATCTTCGATTCGGCGGGTAACTATGTCCGAGACTTCCGGTCAACACCGACCGGCAATGTCCGTTCCCTGATGGGCTTGAGCTTCGCCGGGGACAAGTTGTACGTCGCCGATGGAGCGGCCCGGCTCATCCGCATCTTCATGATCGACGGCACCCACGTGGCAGACATCGGATCTGACGGGGCCTGTCAGCTCGCTGCCCTGCGTGATGTCGACGCCGCAACGAACGGCGATATATACGTGGCGAACTACACCTCCAACAACATCTTGCGCTTCGACGCTTCGGGCAACTGCGTTGGCAGTTGGGGGTCGACCGGTGAACTCAACGGCGAGTTCCGCAACCCCTACGGTGTGAGCGTTGCGCTCGACCCGGTCGTCGGCATCGAGCGGGTGTTCGTGTCGGACTCGAACAATTCACGAACCCAGATCTTCGGCCTGAACGGAAACCACATTAGGTCGTTCGGTTCGTACGGCGAACCGGGCGATGCTTCCAAACTGCATGCTGCTCGGCGAGTTGCCGTCGCCAGCGACGGTGACGTGTGGGTGGCCGATCAGTGGGGCTTCAAGGTTGTTCGCTACGACCGCACCGCATCGGGTTACGTCAACGCCGGTGTCATTGGCAATGTGTTGGCACCGAACACGTCGACCGAATCGTTCAACGAACCCCGCTCCATGGCCTGGGCGGCCGACGGAACGCTGGTCACCATCGACACCGTTGGCAACCGGGTGGTGCGTATGGCCACCGACGACACGTTGATCGATACCTGCGGGCGGCGGGGTTGGGTTGTTGTTGGTGAATACAACTTCCCGCGTGGCGTGACCGTCACAGGCTCGACAGGCGAGATCTGGGTCGCCGACACCAAACAGAACCGGCTCCACGTTCTCGATTCTGCGTGCAGCCCGCTCGTGCGGTTCGGCACCGGGGGCAACGGTCCCGACGGCTTCAACTGGCCACACGCGCTGACCTACCGGGCTCAGGATGACACGGTGTGGGTTGCCGATACGCGCAACCAGCGCATCAAGGTCTACGACACCGCAACCCGGGCGCTCGTGCAGACCTACGACGCATCCGATGTTGGCGGCTTCAACCAGCCTCGGGGTCTCAGCGTTGACCCGGTGACGGGCTCGGTCTACGTCGCCGACACCCGCAACGATCGGGTGCTTGCGCTCGACGGGGGCGTTGGTGGCGCTGCGATCACCGGACGAGTGGTGCTCGACACCGGACTGAACGACCCCGAGGGGGTTGCGATCGACGACCAGGGCCACATTGCGATCGCCGACACCGGCAACAACCGGGTCGTTTTCATGACCGAAGCCGACGGTGAGCTTGCCATTGTCGACGACGGGTTCTTGGAGCCAGCCGCGGTGGCGTACGGACCGGCAGGTCACCTGTATGTGGCCGATACCGGAAACGATCGAGTTGTTCGCTATCGCCTTGAAGACGGTGGTCCGCCACCCGTCGATACGCCGCCCGACGGGTCGATCACCGACCCCGAGCGGTTGGACACCATCCAGTCTCCCGTTCTCATCACCGGCGAAGCCACAGATGACAGTGGCGTCGCTTCGGTGAAGATCGCCATTCAGGACGTCGACACCCGGCAGTGGCTGCAAGCCGACGGGGTGACCTGGGCGGCTCAGTACCACCGGGCGGACGCGACACTCGGCACCCCCGGCGCATCCTTGACGACATGGTCAACGACGTTTACCGGGACACCGCCGGGTGCGTCTGGCCGGTTCAACATTCAGGTAAACGTGACCGACGATGCCGGTCAGGTTGATCCCGAACGTGACTTCATCAGGGTCATCTGGACGCCCTAACTGACGACCGCGTTCACCGCGGTCGATGGTGACTGCACGTTGCCATCAACGTCGGTCGCCTTCGCTATCAGTCGATAGCGACCGGGGTCGGGGATGTCGATGTCGATCGACCAGCCGCTGGATGGCGCACCGGGGTTGCTGAGCACCGCGGTGAACGCGTACCAGGCGGGGTCCAACGTGCCGTCGGCTTGGAGGTAGTCGAGGTTGTCACGGCTACGAACCGTGACCCTGACCCGGTCGATACCGGTGTCGTCGATTGCGGCGCCGGTCAAGGTGAATGGACCGGTCGAGAAAGTGGCGGACGAGGTGAAGACCGACGTGGGGTTCGGTCCAGCGGCGGCCTGGTCCACGGTGAACGTGCGTCGGACCGGAACCTCGACCGTGCCGGAGATGTCTTGCGCTTTGGCGGTGATCCGGTACGTACCGTTGGGCACGATGATCGGGAGCGTCCAGCCCGTCGATTGGCCGTTGGCGTTGTCGAGGACGGCGTTGAAGAACACCCGATTTGCGGCGAAGCTGCCATCGGCTTGGAGGAACAGGCCGCTACCGGCGTCGGTGAGCGAGACCTGCACGTTGGCAACACCTTCGTTGTCGGTGGTGGTACCGGCCAGGACGACGGAGCCCGAGTCGACCACCTCACCAGCGGACGGGTCGGTCAACGTTGTCGATGGCGGTGTTGGGAATCCGCCGCCGTCGCAGTTCGTCGGTGAGCCAGTGAGCGGCGTGCGATTGGTGGGCGGCGAGGCGAACATGCCGGTGATGTCGCCCCAGTCGATGCCGGCTGCACCGTTGTCGACCACGGTTCTGCCACCGCCGACGAAGCCCTGTGACACGTTGTAGCGGACGAGCTGGTCTGCGGCCGTCGCCGCGTAGAGCTTGCCGTCCATCACGACCAGGCCGGTCGTGTTTGACCAATCCCGGAGGGCCGAGGCGACGAATTCCTGGCCGCCGATGATGCCACTCTCGAGGCCGTGCCAGCGCCAGTGCAGGTCGTTGGAACCGGCCTTGGTGTAGAAGATTCGACCGTTGTAGTAGGCAGCGTTGGTGGTGTCCGCCACGCCACGGGGCTGGTCGTAGGGCTCTTCGTCTTCCTCGTCCACGTAGCCGACCGAGGTCGACAGGTTGAGAGCTGACCCGATGCGTGCCCCGTCAAAGCCGCGCCGGTAGTAGGCGTCGTCGTCATCGAACGAGATGATCTCGTTGTTGACTGCGAAGGCGGCCTTACTGTTGCACCAGTTGACGCCGTCGATGAACGGGCCGCTGATCGTGGTTGCGCCACCAAAGCTTGAGCCGTTGTATGAGAGCTGATCAACGGTGGCACCGGTTATGACGTTGAGGCTTGCCGGGAGGGGGACCGGGATCGGTGCCGGGTTCGTGGCCGACGAATCGTATGGCAGCACTGCCAGGCGCTCGATGCGGGTGTTGTTGAAGAAGTCGGTGTCGCTTCCGACAAACATGAAGTCGTCGTTGAAGTGGATCGCTTCGACGCCGCGGCCGCGGTGGCGGCTCGGGTTCCACGACAATGGCACGCCGGTCAGCGGGTCAAGAGCGGCGATGCCGAAGCGCTCGACCGCACCGGGCCCGTCGAAGTTGCCGCGAGGTGAGGGGTACGGGTTGTTTTCCCATCGTTGGTGGCCGCCAACGTAGACGGCGGCGTCGGTCACGCCCGCCGCCCAGTGGGTGTCTCCACCGGTGTAGGTCGCCCACACGGGTTCGAGGTCGCCGCCGACGGGCCCGATCGATGGCAAATTCCAGCGAGTGGCCGTGTCGCACAGCAGGTCGACGCCGCGGTGGAAGGCGGTGGTGTTGACGATGAAGTAGCTGCTGCTCGGGTCGATGGCGACATCGCGGATGTAGCCCGCGCGAACCCGACCGCAAATTGGTTCGTAGCTGTCGGTGAACCAGGGCGAAAGGACCGCCGAGTTCGAGTTGACCCTGATGACCGCAAGTTGGTGGCGTTCTTGGCCGCCGACCGCGGTGAAGCTGCCCGAGATCAC
>CAZSTV010000080.1:0-10199 GCA_964609665.1 uncultured Acidimicrobiaceae bacterium
AGATGGGGCAGCACGTCGATCACCCGGTAGTTCTCCAAGTCGACGTTGCCTTCATTCTCGATATCCAGAGAGAACACCATGCCGCCGTCAACCGCGATGACGGTGCAGTCGCCAAGAGCCATGGTTGCGCCGGGGGTATCGAAACAGGTCGTGAGATGCTGGTCGACGGCCTTTTCAATGCCCGACTCCTCAAACGGTGCACCGGTGAACGCCGATGCCTTCGACGATGCTGGCGTCTTCGGGTCCCCGGTGTTTGAGTCGTTGCCTGCGATGGTCGCGGTGTTGGTGAGTGTGGCGTTGGCGCCGGCGTTCTGAATGGTCACGTCAAAGGAGAACGTGCCCTCGCCCTGCGACCCCCAGCCTCCGGCCTGGCTGCCATAGGTGCAAGTGATAGTGCCGCTCGATTCCGAACAGGACCCCTGCGACGGAAGCGAGGTGAAGCCGGCAAACGCCATCGTCGACGGCAGGTTGTCCGTCACGGTGACATCGGCGATGGTGTCCAACGAAGAGCCGATGACCTTGGGGTTGACCTCAAACTCAACGGTGTCGCCGTTACCGGTGATATCCGCGGGGCCGTCGGTGTTGACCTTCGATATGGCCAGCGCAGGTTCGACGATGTACACCGCGTCGGCATGGGCTCCTCGGGGCCGCCCGAGCGAATCCACGTACTCGACAACCGATGAATCGAAGTCGTTCTTGAAGTCTGCGAGACAGGTCTCAATGACCCCCGCGCAGGCGGGCACGTTGACCGCATCATCGGCAAAGTCCAGGTTGCACCAGCCCAGAGGAATACCCGGCGTCTGTGTCGCAGATTCGTAGTTGTCGTCGTCGCTCTCGTCCCGCTCGCCGTAGTCGAACACCCCGTCGTTGTCGGTGTCGGGGTCGTCGGCATCGCGGTTCATGAAGCTCTTCCAGTTGGCGCACGCCGGGGTCGGCGGCTGGCCCGCACCGTCCCAGATGCCGCTACCGCGAGACGCATAGAGGAAGAGCTCCTGATCTGCGGCCTGGTCGACAGGATTGTCCTTCACCCGGACCTGGAAGCCAAGCTCCAACCGTGTCCCGTAGCTAGTGTTCGCACCATTCGAGCGGCCTTGCCAGGGAACGTCTCCCTCGGTTCGGACCCGAACGTGGGTGATGTCGCCGTAGACGGCCGTTCCGTCGGGAGCAGTCCCGGTCCGGAAGACCTCGAGGTTGCCGGTCTTGCCGTCAACCCAGCCCCGACCGTCAGCATCGGCGCTGTTGCAGCTAATGCCATTGACGTCCACCTGGGCGCCCGCCGGTGTGGAGGAGGCAAACTCGATGGTGTAGTCAACGGACCCCGCATCGATCCGGGGACCGAGGCCGTTGTTGCCCCAGAACGGCCAGGTGCCCGTACCTTCGGTGCCGATCAGCACCTGGGCCAGAGGTGAGGCGGGGGTGGCCGAGTAGCCGCCGACCGTGTTGCGAAGCAACACGTAGCTCGAACCGTTCAGGCCTCCACTGCCGGTGTAGTCGCCAAGGATCGACACAGGAAAGCTCGCTGGCATGGCAATGACTTCTTGGTGCGTAGTGTCCACAGCAACGCACAGGTGAACCGGGTTGCTGTACGACGTTGCGTTTGGCCTGCTGGTGATCGTTTGGAGGTTGGCGTGCACCGTTAGGACGTTGCCCCGAGGGGTTTGCCCATCCCCGTCCCAGCGAACCGCGTAGTTGTCTGACACGCTGCCGTCCACGCCGTCCTGTCCATTGGTGATGCCTCGACCGGTGCCGCCATAGCTCGTCGTACGGTGGTCATAGCTGCGGAAGGTCTCGCTGGCGAAGGACTCGTACTCCACCTCTGCATAGGGCCCGTTCAGATACTTGACCCAGTGGCGGAAGCTGCGTCCTGGATTGGACGGGGGCGACGTCGGAAACTCGTACGGCGAGTTGTTCGATAGGCCCGCCATGCCGTCTCCCGGCTCGGAGAACTCACCGATCGAGGAGTTTGTGCCGTGGACCTGAATGGGGTCGACCGTGGTGGAACCGGCCACGACCTGGTCTGGACTGCCGGTGATGGCGTTGACCACGATGCGGGGAATCGGCAGCTTTGCAATGAGTTCGTTCTCGGGAGCCCAGAATGCAATCTGGCCCGAGGTGAGGGCCGAACTGTTTGGTGACAGGTCGGCGTTCTGCGGCGCGATGTTGGTGGTGTCTTGACCGTCGATCTCGATCTTGATGACCGGGTAGCCAAACCCGTAGCCGGGATCGTCGCTTACGTCGGAGCACGTCCACGTGCCGGTGTTGGTTTGAGCCGCGGGAGTGGTTGGCGTGACGCCAGCGGTGACGCCGTAGGGATAGCCGTCGCTGCCGTCATAGCCACCACAGGGAACGCGGTGCAGTCCGGTTGCGGTGAACATCTGCGCCGGGGTCGCAAGGCGGGTTCCGGGGACAGAGTCGAAGAAGTGATCCCACAGATCGATCTGCAGGCTGTCATTCATCGGCTCGGCGCCCTTCAGCCCACCCGATGGCTCGAGGCGTAGATTCCAGACGAAGAGTCGGCCGGGGACCGTGACGTTCGGATCATCCGCCGACGGCCCGTCGACGCCGAAGTACATTTCGTCCGGCTCGTAGCCGATGATGGCCCCGGAGACCGAGTCCTCGATCGGCTTGCCCTTGACCCAGTCACCCTTCGGCGTGGCAGAGACGTACGTGGTGATCTCATTGGAGCCAATGGGAGCCCGCTCACCGGTCTGGATGGAGGCGCCAACCGTCAGCGGCGTGCCGTCGAGCAGCGCCTTCACCAGCGCTCGAGGGTGGATAGCGCCGTTCGATCCTTCGTGTTCGCCATCGGTGACGCAGACGAGTTCTCGGCCGTCGTTCCCGGTGATCGATGACGTGCCGTCGTCGGTGCACCCGGAGGGAACACCAGTCACCGTCGAGCCGTCCTCCATCCATTCAACGCCGGCGGGAAGGGTCATGCGTATGGTCGTGTCCGTGCCATCGACCTCGTTGACGTTCCAGTCGATCCGGTACTGCACCTGGTCCCAGGTGCGAACCACATTGTTAGCGTCGTTCAGGTCGAGACCTGGCGTGTGGCTGCCAAGTCCATCGTCGTCGGGGTCACTGGTGCTGAAACTCGGTGTCCCGTCGAAGTCGACCGACAGCACGATCTCGTTCTGCTGCTGCTGCTGGGCGTCGGCCTGGGTTGGTAGCAACGCTGCCAAAAGCGAGAAGGCGAAGAGCGCAGCGAAAAGACGCCGCCGCCGCACCGGTCGTCCCGGTGTGCGAGGTGATCTCATGTTGTGGGGAGTCCTTACGAGTCGGTGTGGTATTCCGCCTGACTCGGTCGCCCCTTGCCACGCAGCCCTCCCCAATTAGTTCGGACAATTCGCGTGACAGTTTAGATTTCTATTGAATACTGGACTGCCCTGGCGCACGGCCGAGCGCGGTCGAACGGTCACCGTCGACACCGGCGAGCAGCGGGATCGTGAGGCGGAACGTTGCGCCGCCTCCGGGGGTTGCCTCCACAGCGACAGAACCCCCATGTTGTTCAGCGATCTGGTGTACCAGTGCCAGCCCGAGGCCGGCCCCGTCGTGGGAACGTCGGCTTCGTGATGCGTCGCCGCGGGTGAACGGGAGGAAGAGCTCGGCCGCGGTGTCAAGATCCACTCCCGCGCCGTGGTCGATGATCGATACGGCGACAGACCCGTCGTCGCGGCGAGCCACCACCTCGACCGGTGTGTTGACCGCGGTGTGTTGGCAGGCGTTTGCGGCCAGGTTCAACACCGCCTGGTGCAACCGGTGCGGGCTCCCCTCGACCAGCAGCGACGCATCCGCCTCAAGCTGCAGCGAGATCTCCCGGTCGGGATTGGCCGCCCGCAGGTCGTGAGTCACGGCCGAGACAACCGCGGCGACGTCCACCTCGGCCTTCACCGACTCGTCTCGGGTCAGCTCCAGCAGGTCGGCGACCAACCGGCTCAACCGCTCGCTCTCGCTGCCGATCCGCTCCATCGCACGGTCCAGCCCCTCCTGGTCCAGCATGTTGTTCTGGTAGAGGTCGCTGTAGCCCCGCAGCGCGGTCAGCGGGGTGCCAAGCTCGTGGGAGGCGTCGGCCATGAACCGCTCCATGTCTCGACGAGCTTGGTTGGCACGGGCCGCAGACTGCTCCTGCACCGTGATGGTGTGGCGCAGCCGGTCAAGCATCTGCGACAGCGCGGTGGCCAACATTGCTGTTTCCTTTGGACCTCGGGGCGAGCCCACGTTTGAGTCCAATTCGCCGGAGGCGATCAGTCGTGCAGCATCGCTCATCTGGGTCACGGGCCGGGCGACGGTCGTTGCGATGAGGAGCACCACAGCGGCCTGCACCGCGACGAGTACAAACCCGCCGAGGATCAAATTTCGTCGCAAGCTGGCAAGCGATTCATCCGCGGTCCGCAGCGACAGTGCCACCACGATGGTCTCTCCCTGCGGCCGCACCTGCGTTCTGGCCCGATATCGCGGCTCACCGTCGAGGGTCTGAAACCCGGTCGCGCCCACCAGCTCGTCGACGATGGCAAGGTCAAAGTCATCGGGGGTCTGCGTGAGGTACTGCACCTCACCGGAAAGGTCGACCACCAGTTGGACGGGCGCTTCGTCGGCCCCTCGCGGCTCTGAATCAAGCGACGAAGCCCCGCCGCCCGGCGTGTTGGCAGGAGGGCGCCCCTCGCGTCCACCCAACGACGGACCGCTCCGCTCAATCGCAAGGTTCAACGCCCGTTCAAGCTCGCCGTCGGTCGTTTCGATCAGGTCTCGCTGGACGCTGCGCTCCACGTACACCCCGAGCGCCAACGCACCGACGGAGACCGTCAGCACCACCGGCCACAGCATCACCCAGCGAAGACCGGGACGTTTCATCCCCGGTCGCTTCGCAACACGTAGCCAATCCCTCGTTTGGTGTGAATCAGTGGCGACCGACCGTCGTCGATCTTGCGGCGGAGATATCCGATGTACAGCTCGACCACGTTCTCGCTGCCCTCGTAGTCATAGTCCCAGACGTTGACCAGAATCTGCGCCTTCGACACCACGGTGTTGGCGTTCACCATCAAGTAGTGGATGAGCCCAAACTCGGTCGGCGACAGCTCGATGAGTTGGCCGCCGCGACGCACCTCGTGACCCGCCGGGTCCAACGTCAGGTCATCGACGACGAGAAGATCTGACGGCGCGGCGATGCCAGCTCGACGGAGAATGGCGGTCACCCGGAGCACCAGCTCGTCGACGCTGAACGGCTTTGTCAGGTAGTCATCGCCGCCGGTGACAAATCCCTTGATGCGGTCCTTGGCGTCATTGCGAGCGGTGAGAAACAGCACGGGGACGAACCGCCCGGCGTCTCGCAACCGACGGCAGATCTCGTACCCGTCGATGCCGGGCAGCATGACGTCCAGAACGATCAGGTCGTAGGTCGAGCGTTCCGCTTCGGCCAAACCACCGAGACCGTCATCGACCTGGGTGACGGTGTGCCCCTGGTAACGAAGTGCGGTCGAGACAACATCGCTGATGGCGGGTTCGTCTTCGACGACCAGAATGCGACATGCCGGCGACAGAGGCGAAGCGGTGGTCATAGGGGCAGTGTCGCATCTCAAACTGTGCGAATGCTGTGAAACTGCGGCCTCGGTCACGGGTAGAACATCGGCCACATCCTGTGCCGTCTAGACCTTTTCGAGCGGCGCCCAGGCCAAAAGCAGCGTCTTCTCCCCCACCGCACCGAAGTTGACCACCACCTCGGTCTTGTCGCCGGAGCCTCGCAAGTCGAGGATGACGCCCTCACCCCACTTCTTGTGCGCAACGTCGTCGCCGACCTTCAGATTCAGCTCGTCGGCCCCCGACGGCACGGGGCCCCGCGGCTTGAGGGCGGTGTCGACCTTGCGGTCACGGCCACCGAAGCTCGAGGCGGTCCCGCTCGACCCGAAGACCGAGGTCTTCAAGCCTCGCTTTGAGCCCCTGCTCCCCTCCGCTTCTTCAATGAGTTCGGCCGGGATCTCGTCGAGGAACCGGCTTGGGGGGTTGTACTGCGTCTGCCCAAAGAGCATCCGAGCCCAGGCGTGGGTGACATACAGCTTCTCCTTGGCGCGGGTGATCCCGACGTAGGCGAGCCGGCGCTCTTCCTCCATCTCGTCGGGGTCGGTCATGGACCGCATGTGGGGGAAGATGCCGTCTTCCATGCCGAGCACCACGACCACGGGAAATTCGAGACCCTTTGCTCCGTGCAAGGTCATGAGGACAACCGCCGACTCATCCTCGTTGAGCTCATCGGAGTCGGTGACGAGGCTGACCTGTTCGAGGAACTCATCGACGGCTTCGAACTGGGACGCGGTGCCAATCAGTTCCTGGAGGTTCTCGAGCCGGCCTTCGGCTTCGATCGAGCGCTGATCCTCAAGCTCGGACACGTACCCGGTGTCACGCAGGATTGCTTCCATCGCCGGGCCGGGGCCCTTCTCGAGGGCCTCGGTGAAGCTGTCCATCAGCGACAGATATGAGGCGATGCCCTTGGCTGCCTTTCCGGACACGCCTGCGTCGGCGGCCCGACGGAGCCCGTCGGTGAAGCTCATGCCGTGCATGGTGGCGAAGGCATCGATCTTGCCAATGGATGTGTCGCCGATGCCCCGTTTCGGCACGTTGACCACCCGTTTGACCGAGACCTCGTCAGACGGATTGGCCGCCGCTTTCAGGTACGCAACGGCGTCCTTGATTTCCTTGCGGTCATAGAACCGGGTGCCGCCCACCACCTTGTACGGGATGCCGACCCGCATGAAGTACTCCTCCAGGATGCGGGACTGGGCGTTTGTCCGGTAGAAGACCGCCATGTCACCCCAGCGGTACGTGCCAGAGTCGTGGAGCTGGGCGAGCTCACCGGCAACGTACTGGCTCTCATCAACCTCGTCGTCGGCGTGAAACCTGACGATGCGATCGCCGCTGCCCTCATCGGTCCACAACGACTTTGGCTTGCGGCCGAAGTTGTTGGCGATAACGGCGTTTGCGGCGTCGAGGATGGTTTGGGTTGACCGGTAGTTCTGTTCGAGCAGGACAACCGTGGTGTCCGGGAACGCATCCTCGAACTGGATGATGTTGCGGATGTCCGCGCCACGGAAGCGATACACCGACTGGTCGGAGTCCCCGACAACAGTGACGTTGCGGTGGGCGGACGCCAGCCTGACGACGAGCTCATTCTGGACGCCATTGGTGTCCTGGTACTCGTCGACGAGCAGGTGCTTGAACCGCTGCTGGTAGGACGCCAGGCTGTCCGGCGATTGCCGGAACAGTCGGACTGCGTTCAGGAGTAGATCATCGAAGTCCATGGCAGCTGCCCGCTGCAGCCTCGACTGGTACTCGGTGTAAATCTCCGCCGCCTTTTTCTCGATCAGGACGTTGGCCCGCTCGCTGTACTGGGCCGCGTTCAGCCCCTCGTTCTTGGCCGAGCTGATGACGTTGTGCATGGCCCGCGGTTGAAACCGCTTCGGGTCAAGACCGAGGTCTCGGATGACGTAGCCGCAGAGGCGAACCGCGTCGGACTGGTCATAGATGGTGAAGTTGGAGGGAAAGTCCAGCACCGCCGCCTCACGCCGGAGAATGCGTACACAGGCCGAGTGGAAGGTACTGACCCACATCTTTTGGGCGACCGGACCGACCAGCTCGGAGACCCGGTGCTTCATCTCGTCCGCGGCCTTGTTGGTGAACGTGATGGCCAGGATCTCAAACGGGGACACCCCCTGCTCGATCAACCAGGCGATCCGCCGGGTCAGAACCCTGGTCTTGCCCGAGCCGGCTCCGGCCACGACCAGCAGCGGGCCACCGGTGTGGGTGACGGCATCAAACTGAGCGGGGTTGAGGCCATCGGAGACAGAGGTTTCGGACACCTCTCCACCCTAGTTTCGAGCGGTGGGGAACATGTTCACATCGAGCGCCTTCTTTCACCGATGTCATTTAGCGGGTATTCGCCGAGGTAGTCATCGGGTCACGCACTGGGGTCACAGTCGGCCGGTGTTGGCCGATGGGAGCCTAGTGAGCGACTCCAACACCAGTCTGGCCGAGCATCCGGCGGGCACTACCAGGTTCAGAACGCCGCGACGCCGCGTTCGACCGTCCCGCAAGCGGTGGCAGCACGGGCTGGTCGACACCACCCCCACATCGGTCCTTGCCGAGGAGGCCGGCCGTCTTGCCGAGAACGGCAAGTTACGCCAGGCCATCAGGCTTTTGGCCGTCGCCGCCACCACCACTGAGGAAGGGCCGCTGCGGCGTTCCATCCTCCAACAGCTAGCGGTGACAGCAGCCGAGGGTGGCCAACACCGCATCTCCGGTGAGGCGATCTTCGAACTGCAAACCGACGAGCAGGCCGAGGCTGACGCCGACACCTGGGTGACCTTCGCCAACGTCGCACTGGCCCGCGGCAACTACGGTCATGCGGATCAAGCGGCCCGCACCGCCCTCAGCATCGACGCGGACCACCCCGACGCGTGGACCGCGCTGGCCGGAAGCTACTGCGGCCTCGGCTGGTTCGAAGCGGCCGACGAGTGTTTGGACCACCTGGACCGAAGCCTGCTCTCGGAGCGAGACCAGCGGCGGCTCGGCAAAGCGGTCAACCGGTGGGCACTCTCAGACACGCCCTGGATGGTCATCAGCGCGATCGCTGCGCTGCTCCTCGGCGTGCTGGCGTTGGCGGTTGCGGTCTCGATTCCCTTCGTCGCCAGGGAATGGCGCCTGCGAAACCTACGCTCCACAGCAGACGCCACAACGGCGACGTTCTTCGAACCGGCGGCCACAGCAGCGTGGCGGCTCGAGCACCGGCTGCGGCTGGCCCACGGCTCGGCGGTGGTGGCATCGGTCGGCGCCTTCCTCGCGGCCTCGCTGTTGCTCTAAGCCACTGGTCGCTGGTCGACATGCTGGGTGCTGCAGGTCGCGGCTATCGCGAATTTCAATTGCGGTACGCCAAACATCGATACTTGGGTGGAATCGCCCGGCGAGCACGGCCGACTGGGTAACGTTCTCCATCACCGAGGCGCGGGCTATCACAGCATTGTCAAGCGGGCATGCCGAGATAGGAAAAAGATGGTTCAAACCAGCCCACGTCCCGTAGGGTCCACGCGCCACCCGGCGGCCCCTCATCGCCAGCACCCGATGTTCGGCTTCTCGGGGATTCTCGTCGCCCTGATCGTCGCCGCGAGCCTCGGTCTGCCGCTTCCCGGAGCGCACCTTGCGGTCGATGCGCTGCTGGTCACGGTCGGCTTCGACCTGACCCGGGCGGTACGGCGGAGCGGCAAGCAGGACCAGTGGTTGTGGCACTTCTGGCTCACCACCGCCGCTCGTATTCTCGTGCCGCTGTTCATGGCCCTCGGGCTTGTGGCCCTCTATTGGACGTGGCAGGGCCAACTCGATGAGTCCAAGGTCGCTGCGCTGCTCGGCGGCGCCAGCCTGACGCTCAACGTGCTCGCCTATTCAGACCAGGCCACGGCAATGGCCATCGAGCACCTGTGGCTGATTTGCACCATCGGTCAGTTCGCCATCGTTCTGCCGGTGCTGGTGGCGGGCTCACGTCGCCACTTCGGCCCGGAACGCCGCACCGCCGCGCTGATCGGACTGGCAGCCGGAGTGGCGATCTGCAGGCTCGGTCTGTTGCTGACGGCCACGGCCGACCCGGACATGATCGCCATCAGCACCATCACCCGACTCGACGGATTGTTGATCGGTGCCGCCATCGGCGTGTGCCCCTTCACCACCATGCGCCGACGTATCCCCCTGCAGTTCGCATCGGCCGCCTTCGCCTGCCTGATGCTCGTACTACTCCTCGCCCCGAGCCAAAACGACGCGCCGGTCCTTGCCATCGGGGTTCTAAGCCCGGCCGCCGTCGCCCTTGCTGCGTTGGTCACCACAGCATCGGCGGTCGGCGGCTCCCAAAGCGCACTGGCGAACATTCTTGATATCCACCTGCTGCGCTGGCTCGGCGAGCGAGCGCTCAGCTTCTACATCTGGCACAGCCTCTTCGGGTTCAGCCTGGAGGACAACGGGTTCGCCACCGGGCAAGCCATGCAGGAGTGGCCGGGGGCGTCGGTCTTTGTTGTCCGGCTGGTCTTCAGCCTTGCAGCAGCGGCCGCCAGCCAGCGCTACCTGGTGGTGCCTGCGGTTGCGGTCGCTGAGGAACTGGTGCACCGCATGACTCCCCGGCAGCCCCCACCGCAACCGGACCCCGAGCCGTACCGTCCCCCCACCCGCGT
>CAZSTV010000080.1:10209-20423 GCA_964609665.1 uncultured Acidimicrobiaceae bacterium
CCATCAACCGGGGCCCCGGGGGCTACTCATCGCCAAACGTGCGCACCCTCCCCATTCACCTGCCGACCCGCCTATCAACTCAGCTGTCGACAGCGACCCCGATTCCGCTGCGGAGCCTCACCTCTCGACCACCATCGGTTTTCGGACACTGAGGGGCCGCAGGGCCCAGAAGCAGGGTCGTTGCTCAGTTTCTCTTAGCGACAAACCCTCTAGGCTCATTGGTCTTGCTTAAGAAATATGCACTTACGGTGGCCCGTGGATTCACCATGGGCGCGGCGGACATCGTCCCTGGCGTGTCCGGCGGCACGGTTGCTCTCGTCTTTGGAATCTACGAACAGCTGCTCGACAACGTCCGGCGCTGCGCCCGGGCGGTTGGATCTTTCGTCAAACTGGACTTCGTCGGCACCAAGAACCACCTGTTCTCGGTGCAGTGGAACTTTCTACTGCCGCTGCTGGCGGGGATTGGCATCGCCCTCGTCGCTCTGGCCTCGCTTATAGAAGGTCTTCTTGAAACCAACGCGGAGGAGATGGCCGGGTTGTTCTTCGGGCTGGTCGCCGGGTCAATCGTCGTGGCGTGGATGCTGCTGCGGGACCGCACGCCGGTGGAGCTGGCCATCATGGTCGGCGCCGGGGCGCTCACCTTCTTCCTGCTCGGCTTTCAGTCCGGTCCGGTATCTGATCCGTCGCCCCTGGTGTTCTTTGGCGCCGGGGCAATTGCAATCTGCGCCATGATTTTGCCGGGCATCAGCGGATCGTTCCTGTTGCTGATGATGGGCATGTACGCCGCCGTGCTCGGCGCGGCCCATGACCGCGGCGGTGCAGACCTCGTCAACCTCGCCATCTTCATGGTCGGAGCGGTGTTCGGCATCACCGTGTTCTCGACCGCCCTCGGCTGGTTGCTCGATAACTTCCACGATCAGGTTTTGGCGGTCCTTATCGGCCTGATGATCGGTTCGTTCCGCGTGCTGTGGCCGTGGCCCAACGGGGTTGGCATCATCAGCGACGTCGAAGGTGAATCTGTCAGCGGTACCGGGCTCGAACTGCCTGCGTCCGACGAATTCCTGTTCCCAACGCTGCTCGCCGTTGGTGCGTTCATCGTTGTGGTGGCGTTGACGCGGCTCGCACCAAAGTCGGGCGATGAGCTTGCGCCCGGCCCGACGAGCAGCACCACCGTCTAGCAGCCCCGGCGGGTCGGCGGCGCGCTGAGCAGTACACAGCGCCGTATCCCGAGAACCTCCCAGAATGGGAACTGCTGTGGGCCAGCGGCTGTGCCCGATGCCATGGCCGTTCAGGCCCGTAAAAGCACACACCGTGACGGTCCGGTGACACCGGTTTGTTACCCTGAGGCCAATGGCTGGTACTTGGAGACAACGTGCAATCGGCGCTGTCGCTGCCATTGTGGCCATGTTTGGCCTGTTTCTGGTGATCGACACCGTCTCCAATCGCGTCACATTCAACGAGACCAGCGGAGTGACCGAGACCGAAGACGCTGCACCGCCGGCACCGCAGTTAGAAGTCACCGGCACCACCATCGGCACCTTTGAGGCAGCCCCCGAGCCGGAGGCCCGGGCGGTGAGCCCGCGGATCGGATCCACCGAGGGTTTCGAGGCCATTCGGAACCGACAGGACAAGTTCTCCCGGTTCGAGGCGGTGCCCTCGGCTCAACTCGATCTCGGTGCCCTCACCGAAGCGGCACCGGTAAACGACAACGGCTACTCCCCCGACGGCCAGTTTCGGGCGGCGTGCGAATACTCCCACTTCGGCTACGACGACCCCATCATTTTCCCCGGCCAGCCCGGCAAGTCGCACCTACACATGTTCTTCGGCAACACCATCACTGACGCGTTCACCACCGAGGAGCAACTGCTCAACAGCGGCGGCGGCACCTGCAGCGGCTTTGAACTGAACCGCTCCGCATACTGGACCCCGGCCCTACTCGACGGCCAGGGCAGCCTTGTGGTGCCGGACTCCATCATCCTCTACTACAAGACCAAGTTCCCCGACGTCGTCACCGGCATGCCCCAGGGTCTGCAGATGCTGGCGGGCAACACCCAGTCCGAGTCGTTCGTGAACGACCAGTTTCTCTACTGGTCATGCGGGTCGAACGGCAATGCGTACAACCGCACCAACCGCATCCCCGACTGCGGTGGCGACGTCATCAATGCCTCCATTCAGTTCCCGAACTGCTGGGACGGCGTCAACCTCGGCGCTGAGGACTTCACGTCCCACACCGTCTACGCAGACGACGTCACGCCGTGCCCGGCATCGCACCCGGTTCGGCTCCCGCAGATCTCCATCCTGCTGTACTACCCCGGCACCGACTCCGTCGACGGCTGGCACATCTCCTCCGATGACACCGAAGGCTTCAACGGTCCGCCCGGCGGCACCCTCCACGCCGACTGGTGGGGCGGCTGGAACGACGAGACCATGGATCTGTGGATCAACGGCTGCATGCGAGCGTCGCGGAACTGCTCCTACGGCCAGACCGGCACCGCCCGTCAGCTCGCCGGACTCAATCCGCTTGAGATCTACGAAGGCGAAAACTACCTTCCGATACCAACGAGCTGAGCCTGCTGGCGCCGACTCCCGCCGTTAACCACCGGCCAGTGTCAACTGGCTGACAGACCAACAACTCGATCGGTCACACAATCAAGGAGCACCTCTGGTTCACGAAAGGACCACCTTGATGACCGTACGTTCGACCACCACGAAGCTTGCAGCAGCGGCCACTTTCGCCGCCATGTTGATCGGAGTTGCGCCACCGTCGGTCTCGGCGGGACCCGTAGACGACTTTGAGATCACGCTTGAATCAACGCTGCCGAACGACGTGACCAAACCGTTGAGCCCGATCAAGCCGGGGTACCCTCCGCTGACACCGACCATCCGCCCGGCCAATACGGATGAGCGACCGTTCATGCGGGGCGGCTACTGTGCCTACGACACTTTCTACGCCGACTTCCACGACCCGGACGGCTCCGACCTCCGCATGACGGTAGAAATCGGCTTCGTGCAGGGCACCGGCAGGCCGCAGGTCCGCACGATGACGTACACCAAGGCCCTCGACACCTGGTATGCGGAGTTGCCATCCGGCGCAACCCATATCGTGATTCAGGCCACCGATGACGACGGCAACTACAGCCACGCCGCCAAGATGGATCGCCGGGTACGGCGCAACGACTGCAACGTCTCGATCAATGCCTTCGGCAACGACCAGGACACCGACATATTCGAGGTGATCGGGGCCCGGTAACTGTCCTGAAGCATTGGTCGACAGCATTCGTCGACATCCGGCGAGCCGACCCGGCAGGTCAATCGAGGGGAGCTACTCCCACTCGATGGTGCCGGGCGGCTTCGACGTAACGTCGTAGGCAACCCGGTTCACGCCGTCGACCTCGTTGATGATCCGGTTGGACATCGTCTCCAACAGGTCATATGGCAACCGGGCCCAGTCTGCGGTCATTGCGTCATCGCTGGTGACGGCCCGGATGATGATGGGGTGGGCGTAGGTTCGCTCGTCGCCCATCACGCCGACGGTCTTGATGTCGGGCAGGACGGCAAAGGCCTGCCAAATTTCACGTTCGAGTCCGGCACTCTTGATCTCGGCTCGGACGATCGCGTCGGCCTGCTGTAGAACATCCACCTTCTCAGCGGTGACCTCGCCGATGATCCGCACCCCAAGCCCGGGGCCGGGGAACGGTTGACGCCAAACAATTTCGTCTGGCAACCCAAGCTGGGAACCGACGCTGCGGACCTCGTCCTTAAACAGGTTTCGCAGCGGCTCGACCAGTTTGAACTGGAGGTCTTCTGGCAGGCCACCGACGTTGTGGTGGCTCTTGATCTTGGCCGCGCTGGCAGTGCCGGATTCGATGACGTCGGGGTACAGGGTGCCCTGAACCAGAAAGTCTGCGTCCTCGATTCCGCCGGATGCCTCTTCAAATACCCGGATGAACAGCTCGCCGATGGTCTTGCGCTTATCCTCGGGCTCGACCACCCCTTCGAGACGTTCCAGGAACCGGTCTCCGGCCCGGACGTGAATCAGTTCAATGCCCTGGTGGCGTTGGAAGGTGTCTACCACCTGGTCTGATTCGTTGAGCCGCATCAGCCCGGTGTCGACGTATACGCAGGTCAGACGGGAGCCGATGGCGGCGTGAACAAGCGCGGCGGCGACGGCGGAATCAACACCGCCGGACAGGCCGCAGATGGCTCGTCCCGGACCGACCTGGGCCCTGATCGCATCGATCGATGCTTCGATGATGGAGCCCATCGTCCACGACGGGTCACAACCGGCGAGGGTGTGCAGGAAACGGCCGAGCAAATCCATGCCGTTCGGGGTGTGGGCGACCTCGGGGTGATACTGCACGCCCCAGATACGGCGCTGGTCGCTTTCAAGAATGGCGATCGGGGCGTTTGGACTTGAACCGCAGCCGACAAACCCGTCCGGGGCCTTGGTGATCCCGTCGAAGTGGCTCATCCACACGGTCTGATCGGCCGGGGCGTCGGCACCGAGCAACGCGCTTGGCTGCCCGCTGTCCGCTGTGAGGGTGGTTCTGCCGTACTCGCCCTGGTCGTTTCTGCCGACCTCGCCACCGAGTTGGTGGGCGATGAGTTGGGCCCCGTAGCAAATACCGAGAATCGGGATGCCGAGCTCGAAGATCTCCGGGTCGAGCCTCGGGGCGCCATCGACGTGAACGCTTGCCGGGCCACCGGACAAGATGATGGCAGCCGGTTGCCGGTCCCGAACATCGGCTGCGGTGATGTCGTGCCCCACAATCTCGGAGTAGACCTGCAGCTCTCGCACCCGACGGGCGATCAGCTGGGCGTACTGGGCACCGAAGTCGACCACGAGGACGACCTGGTGCGGGGTGGCAACCGTTGATGAGCCTCCGCTGACCGTGCCGGTGTTCATCGTGCGCTCGATCGCACAAGAACCTCTGCCTTCTGCAGGTCTTTAAGGTTCTCGTAGCCGAGCGTCGCCACCGCCTGCCGTAACGCACCGAACATGTTGAGTCTGCCATCGGAGCTGCCGGCCGGACCGACGAGCAACTCTTCGAGCGTGCCGATTTGATCAACCGCAATGCGGTTGCCCTGCGGCAGCGTGGGATGCACCACCGAGTTACCCCAGTGCCAGCCCCGGCCGGGGGCCTCGTTTGCCGACGCGAGTGACGCTCCGAGCATGACGCCGTCAGCGCCGCACGCCATGGCCTTTGCGATCTGCCCGCCGGACACGAACCCGCCATCGGCGATGACATGGACGTACACGCCGGTCTCGTCGAGGTGGCGCATTCTGGCCGCCCGAACATCCGCGATGGCGGTTGCCATACCGGAACCGACGCCGATCACTCGGCCAGCAGATGCCGTCATGCCGCCGTCGACACCGACCAGGACAGCGGCCGCACCCGTTCGCATCAGGTGGAGTGCGGCCTGATACCCGGCGCACCCGCCGACGATGACCGGGGTCTCGAGTTCACGCACGAACTCTTTGAGGTTGAGGCTGTCGCCATCGGTCACGTGCTCGGCAGAAATGACCGACCCTCGGATGACCAGGAGGTCCAGTTCTGCCCGCAGCAGGATGTCGGCAAGGGAGGCGACGTGCTTCGGTGAGACCGCTCCGGCGGCGATGACGCCACCCTCGTGAATCTCGGCGATCCGCTTCGTGATGAGATCGGGGTCGAGGGGTGCCTGGTACAGCTCCCGCATCCGGTTGAGTGCAACGTCGCCCTCAAGGGTGGACAACTCGATCAGAAGACCCTCGGCGTCCTCGTGGCGGGTCCAGAGTCCTTCGAGGTCCAAAACTGCCAATCCACCCAGTTGGCCGATTGCCACCGCCGTTGCGGGGCTCGTCACCGAGTCCATTGCTGTCGCCAAGAACGGCAACTCGAGCTTGTAGGCGTCGAACTGCCAGGAAAGGTCGACCAGGTCGGCATCTCGGGTCCGCCGACCGGGTAGTAGGACCAGCTCTTCGAGGCTGTACGCCCGCCGGGCCGACTTGCCCATTCCGATGTCTATCTCAGCCACGGGTGACCTCCGTAGGGGAAAATACAAGACTAACGGACCCGGACCGGTCGGCGGCTCCTTTACGTCGGGAATCACCTGTGGAATTGGCCGCAGAACCGCCGGTGGATTGGACCCGTGAATCGACGGTGAGAATCAGCCGGAGGTTGTGGCTGCATACTCCTCGGTTCGACCGTCTCCGTAGCGGGCGAAACGGCGAGGCGTGTCCCCATGGACCGGATCGTCAGCGGGCCACGGCCAACCGCCGAACTGGGTGCGCTGGTAGTCGGCCATAGCCTGGCGGATGCCCGCCTCGTCGTTGAGGACGAACGGTCCGTACTGGGCGACGGGCTCGCCGATCGGTCGGCCCTGGAGCATCAGAAACTCTGCGCCGCCCGCTGCGGTGATCTGCACCTCGGCGGTGGCGTCGACAACAACACCGGTCTCGGCCTGGATCGTCTGGTCGGCCACGGCAATCTCATCACCTTCAAAGAAGTAGAGCACCCGTGATGACTCGGGCCCGGTCGGTGGGGGTGTCCACGTTGCTCCTGGGGCCATCGTGACATGCCAGATGGCAACGTCGCTGTCCGCAGCAGACGCCCAGGAATCCGGCGGGGGCGAAAGCGCTTCGGTCTCGGCCAGGCGACCGGCGATGACCGTCACTTCAACACCGTCCTCGCTATGGCGGGGAATGTCGTGGTTCCAGAACATCGAGAAGTAGGGGTCGACCATCTTGTTTGCGGCCGGGAGGTTCAGCCAGATCTGGAACAGGTGCAGGGTGTTTGGCGCCTCGGGGTCGAAGAGCGGGAACATTTCGGCGTGAACAATGCCGCCACCGGCGGTGATCCACTGCACGTCACCCTCGCCGAAGCGGGCCTGAGCGCCGAGCGAGTCGGAATGGTCGCACCAGCCCTGCCGGACATAGGTCACCGTCTCGAATCCGCGATGGGGGTGCTGGGGGAAGCCCGGCACCGAGGAACCGTGGTACATGTTCCACCCGTCAACACCGGCGAAGTCCTGACCGATGGTGCGGCCATCCAACGGGGCGTCGGGCCCGAGCTTTCCGTTTGCGACCGGGTACCGGTCCAGGTGATGGGCGCAGAAGAGAAACGGGTCGAGGGTTGGCCACTGGGCGCCGAGCGGAACGGTCTGCAAGATCGGGGAAGTCACCACACCATTCTATTGTGAGGGCGTTCGACTGCCGCTACCTCGCAGGCCCTGGCAGCCCACAGTTTTCGCCGCTTCAGAGAGCCGAACCGTCAGCTGCAGGCGCTGCGCAGCTCTGCGGCCAGGTCGCCGCGTCGTTCCACGGCAACGTCGTCGAGCCCCAGCCACGTCGCCATCTCGGACAGGGACCCCGCCATTTCGGCCGCCACTCGGGTCTTGTCCGCACCCTCTTCGGCGTAGGCTCCGCGCACCCGCAGCACGCCGGCCTTGCGGTCGGCCTTCAGGTCGACCCTGCCAACCAATTCCTCATCGAGGAGGAACGGCAACACGTAGTAGCCATACACCCGCTTGGGTTCCGGCACGTAGATCTCAATCCGGTAGTGAAAGTTGAAGAGCCGCTCGGCTCGCGGCCTGAACCACACAACGGGGTCAAACGGCGAGAGCAGCGCCTTGGCCGGGACCGACCGGGGCTTCTTCGCCTCGGGGTGAAGGTAGGCCGGATCTTTCCAGCCCTGCACCTCTACCTGTTCAAGCTCGCCCGCCTCCACCAGCTCGGCGAGCAGCGGCCGGACCACCGGCATTTTGAGCCGAAAGTAGTCGGCGATGTCGGTTGCGGTGCCGATGCCGTGGCTCTTGGCCCCGAGCAGCAGCAGCTGCTTGTTGGCATCGTCAAGCTCTGGCTCTTCTGACGCCAGTACCTCCGGTGCGAGCACCCGCTCCGGGAGGTCATAGACCGTGACGAACATGTTGGTTCGTTCCTTGATCGACAGGCGACCGGTGACGTACAGCGCTTCGAGCGCCCGCTTGCCTTTCGAGTGTCCCCACCATGGCCCGGTGCGACCGCCGGGGTCCGACAGGTCTTTCACCGACACCGCTCCCCGCTCGGTGACCTCTTCAAGCACCGCATCGACGTAGCCCGGCAGTTCTCGTTCCACCGCGGCGACCCAACGACGGCTGGTGCGGGCCCGATGCCGGAGCAGCGGTTGGAAGCTCTGGGAGGTGATCGACGCCTCGTGGCTCAGGTATTCGAAGTGCTCACCCGAGCGGTAGAGGTAGCGGTTGAGTTTGTCCCGGTCATAGGGCCCGAGCCTGGCCAGCATCGGCAGGTAGTGACTGCGGCAGATGACGTTGACCGAGTCGAGCTGCAGGATCGTCATGCGCTCCATGGCGCGACGGAATTGGCGTGCGGTCACCGCGCCCGAGGGCAACGGGTCCTTGAACCCCTGGGCGGCCAGGGCAATACGCCGAGCCTGGGCCAGGCTGATGGTGGCCACAACCGGTGCCCGGTTTTAGCCGGCGGTGGTGGCGTCGCCAGACGGTTCGTTCACCATGGTCTCGAGGATGTCCCGGATACCACCGTTCTTGAGGTTCTTCATCACTTCACCGGGGGTGGTGTCGCCGCGTTCCCACTCCATCCAGAAGCCGAGCAGTTTGCGGGGGTCAGGGGGAGGTCGATCCATGTCCGAAGGCTATCGTCGTGAATTCATGGTCTTCCGGTCGTGGATGAAGAAGCTGACGGACCCTGCCAGCCTGGCCCCGGCGCGAACCGAGGGTCGGCCACCATCGGGCAATGGCGCGTCCTCGTTCCACCTGACCTGGGAGGTCCCACCGACCGAATTCGCCGAGGTCTCTGTCACCTTCGAACTGCTGGAGCCGCCATCGGTCGAGATGCTGTACTTCTGGGCGGTCCAGGTCAACTTTGTCGACGGTCAGACCCGCCGTGGCGGCGCCCATTTCGGTCTGCAGTACAACCCGCTGTTTCCGAACAGCCATGCGGTCAACTGGGGCGGCTACCACGATGGCGGTGGCGAGTTGGAAGGGTCCGTGTCGGATCTGCCATCCACCCCGGATCACATAAACACCCGGGACTACCCGTGGCAGGCCAACCGGCAGTACCGCCACCGCATCTACAAGTCGGACCAGGGGTGGCGAGGCTCAATCACCGACCTCGTTTCGGGAACGACCACCGTGGTACGAGACCTGTGGATCGAGGCCGACCGGTTGGTTGGCCCAATGGTCTGGAGCGAGGTCTTCGCCCACTGCGACCACCCCTCACTCGCCGTTCGATGGTCGGACCTGCAGGCCATCACCCTGGCCGGTGACCCCGTGACGATCGACGCGGTGCGGCTCAACTACCAGACCTACGCCAACGGCGGCTGCGCCAACACCAACACATCGGTCGATGGGAGCGGGTTTGTGCAGCGGACCAACACCGAGCGCATCAACCGCACCGGCGACCGCCTCTCGCTTGGGCGGCCGGACGCCAGCCCGGCCTGACACACCTAACGCACCGGACAGACCCGACGCACCGGCCGGCTCAGACCGCAGGGCCCTGGTTGGCGCCGAGTGGGCCGTCGGCGCGGAGCGGGCCGAGCAGGAAGATGGCCAGGATGGAGCCGAGCAGGCCACCGGACGATGAGAGGACAAGGTCGCCGACGGTGTCGGTGTAGCCGAGCACGAGGTTGCCGGTCAACGGGCCATCGGTGGAGAGCAACCACTCAAACGCTTCCCACCAGATGATGGCAAGACCGCCGATGCCGTAGCCGAGCAGCACCGCATCTCGGCGGTGGTGAACGTTGCGGAACCGGAAGGCGTGGAACGCGCCGACCAGCAGGATCCAGTTGACGAGGTGCAACACGTCATCGGTTGCGTTGAACCGCTCGTAAAAGCCCGCCGTGTTTGCGAAGGTGTCCAGGAAGAACGGGGCGGCCAAGAGCGCGTCTGCGGTGTGGGGGTAGGGGTCCCAGCCGCGAACCTTGGCGATGACCGGCACGAGTATGGCGGACCCAAGGAACGCCGGGGCCCGAAACTCCATGCCCTTGCCCACCACCCCAGATGGCTCAAAGATGATGGCGACAGCGAAGGTTGCGATAAGGGCGATCTTGATGGCGATGTTCGCCGCCCTGACCCAGGCCGCCCGGTCATAGCTCAACACCTTTGTCGGATAAGACATGGCCCCAGAGCCTAGTGGTACGCCCGACAGGCCGAGCAAAACCAACCGAGCCCCGGGCCCGGGGCCGGGGGGCGGGTGAAGGCGGTTAAGATGGGCCAAACCG
>CAZSTV010000080.1:20433-21316 GCA_964609665.1 uncultured Acidimicrobiaceae bacterium
CCCCTAGTGGTCCGCCCGACAGGCCGCATAAAACCCAACAGAGCCGAGGCCCGGAGGCCTCGGCTCTGTCAACTGCTGTAAAGAGGTCGCTACCGGCACGCCGGCAGCAGGTGAACCCTGACGGGTTCCTACATCATTCCCCCCATACCGCCCATGCCACCCATGTCAGGCATGGCCGGGGCTTCCTCTTCGGGCTTGTCGGCGATGAGGGACTCGGTGGTGAGCACCAGCGCAGCGATGGATGCCGCATTCTGGAGCGCAGCCCGGGTCACCTTGGCCGGGTCGGTGACGCCGGCCTTCATCAGGTCGACCAGTTCGCCGGTGGCGGCGTTCAGGCCGGTGGTGCCGGAGGCCTCTTCGACCTTCTGGACCCAGATGGCGCCTTCGAGACCGGCGTTGTTGGCGATGAGCCGAGCCGGGGCTTCGAGGGCACGGGAGACCGAGCGAGCGCCGGTCTCTTCGTCACCGGAAAGGTTGGCGATGGCAGCGTCGACCGCGGCACGTGACCGCAGCAGAGCGGTACCGCCACCGGCGACAACGCCCTCTTCGAGCGCTGCACGAGTTGCGGACAGTGCGTCCTCGATGCGGTGCTTCTTCTCTTTGAGCTCCACCTCGGTGGCAGCGCCGACCTTGACCACAGCAACGCCGCCGGCCAGCTTGGCCAGACGTTCCTGCAGCTTCTCGCGGTCCCAGTCCGAGTCGGTGTTATCGATCTCGGCCTTGATCTGAGCGACACGACCCTCGACGTCGGCCTTTTCGCCGCTGCCTTCGATGATGGTGGTGTTGTCCTTGGTGATGATCACACGACGGCAGGTGCCGAGCATGTCGAGGGTGACGGCGTCAAGCTTGAGGCCGACTTCCTCGGAGATGACCTGACCACCGG
>CAZSTV010000081.1:0-8070 GCA_964609665.1 uncultured Acidimicrobiaceae bacterium
CGCCGGAATGGTTTCGGTCGCCGCTTCGGTCGTACTCATCCTCATCGGTGTCGGCATCGCCTTCTGGGGCGGCGAGCAGACCTTCGGTGAAGACGGCATCGGCGGCCTCTACGGCATCGCCGTGGCCGCCATCGGCATGCTCGCCACCACCGGCGTCGTCGTCTCCGTCGACGCCTACGGTCCGATCGCCGACAACGCCGGCGGCATCGCCGAGATGGCCGAGTTGGACCCGAGCGTCCGCGACGTCACCGACGCTCTTGACTCGCTCGGCAACACCACCGCCGCCGTCGCCAAGGGCTTCGCCGTTGGTTCCGCAGCGCTGACCGCCCTCGCACTCTTCAAGAGCTTCGAGTTCGCAGTGGCAAAGGCCGCAGCGGATGAGGGCAAGGACATTACGTTCTCGCTCGACATCGGCAACGTCGAGGTCTTCCTCGGACTGTTCGTCGGTGCCATGTTGCCGTTCCTGTTCGCAGCGCTGACCATCGACGCCGTTGGTCGGGCCGCCTACAAGATGATCGAAGAAGTTCGTCGCCAGTTCCGGGAGATCCCGGGCCTGCGTGAAGGCGCCGAAGGCGTTCGACCGGACTCCGCTCGCTGTGTCGCCATCTCCACCGCAGCCTCGCTGCGAGAGATGATCATCCCGGGAGCGCTCGCCGTTGCAGTGCCCCTGATCATCGGCTTCATCAGCATCAACGCACTCGGCGGCTTCCTTGCCGGTGCCCTGGTCAGCGGCTTTGCGCTCGCCATCTTCATGGCAAACGCCGGTGGTGCCTGGGACAACGCCAAGAAGTACATCGAAGCCGGTAACCACGGTGGCAAGGGTGGCGATCAGCACAAGGCTGCCGTTGTCGGTGACACCGTTGGCGATCCGTTCAAGGACACGTCCGGTCCGGCCATGAACATCTTGATCAAGGTCATGACCATCGTGAGCCTCGTGTTTGCCTCGGCCTTCGTCGCCGGTCCGTTCGCCTAGAACGCTCTGATCTGGAGCGACACACGCTCCACTGCAAAACATGTTTTTTGACAGAGTCCGGTTCGGGTTTATGACCCGGGCCGGACTCTGCCAGTATTGGGCGGGAACAACCCGCGATCGCTGTCACCAAGGAGACCGACGATGCCTGTGAGGAAGCTGGAATCGACCGATGGATTTGTCATCGTCGACTTCGCGGATGTGCCAGCGGCAGGTCCGATTCGTCGGGCCAAGAAGATCTTGCAGAGTTCTGCAGGAGATCTGGCCCGCTCCGCCAGTTACTCCTTTGCGTCATGGGAGATCGAGCGCAGCGGAGCCTCGGGCGGACTCAACGCCATCGACGATGCCATCCCCGCCGCCCTCGAAGCGATGACCTCTGAGCTTGCCGCCGATTCCGAGGCGGGAAAGCTCCACCTCTATCCTGGCAAGGGCGTCTCCGCATCTGACCTCGGTCCACTCCACGCCCTGGCAGGCCTCGGACCGCTCGCCGGATCTGATTCGGCCACAACGGCCAGCGTCGTTGCCGCTGCAAGCTGGGCGGTTGGCGGGTCTCTTGAGGGCAAGACCGTTGCGATAGAGCAGACCGACGCATCACCGGCACCGTCATCGCTTGCACAATCGATTGGTTCGGTCGGTGGCACCGTGGTTGAGGTGCCTGGGATCGACGAGAAGCCGTGGATGATCTGGGGCGCCGACGTCGATGTCATCCTGGCCGGATCAAAGCCCGGCATTCTGACCCACCAGGGGACGGACTTCATCAAAGCCAAGGCCGTTGTTCCGTGGGGGCAGATCCCGTTCACCACAAAGGCGGTGGCGCAGCTGCTGAAGAAGGGTGACACGGTCGTTGTGCCAGACTTCATTTCCGCCGCGGGTGGTCTGGTCGCGGGCTATCTGCCTGGCGATGACGCCACGATCATCAAAGAGATTGTGTCGATGGTGGCCATCCTGCTCACCGAAGCAGGCGCCCATGACGATGGCCCGTTCCTGGCCGCCTGCTACCGAGCAGAGGCGTTCATGAAGCAGTGGCAGGGCGCCGCCCCGTTCGGCCGCCCTCTGGCTGCCTGAGCCTGCTCGGGCGATAGCGCCTCTCCTCGCCGCTACCCTACCTAGTGCTGGTTCTGGCCCCTGGGTATGGGGTGGACCCGGTTACACATGCTTGGGTCAGGGCCTGCCGCCGGTAGGCGCAACCCCGGTGGGCGATGCAAACGTTAGGGAGTGGCGATGGTCCGGTATGACAAGCGAACCGCAGAGCGGGGCGCGAAATACGTAGACGACAGGCGAGGACAGGGCGGGCGACGGCGCGTCAGCGCAGGCGGCGGTGGCGGCAAAGCCGTTGGCGGCGTCGGTGGCCTGATCCTCCTGATCATCGGTGCCATCTTCGGCATTCCGGCCCTCTCGGGCGGTGGCGGCTTTGCCATCGAGGACACCAACTCGCTCGACGGTGGGACCGTCGGTGCGTCCGGCCTGGACGTGATCGACCCCGATGCGGACACCCTGGAGTTCATGGAGTTCCTCATGTTCGACATCCAGGACACCTGGGACGAGTACTTCGACCAGGCCGGCCTCGCCTATCAACCGACCTCGCTGGTGATTTTCGAGGACGCTGTCGACAGCGGTTGTGGCAGGGCGACCTCTGCGGTCGGCCCGTTCTACTGCCCCGCTCCGAACGACCGGAAGGTCTACATCGACTTTGCGTTCTATGACGACCTGAGTCGCCGGTTCGGCGCTCCGGGTGACTTTGCGCAGGCGTACGTCGTCGCCCACGAGGTCGGGCACCACATCCAGTCGATCACCGGCATCAGCGATGGTGTCCGCCAGGCGCAGGCCAACGATCCAGGGAACAAGAACGAGTACGCCATCCGTCAGGAACTGCAGGCAGACTGTCTGGCCGGCGTGTGGGCGTTCTCCGCCTCCCAGCGACTCACCGAAGAGTCCGGGCAACCGATTCTCGAACGGGGAGACGTTGAAGAGGGTCTCGCCGCGGCTGAGTCCGTCGGCGACGATCGACTGCAAGCCCAGGCAGGGATGCAGATCAACCAGGAGAGCTGGACCCATGGCTCATCGCAGCAGCGGGTGACATGGTTCCTCGAAGGCTTTGACAACGGTGACCCCGAACTGTGCGACCCGTTCGAGCGCGACGTCAACAACCCGTAGTCGACAATCGCTGATGCCCGGCCCGACACGCTTGTTCGTGTCGGGCTGAGGTCAGCCACTTACGTTCCGGCGATCCGCAGGACCCGAGCCGGTACACCAACCGCAACGGCGTTATCCGGAAGGTCTGACGTGACGACCGACCCGGCGCCGACGGCGACGTGTCGACCGATGGTCACACCTGGCAGCACCACGCTGTTGGTGCCGAGCCATGACCCTTCACCGATGACCACCGGCTGCTCAAGTTCTGACTGGCGGCCGATTGGCACATCCAGTTTGTCGACGCCGTGGTTCTGGTCGGTGACATAGACATTCGGCCCGAAGAAGACGTCGTCCTCAATGGTGATGCTCAGGTGCCCGACGATGCTCGAATTGCGGCCGATCAGGCAGCGATCCCCAATGGTGACGATGGCGTCGCTGATCAGGTCCTGTCCGGGCGCCATACCGGCCGAGAGAGAAACGTAGGGGCCGATCAGGGTGTCTCGGCCCACGCGAATTGCTGACTCGCCGTAGAGGGCCGCAGGCGGGAAACACATCACCGATCCCCTACCGAAAGCCGCAAACCTCTTGCCACGGCGACTCTGGGCGTGGATGGTCGCCTTGCGGCTAAGCCACTCATGCGCGCTGAGCACCACATCGCCGACCGTATGGGACAAGAGCGTTTTTCCGCTGCGCGGTATCTGGCCGCTTAGCGGTGTCTCGCCGCTTAGCGGTGTCTCGCCGCTTCGCGGTGTCTCGCCGCTTCGCGGTGTGTGGTTGGGATCGCCGCCCGCCTCGCTGCTCACCGTGTTCTCAGACCGGTGCTGGGTCAGCAGCGAGGGCGACCGCAATCTCCGCCGCGACCGCCGCGTTGTTCTCGGCGAGGGCGAGGTTGGCCGTGACCGTGCGGCCGTCGCTGACCTCGGCCAGGGTTTCAAGTACCGCAGGCGTAACCGCCGGACCGGAAATGGGAAGTGAGTCGGTGACACCGAGCGCCTGGTCGACCAATGCGTTCAGCTCACGCAGCGGGATCCCGTCCTTTTCCGGCACAGGAGCCACGACCACCACGCCGCCACCGCCGACCGACCAGTGATGCCGGGCGATGCTTGCCACCTCTGCTGCGGTGTCTGCGGTGGTGGTCAACGCAAGACCACTGGAGGGGGCGTGAAACGCTGGGAACTCGTCGCAACGCCAGCCGATGACCGGGACCGAAAGTGTCTCGAGATACTCAAGGGTTGCCGGCAGGTCCAAGAAGACCTTTGCCCCGGCGCTGACCGAGATGACCTTGTTGTTGGCGAGCGCCGGCAGATCTGCGCTGATGTCGCCTGAGTCCGCCCAGCCTCGATGCACGCCGCCAAGACCGCCGGTGGCGAATACCTCGATGCCGGCCGCCTGGGCCAGGGTCACCGTTGCTGAGACCGTCGTTGCCCCGTATGGCCACCGCTGGGCGAGGGCCACGCCGATGTCTCTGGCCGCAACCTTGCGTGTCGGCCCGCATATGACCTCATGAAGGTCGGACTCGATCCCAACGTGAGGGCGACCGTCCAACAGCGCGGTGAGGGCCGGGACGGCGCCTCCGCCTCGCACGGCGGCATAGACCCGGTCGAGCGCCTCAAGGTTCGACGGCGACGGTAGTCCAAGGTGGGAGAAGATGGTGCTTTCAAGGGCGACGAGGGGCGCGCCAACGCCGATCGCCTCGCCCACTTCTGTGTTGAACGCCAGGTCGATCAATTGGTTCAGCCTGCTTGGAGGCACTCCGCTGCCGCTTCGGCGACAGCCGGTTCCACCTCATCCACTTCCGCTGAGAGTACCTCGGGCTGATCGAAATTCTCCGCCAAACCAGCCATGGTGGTGTCCGATAAGCCAGTGTCGAGCAACTGCTGGGCGATACATCCGGCTTCGTCGTCGGTGACCGACACGGTGGGGTCGTTCTGAGCGGCCCGCACAATCGAGTCGGTCAACTCGGCTGATGTCGGCCGATCAGCGCAACCGGCCAAGAGCACCAGTCCGCCGACCAACAGAACAATCATCCGACTTCGCGACATACACCATCTCCAGTTCGCTTCGCAGAGCCCTTGCCGGGTCGCAGACGAGACAATACCCGCCGAGCACCACCCCGTGGGTGGACACCCTGTCGACGAGTTTGCCGAAGAGTTTGATGGTCGTCGAAAATGACGGCCCAAAGTGCTGTCGGGTAGCGTCGTTTCTAGCACGGAAATGGGGGCCATGATGACCGCAGTTCTACCACCGCCTGACCAGAACAACCGCTGGCGTCTCGATACGCCGGGTGCCGAGGACTGGGAACGTTCGCCGCGGCCCGATGCCGACAGGAAGTTCTTCATGGTCTCGGCCGATGGCCACGTCCAGGAGCCGAGGGATTTCCTGCTGGCACGGATGGATCAGCAATACTCGGAACGGCTGCCCGGCATCATCTTGGACGGCAAGGGCGATCAATTCCAAAAGACCGAGGGCTTCCGTCAGCCACTGAAGCTGCAGAAAACGGTGTTCGAAGGCGAGGATCAGCTCAGGAACCAATCCGGCCGCACGCCAGAAGAGCGAGTCGCTGATCTTGCCGCAGACGGCGTTGATGCCGAGGTGTTGTTTCCGAACAAGGGCCTGACCATCTGGGCCACTACCGACACCGACTTCTCAACGGCGATGTGCCGGGCCTACAACGATTGGGCGTGGGAAACCTTCGCCGACTTCAACGATCGGTTAGCCCCGATGGCCTGCGTTGCCCCAGCCGACGTCGACACGGCGATCGCCGAGATCGAGCGATGCGCCGACCTGGGCTTCCGGGGGCTGAGCCTTCCGTGCAAGCCGGTATGGGGTGCCCCAGACCACGCCGACCTCAACTACAACCTCAAAGAGTTCGACCCTCTCTGGTCGGTCATCACCGAGGTCGACCTGCCGATCACCTTCCACGTCTCGACCGGGCGGGACCCGCGAGCATCACGGAGCCGGGGCGGTGCAGTCATCAACTACGCGGTGCACTCCCTGGCGCCGACCATGGAACCGCTGATCAACATTTGCGCTAGCGGCGTTGCGCAGCAGTTTCCGACGTTGCGGTTCGGCAGCATCGAGGCGGGCATCGGATGGGTGGCGTGGGCGCTGCAGGCAATGGATGAGGCCTACCTGAAGCATCACATGTGGGTACGTCCCAAGTTGGAGCTCCTGCCGAGCGAGTACTTCAAGCGGCAGGGTTTCGCCAGCTTCCAGGAGGACCAGGCCGGGCTCGATCTTGCGAGGGATCACGGGTTGGTCGACAACTTCCTCTGGGCGAACGATTACCCCCACCACGAGGGATCGTGGCCGCACTCGGCCGAGGCGATCGAGCGGATGATGGGTCACCTCGACGACGCCGAACGGGCCAAGATCCTGGGCCTGAACAGCGCCGAGCTCTTCGGCTTTCCCGTCCCGGAGCGATACCTCGATCAGCCAGACACCGCCCGGGTGGCGGCCTCCAACTCCTAGGACTGTTCGGCCGCTGAGCGGTCGCGGCCAGGCGATAGGTTCCAAACATGCCAGACAGTTCAGACACCGCTGCTCCCCCGGCCTCCGACGCCGACGAGATTCACTACCTTTCGGCCACCGACCTGGCGGCCCGGCTCGCATCGGGCGAGCTTTCAGCGGTGGAGGCGCTCCAGAACGTCGTGGACCGAGTCGACGCCCGCAATGACGAGATAAACGTGGTGGTCAGCCGCGACGTGGCTCGGGCCATGACCGAGGCGGAAGCGGTTGACGCTGCCCGGCGAGACCCGAAGCGGGCGGCCGAACTCGGACCGTTGGCCGGGGTGCCGATCACCATCAAGGACTCGCTCATGGTCGGCGGGATGGGCACAACCTCTGGCGCTCCCGAGCTTGCAGATTACGTGCCAGAGGGCGATGCGGTCTGCGTGGCGGCGCTGCGGCGTGCAGGCGCGGTGGTATACGGCAAGACCAACCTGCCGATCTACGCCGGGGACGTTCAGAGCTTCAACGAAGTCTTCGGCACGTCGAACAACCCGTGGGATACCACCCGGTCGGTCGGCGGAAGCTCCGGGGGTTCTGCGGGGGCGTTGGCCGCCGGATTCACCTCGCTGGAGATCGGGAGCGACATCGCCGGGTCTATCCGCAACCCCGCGGCGATGTGTGGCGTTGTTGGCCACAAGCCAAGCTACGGCATCGTCTCCGGGCGAGGGCAGATCCCCGGCCCTCCCGGAACGCTGACCCAGGCAGACCTTGCGGTGATCGGACCGATGGCCCGCACCGTGGATGATTGTGAAATGGCGCTTGATCTCATGGCGGGGGCCGATGACTGGCATCGGGGTGCGTGGTCGCTGTCGCTCCCGCAGGCCAGAGGCACGGACCCGAGCGGGCTTCGGGTTGCGGTCATCGCCGATGACGAATACTGCCCGGTCGATCCCGAGATCGTGGCCGCTATCACCGAGACCGCCAACGCGCTTGGCGAAGGTGGCGCACAGGTTGACTTCGACGCTCGCCCCGTTGGCTTTGACTTTGCCAAGGCCGACCGGACGTTCCTCAGCCTGCTCGGCGGAGCGATGTGCGGCGGGTTCAGCAGGGCTGAAATTGAAGAGATGGCGGCTGCGCTCGCCGACGGTCACGAGGTGCCGGGTGGGCTTGGTGTCGAAGGCGCAACCATGAGACACCGGGAGTGGCTGACCGCAAACGAGCGTCGCTTGCAGATGCGGGCCCGCTGGCGAGAGTTCTTCGAGAACTGGGACATTGTGCTCGCCCCGGTCTCCCCCACCGTTGCGATCCCCCACGACCATTCGCACCCAATGAGCGCCAGGACCATCTCGGTCGCAGGTCAGGACCGTCCCTACACCGACCAGATGCGGTGGGTCGGCCTCTTTGGCCTTTCCTATCTGCCGGCGACCGCCGTGCCGATCGGGCAGCACTCTTCGGGCCTGCCGATTGGACTGCAGGCCGTCGGTCCGTTCCTCGAAGACCGGACGTGTCTATCGGTT
>CAZSTV010000081.1:8080-21316 GCA_964609665.1 uncultured Acidimicrobiaceae bacterium
CGCTTCGCTTGATGGCGAAGCCGCCGATGACGTCTCCACCGCGGAGCCTGACGATTCGAGACAGCTTCGGCAGGGTTTTTCCGGCGTTGATTGCGTAGGTACAGAACACCGCAGCCTGCTTCCCGTCGATCACCGGGAGTTTGGCCAAGCGTGCGCCGCGGCCCGGCTTCTGACCGAAGAAGAAGAGACCATCGGTCCAGCTGCCGACGATGACGAGGTCTGACTCGGAAAGGGACTGCAGGTCCACCTGAGTGATGGGGCATGCCACCGCTTCGATGCCGGCAGCGGTCAGCTCTTTTGCGATTAGCTGACCGGCCAGTGCGGTGTTTCCGGTGAGGCTCTCGTAGACGACAGTCGCTTTCATGGGCCCCAGAGTAGTGGCCAACGGCCGATTCCACGAGACAATCGCCCGGCGATCCCCGTCGGTCGCCCGATATCGTGGCGGACATGAGCCACACGATCGAAATCACCTACTGCGTTCCGTGAGACTATTCCGATCACGCCGTGAGCGTGACCAGGGATTTGCTGGCCAACTACCAGCACATTATTGCGGATCTCCGCCTTGTCACCGGTGGCCAGGGAATCTTCGACGTCACTGTCGACGGGGAGATGCTGTACAGCAAGGCCACGACCGGTCGCCACGCGAACGAGGGCGAGGTTCTCGGACTCTTCACCGATCTGGTCGGTCCGGGAGTGAAGCGGTTCGGCACCTGAGCCTTCGGGGCGGTGACCCATCATGCGCGTTGAAGTAGAAGACCCTGAAGACCCGCGCATAGCGGTTTTTCAGGGTCTGCGTGACCACGTGCTCCGACGTCGTCGGGAACAGCCTGACGGCGACATGGCCGGCGTCTTTGTTGCCGAAGGCGACATTGTTGTTGAGCGGGCGCTGCGGGCCGACTATCAGCTGCAGAGCCTGCTTGTCGACGCCAAGCGGACCAAGCCGCTGCCGGAGGTCATAGACCCGGAGATACCGGTGTACGCGGCCGGCCCCCAGGTCCTCCAGCGCATCACCGGCTATCACCTCCACCGCGGGGTGCTGGCCTGTTTCAAACGCAAGGAACTGCTGAGCGTGGACGAAGCGCTGGCCGGCGCCACCACGGTTGCGGTCATCGAAGGCGTCAACAATCCGACAAACCTCGGGGTGATTCTCCGGTGTGCCATCGCGCTCGGCGTCGACGCCTACCTGTTGGACCCGACCTGTTGTGATCCGCTGTACCGGCGTTGCGGCCGGGTGTCGATGGGCGAGGCGTTCGCCACCCCGTACTCGCGGCTTGAGCCGTTCCCTGACGGCCTGACGCCGCTCAGAGAGGCCGACTTCGAGCTGCTGGCCCTTACCCCGGCAGCGGACTCGGTACCGATCAACGAGTTGTCCTACGGCACTGACGACCGGGTCGCGCTGTTGCTTGGGGCCGAAGGTCCCGGCTTGACCGACGCGACCATGGCCGCCTGCGACAAACGGGTGAAGATTCCCATGTCCGGCCTGACCGACTCAATCAACGTCGGGTCTGCCGCCGCGGTGGCGTTCTATGCGGTGGCCCAAGCCCGCTCGGCATAGGCCGAGTCGAGTTCGAAGCACCGTCAGAAAAAGTCGACGAGCCGGGGTGGCCGACCATAGAACAGCGCGTCGAGGACGTGGAGCGTGTCCACGTCGGCTCCACGGAGCCGGCCAGCGGTCGCAAGGTCCCACGGGCTGATGAAACCGGTAAACACCGATGCCAGGGTCTGCACGTCAAGATTCAGCCCGACAGCGTTATCGCGCTGGGCCGAGCGCTGTTCCGCTGTCGCCCGGCCACCGGCGACCGACAGCTCCCACGACCCGTTGTTCCACGGGGCGCTCTGATCCGCCAGATTGAAACGAAGCGTCGCTGACACCGTCGGGTTGTAGCCCCGTGTTGCCAGCGCAGCGCCCACGTCGACGAGCCGAAACATCCAGAGCCAGGACTCCCGGTGTTCAAGAATGCCGCCGGGAAGATGTATCGCCGCGGTTTCGACCGGCATACCGAGCGAGGCCCTCTCGGCGGTGGCCCCGAGTCCAGCGATGAGATCGATGGCGACATCGAACGCTGAAGTGGACAACGCGAACGGGCCGTCGATGTCCACATCGAACATGTACCGATTCTCGCTGGGACGATGGGCCACGGTCAGGCCGCCAACCACCTCTCCCCCATCGGTGATGGCGTAACCGAACGTGTTCGACTTGGTGGAGTTCTGGTGGAAGTTCATCCGATCCCAGAAGAGGTCGCTGCGAGCGAGCCAGCCGTTGGACTGCTCCGCAAGTCGGTCATACAGCGGACGCAGCCGCTGGAGACCACCGGGCGCAAGCGCCTCCACCTCCAACCCGGCGTCGGCCTTCGGTCGACGGGCCGCGAGTAGCGCCAGTTGGCTCACGTTCACGGTGGTCCGCTCCCATCGGCCACCGAACTCATAGCCGACAGATCGGTAGAGCGGTGAGGCGGTGGGATAGAGCGCGGAGATCATCTCGCCCCGGTCCCGCATTGCCTCCAGCGCCTCGGTCATCAATCGGCGTGCAACGCCATGACCGCGTACCTCGGGGGCGACGGCGACCCCGGCAACGCCGCCCATCGGTAGCGCCACTCCACCGAACCATTGGCCAAGGGGAAGTACGGTCGCCGTGCCGACGATCTTGGAAGCGCTGCGTGCCACATGGACCCGGTCGCCGGACACCACCGGGGTCTCGGGGTCGTAGTACGGGCCGAGGCTGTGCTGAAAAGCTTGAGCCCGCAGCCGTGCATCCGCCTCGGCCTCGTCAGGTTGCAGCAGTCCGGTTGAGACGTCCATCGCCTCATCCTAAGGACTGGGCCGGCTCAACCCCGGTTGATCGGGTTGGCGTAGATCACCACGTTGTCCTCATAGGAACTGACCTGGCGATTGAAGTCGCCGCCACAGGTGATCAGGACGAGCCGCGGGTCGCCGTCTCTGGCGAAGATTGAGTCCGGTAGCTCGTCCTTGTCGTACTGTTCTTTGCTCACCGCCTCGAATTCGGAGGTGGTGCCGTCGTCGTAGGTGACCCGGATGACCGAGCCAAGCTCCAGCTTGTCCAGGTTGACGAAGACACCGTTCTCACCGTCGAAGGCGATGTGGGCGGCGAGGACCGAGGAGCCAACGTCGCCAGGGGTCGGGCCGAACCCGTACCAACCGACCTCGTCCGCAGGCGGGATTTCCATGTCGCCGTTTTCTTCAACCCCAACGTCAATGACGGTGGCCACATCGATTCCTAGGGCGTCGATCGTGAGGCCGATGGGTTGGCGGCGGGGCGCCTCCGGGACCGGGAGGCCGGTTGGCGCCGGCGGCAGCTCGGTGATGAGGTCAGCGAGACTGCCGGACCCGAGGTCCACGACGCCGGTCTCCGGGCCGGACACGGCGTCTGTCGAGTCACCGTCATTCGAAGGTTTACTGTCAGCGGGCGAGCCGCTGTTTGGCTCGTCGGTCCCGGTTGGGGTCTGAGCCCCCGCCACATCATCCGACGCGGCGTCCGGTGTTGCGGTGCAGGCCGCCCCGGCCAGCAGCACTGCCAGAAGGAGTGCTACCAGCCGGAGCGGAGCTCCGATGCATTTGGGCGTGGAAGGTGTCATCGAAGCGATCTCCGCCTGTACCGGTGTGGACTGAGTAGCTGCTAGGCCCGAACCCGGCGGGCGTTGAGTGCGAAGGCACCGGCAAGACCGAAGGTTGCGAAACCGGCGATCAGCGCCATGGCCACCATCGTCGACTGAGACGAGGCCGGAAGGCTGTTACCGGTGTTGACCTGGGCCGGGCTGCTGTGGAGACCCTCGATGGTCTCGGTCAGCACGGTAAGGCTGCCGTCTTCGAGTGAACCAACGGCGTAGACCAGCAGGTGTTCGCCGTCCTTGATGGCAAGGTCAGCCGGGCCGATGACGACCGGCTCGGATTCACCGGCGGGGACGACGGTTGCCGAAATCGTGCCGACCGCGAGGTCTGCGGTGCCACCGTTGCCGTTGGTCACCGCAGCGAACGCAACGTCACCGTTTGCCAAGATGTCGACCGACGGGGCAGCGGCGGTGTGGCGCACCGTGAGGCGACCTTCGCCTGCTGCGATCACCGAGGCGTCGTTCTCGAACACACCGATTGTCGGCGTACCGTCAGCGTCCAGGTGGGCGATCACGGTGTAGTTGCCGGAGGCGGGAAGTGCGACGTCACCGGCGTCGATGGCGACCGTGTCGGTTCCGGCTGCTTTGACCTTGAGGCCTTCAAGCGTTGCTCCGGCAAGACCGGAAAGATCCTGGGTGTCACCGAAGGAGAAGTCCTCGAAGACGTTCTCCCCGCCGGCTTCAACGACGACGTCGACGCCGGGGATGCCGTGGATCAGGTGGATGCGAGGGCCGTCGTCGGCCGCGGCCGGACTGGCGAAGAGGAATGGGAGTGCGATCACTGCAGCGATGGTGGCTGCGAGCAGTCGAGCGGTATTGCGCATGATGTTGCCTTTCATTGCAAGTAGTTCCGGAGGAGGACACCCGCCGGGTGCGTATACCGGTCTCCTACGTCGGGTCCGGAGCTGGTAGATGCAGGTTGCGCGAGTTCCTGCGGTTTCTTTTTTCGCTGCATCCGATCGGCTCTGATCGACGTAAAAACATTCGAGGCAGAGTGTCGTCTCCGCTTGGCATAGATGGCCATCGTCGGCCACGATGGGCGGATGATTCAGAGCACGATGCAGGACTTCCCCCTCAACATCGCCTCGCTGTTCCAGCACGGTCGGCGGGTTCATGCAGATGCCGAGGTCATCACGTGGACCTCGGATGGGCCGGTAACGGCAACCTTTGCTCAGGTCGGTGACCGAGCCGATCAGTTGGCTGCTGCCCTTGCTGACCTCGGCGTTGGTGTCGGCGACCGGGTCGGCACCTTCTGTTGGAACAACCAGCATCATCTCGAGGCGTACATGGCCATCCCCAGCATGGGGGCCGTACTGCACACGCTCAACATCCGTCTCTTTCCCGAACAGCTCTCGTATGTGATCAACCACGCCGAGGACAAGGTCATCATCGTTGACGCCTCACTGATTCCCCTCCTGGCCAAGGACCGTCAGGACCTGACCACCGTTGAGCACTTCATCGTGGTCGACGACGGCGGTGACTCTGACCGGTCGATGCTCGGCGACACGCTCGACTACGAGGAGCTGCTGTCGGCCCAGCAGCCGGGCTACGTCTACCCCGAGGTTGACGAACGCTCCGCTGCTGCGATGTGCTACACCAGCGGCACGACCGGCAATCCCAAGGGTGTTGCGTACTCCCACCGGTCCAGCTATCTGCACACCCTCGGTATTGCCTCGGCCCAGGCCATGGCCTTTTCCCAGTACGACCGGCTGTTGGTCATCGTGCCGATGTTCCACGCCAACGCCTGGGGGATGCCATACGCCGGGTGGTCCGTCGGCGCCGACATGGTCATGCCACAGCAGTTCCTGCAGGCGGGCCCCTTGGCAGAGATCATCGAAGCGACCAAGCCCACCTACTCCGGCGCTGTCCCAACAATCCTCAACGACATCTTGACCAACCGGCCCGACGCCGATCTGAGTTCGCTGCGCCAGGTGGTGTGCGGCGGTTCCGCAGTGCCCCGCAGCCTCATCGAAGGTTTCGATGAGACGTTCGGCGTGCCGGTGGTGCAAGCCTGGGGCATGACCGAGACCAGCCCACTTGCCGCCATCGCCCATGTGCCGCGAGGAACCGCCGACGACGAAGCCATGGAGTGGCGGGCCAGGACGGGTCGGCCGATGCCGGGCGTTGAGATGCGCATCTGTGCCGACGACGGCACCGAGTTGCCGTGGGACGGTGAGGCCCAGGGTGAGATAGAGATCCGCGGTCCGTGGATCACCGGCAGCTACTACCTGGAGTCCTCCGATGAGAAGTTCCACGATGGCTGGCTCCGGACCGGTGATGTCGGCACGATGGAACCGAACGGCTTTGTGCAGATCTCGGACCGGGCCAAGGACGTGATCAAGTCCGGCGGGGAGTGGATCTCCAGCGTGGATCTTGAAAACACGCTGATGGGGCACCCCGATGTGCTCGAAGCAGCGGTGGTTGGCGTCCCCGATGATCGCTGGGATGAGCGACCCCTCGCCTGTCTGGTGGCCGCGGACGGCCGCGAGCTGGACATGGCGTCATTGCAAACCTACCTCGGTGACAAGGTGGCGAAGTGGTGGGTTCCCGAGCGGTGGGCAACGGTGGACGAGGTGCCAAAGACCTCGGTCGGCAAGTTCGACAAGAAGGTTCTGAGGCAGCGTTACGCCGACGGTGAGCTGTCCATTGTCGAACTCTGATCCTGCGCCGGTCGAGGACCGGTACAGCAAATTCCCCGACGGGTTCTTCAAAAGAATGGACGAGAACGACGACGGCGCGTTCTACACCGACCCGCGCCTCGTCACCCACATCGACGATGGCGCCATTGCCTCGGTCGGCGAGATCTACAGCGATCTTGGGCTGGACGGACGGATTCTGGACCTCATGAGCTCCTGGATCTCGCATTTCCGCACCCCGCCCGAAAGCTTGGTGGTCGCCGGTCGCAACGGCGAAGAGCTAGCGGCAAACGAGGCTGCACGGGGTGGCGTGGTGGTCGACCTGAACCGCCATCAGCAACTGCCGTTCGCCGACAACTCATTTGATGGCGCGACCTGCTGTGTATCGGTCGACTATTTGAACAAACCGCTAGAGGTGTTCGACGAAGTGGCCCGGGTCTTGAAACCGGGCGCACCGTTCTGTACGACGTTCTCCAACCGCTGTTTCCCGAGCAAGGTGATACAGGGCTGGGCCCAGACCGATGATCAGACCCACATCGCCATCGTGTCGGAGTATTTCCGGCTGTCGGGCCCATGGGTCGAGCTGCAGGCCGCAGCCTCGGGTCCACCGGAACGCCCGGGCGACCCGCTCTATGCCGTCTGGGCTCGTCGGGCGTAAACGTCAGCGGGCGTTTGGGCTATGGACAGCAGCGGCGCTAGCGCCGAGGGGGGGCGTCAGCCGCAGAGTTCCGGTACAGAATTCTCGGCTCGCCACTTGCCAAGATTGAAGTTGAGCCAGCCGGACTGATAGTCGTACCACGAGTACTGTTCGCACACCGACTCGGTGACACGTTCCGCCAGATCCGGTGACAGCCGGTCAATATTGGACGCCAGGACCGCCTGCCCGTCACCGGTGAACTGACCCTGTTCTACGTGCCAGAAGAGCGCATCGTGGTCTCGGTTGATGTTGTCGTGAGCGATGATGCTCTCGGGGTTCGCAACGTTGAGTCCGCCGAGCATGATCAGCCCCGAGACGAGCAATAGCGGCAGCAGCCAGGCCGTGCTCGGTCGGTAGCCCCAGATGCGGGCCGCAACCGCTACGAACGCAACGGCAACCCACAGGCAGAACACTGCGCTGTAGAGCCGCAGCGGCGTCTGGCCGCCATCGTTGATGTAAAAGCTGATCCTGGTGAAGGCCACGGCGACGATGGCGAGCGTGAGTGCAACGGTGAGCAGTGACAGCGCCCGAACCGCAGAGCGGGCCGCTTCGATGCCCCGGGTCACCACGTGGAGGGTCATGAGGAGCCCGAGCGTCAGCCCGGCGACCCACAGCAGCTGGAAGAAGCCCTGTCGAGCGAACTGCTTGGGGTCAAGGCCGGCGCGGCCGAGGGCATCCTCGGCACCGCCCAGAACGGTCATCAGCTGTGCGACGGCGAAGGCGGCGAACAGCAGGTTCACCGAAATGAGAATGACCAGAGCTTCGATATGGCCCAGCGACGGGGCACGTTCCGTCGGCTCGTCTCCGCCCTCGGTGGCGGCCAGTCTGATCAGCACCATCATGGCGTAGGCGCCGATGACCAAGAGCACCAGGTGTCCAATGAGCGCTCCAGCGTCCACCGCACCAAAGCCGCTGAAGAATGATTGGAAGACCGCATCGGCCGATGCCAGCAACAGGCCGAGCACCAGCACCACCGGCACGGCGATTGCAAGGCCGCGCATCACGGCGTACATCGTGTTGGTCTCTTTGGCTTCCGCCTGCTCCTTTGCCACCCGATACCGAGCGCCGATTTCGGCGGGCACCTCGCCGATGCCAACTACACTCTCGTAGAGCACGGCGACGGCGTCCGCGAAGAGTCGGAATGGACGCAGGTTCCAGAATGACCGCCCCTGACCGTGGATGGCGGCGAACACCAGCAAACCGCAGGCGGCGAAGACGTTGAACGTGGTCAGAATCGGCTCGGTGCGAAGTGCGAGGAAAAGGGAGAAGAAGACCGCCGCACCGGCCATGAACCGGCTGGCGCCGGTCCGCAAGTAACCGGAGGCCAGGAGGCCGGCGGCCAGCGTCACGATCAAGATGGTGGCGGCAACATTGTTCCACGGTGCTCGGCGCAGGGCTACGTCGGCAGCGATGGCCGCAGCGCCTGCCGCGATCAACCACGCCGGTGCCAATGGCGAAGGCTCTCTCGGGACTCGGGGCGCAATTGTTGGCGGGCCAACCCGTAGGTCATCCTGCACGGGGTTTGGCGGTGGGGGCACGGTCTCGCCGACGAGCACCGGCGGGGCGCCGGTCACCACAGGTTCGGCGATGGACGGCTCCTCAGCCGACCGGAGGTCGATTGGATCCTGGTCCTTCACATCGGTCATGGTCTGTCCTCCCGCCCCCAGTATTGTCTGGGGCCTGTGTTCTTACGTGGCAGGTCGGGTATCTATGAGTGAGTTGCGTCTTGGGTCCGGAGTGGCGTCGGTGGTCGTGGACACGGCGAATGGTGGTCGGCTGTCGTCGTTGCACGTCGAGAACCACCAGCTGTTGGTAGCGCAGTCGACCCTTGGAACGTTGCAGTGGGGCTCGTACCCAATGGTCCCATGGGCGGGGCGGGTACGGAATGGGATCTTCCGATTTAGGGAAATTGCCTATGAGCTTCCGCGCAATCTGCCACCCCATTCGGCTCACGGTGTTGGGTTCATTTCACCCTGGACGGTCGTGGACGAACAAACGATCTCGCTGGAACTCGGCGAGCCGTGGCCGCTCGGCGGACGGGTCACGCAACGGTTCGAGTTAAGCGACGCCGACCTGCTCATCTCGATGACGGTCGAGGCGACCCAGTCGATGCCGGTGATGCTGGGCTGGCACCCCTGGTTCAACCGCTATCTCGATGGTCCACAGGGCCGGACTGAGGCCCAGCTGACGTACGGGCCGTGCGACATGTACGAGCTCGATGACACCGCCATCCCGACCGGTGCCCGAATCACTCCCCCGCCGGGCCCCTGGGACAACTGTTTCGTGGCACTGGGGCGGGAGCCGGTCATTTCGTGGCCGGGGGTCATCGACCTCGAGCTGACGTCGAGCTGCGATCACTGGGTCATCTACACCGAGCCCGAGCATGCGCTCTGCATCGAGCCACAAACCGATGCGCCGGATGTCTTCAACCGGACGCCAACGGTGCTTGAGGCTGGCGAGTCCACCACCGCATGGTTCCGGCTGCGCTGGAGCTGAGCCGGTCGGTCAGCGGCGCGGCGGCTGATCGGGACGGTCGCCGTCTGGATGCCGCTGATCGGGAGGCCAGCCGTCGGGAACTTGCAACGGCGGGAGCGATCGGGCCTGGGGCGGAGGCGTCTGCTCGGGATGGGCGACCGGCTCGTGATGTTGCGCCGGTGGCGCCTGCGGGGGGCTCTGCAGCTCCTGGGAGTACTCAGCCTGCTGGTACTGCAGCTGCTGGTATTCGGGCTGCTGGTACTGGGGCTGCTGTTGGTGCCCGGGCTGCTGGTACCCGGGCTGGGGGTAGTCCGGTTGCTGGTACTTGGGCTGGGCGTACTGCGGTTGCTGGTACTGCGGTTGCTCGTACTGCGGCTCGTGCCGGGGCTGCGGGTACTGCTGTGGTTGGAATTGTTCGTAGGAGGGCGGCTGGCTGGCCGGCTGATGGTGCTGTTGTGGCGACCCCATGCTGGCACCCACGGGTGCTCGGGGATCTCGTCGCACCGGCCTCTCATCATCAACCACCACCTGATGATTTCGCTGCTGGCGATAGCGAAGCACCCGCATAACGGTTGCAAGCAGCACCGCTGTCAGAACCGAGACGCCAAGCCCAAGCACGATTGGATTGTCTATGTCAGATCCGGCCTGTATTGCGTGAAGGGTTCCAAGACCGAGCACTACGAACGACAGCAGATGAATTGAACGCCAGAGGCGTTCGGCCATCCGGTCTTTGACCAGCGAGGTCAGTTGCACGGCGGCCACCAACCAGGCGGCGATGACGCCGTAGGCGATCGAACTTTTGGTGAGCCCGGGGACATCGGCCACCCAGGGGATCAGCAGGTCGTCTACACGGAACCGTACTAAGCTGTCGAGCCACAGACTCACCATGTGTATGGCCAGGAAGGTCATGGTCATGGCTGCGAACATGCGGTGGAGATCGACCAGCCACGGAATTGTCGGCCGGCGGCCGAGTACCCGTGATGAGGTCATGAGGCCGACCAGGATCGACGCCGCCGATGTCAGCCAGGTGATGAGCGCGGCCGACCGGGTGACATACCAGAAGAACTGATCGGACATGGCGTGCTACACCGGCTCGCGGTCGAGGGCGGCGGCAAGGAACGGCTCGAGTCCGGGCATCGGCGTGACCGTTCCACTGTCTGTGACGAGCACCCCGGTGACCTGCGAACGCTCCGCTATTGCTCGGCCCTGTTCAGGGCCCGCGGCGAAAATTGCTTTGGTCAACACCTCACCCTGTACCGCTCGGGAAGCGACGACGGTGACCGATGCCAGACCGGCGTACAGCGGAGCTCCCGATCGAGGGTCTCGCAGATGATGCTCCGGCGGAGTCCCTGACGCGCCCCAAGTGCGCTGTATCCTTGTTGAGGTGCAGATAGCGCCCTGACGGATGCCGATCTGCATGGTGGTGTCACTACCCGGGCAGTCGAGCGTGATCTGCCATCCCTCTGGTCGGGGTGGCGTGCCTGCCACCGCGATGTCGCCGCCAACGTTGACGAGGCAGCCGGCCGCTCCGTCGGCCAGGAGTTCGGCTGCCACCAGGTCTGCCGCGGCACCCTTTGCGATGCCGCCGAGATCCAGTTGCGTGCCCTCGGGTACTTCCACCGCGGAAGCATAGGGGTGTAGGACCACAGCGTCGGGACCCGGGGCGGGGCGATAGTGGCCCGAGTCGACCGGAGCTGACCGATCTATCGATTTCAGCGGCCGGTCATACCCACACGCCGCCATCGTCGCTCCGACGGTCGGGTCGAAGCTGCCGTCGGTGAGGCGCCAGGCGTCGATGGCGTGCGAGACCAATTGGTACGTCTCTGGCGACACGACAACGGGGACGCCTGTACTACGGTTCAGATGCGAAAGCTCAGAGTCGCCCAAGAACCGGCTCCACCGCTGCTCGAGAGCCGCAAGTCGGGCGTGGCCTCTGTCGAGCAGCTCGGGCGAGCCGTCGACGAGACGAATTTGTGCCGTTGTGCCCATGACGGCGAAGGATCGGTCGGCTGGAGCGGTCGACACTAGCTCCCCGAGCTTGTCGAATCGGTGGTGGTGGTCGGCGCGGTCGTTGTGGTGGTTTCGGGCGGGGCGGTGGTGGCCACGGTCGTAGTTGTCTCCGCCACGGTGGTCGCCGAGGTTTCCGGCGCTGCTGTTGAATCGGTCGCAGGCGGTGCCGTGGTGGCGGAGGTCTCCGAAGTATCGACCGAGGAGCTCGTCACCGATGACGCCGTCACCGACGGGGTACTCACCGAGTCTGGTGTCGAGACAGAATCGGAGGTTGGGGCCGCTGTTGGTTCCGGTTCCTCGGCCGCAGCCACGGTGCTGGCGGTGGTCTCCGAAGATGGCGTCACGGTCGACTCTTGTGGGGCCGGCGCGGCTGGCTCGGTATTCTCGGGCGCCTGAGCCGGTGTTCCCGGTGTGGCTGCGGCGCTGCCGGCCAGTCCGCCACCTTCCAGGCTCAGCGCCGCCTGACCCGCATTCTGAGCGCCAAGGGCGAATGCAGCGCCAGCGTCGACGTTTGTCACCTCGGTGGAGCCATCAGCAATGGTGGCCACCATGACGGCGAACCCGGTGGCACCGACAAGCCCCGCGGCTCGCCTTGCTGTTCTGGCCGGATGGCTGTTAGTCGGCAACGTTCCTCCGCCGGGATCTGGCCAGACAACTACCCATTGTCTGGCTCCAGATGAATGCTAGCGCGCCAAACGACGCTCCAATTACTCGGGGAGGCTCTTAGGGGTGGGCCAGGTGGCCCGCAGCGCTTGGTAGCGCCGCAGAATCAGTACTGCTGGCTCACCGAGGCCGGTGCGCCGCTGTGGCCGCCGTAGCCGCCGCCACCGTCGGTGAGCACGAAAGCGGCGATCAGACCGAGAGCCGCAAGCAGTCCGAGCGCAAGCCACTGGATAAGCGCCGACCGGTCGTGGCTCTTCGTCTCTGTCATTCGCTTCGATTTGGTAGACATCTGGCCTCTCTCCGTGTCCAAAGGATTGGTTGGTAACCGCCGACCGACCCGTGTTCATTCCCGTCAGCGGCGAAAACTTGGCCGCAACCCCCGGTGAATCTCAGATCGGAATTCTAGAACATCTTCACGCACTCACGACATCTTCAGGCACTCACGACCTGTCACGACATGAGGTCGGTGGCGACGTCCAGCCACAGTTGGGTGCTCAACCGCAGCGACTCAACATCGATCCGCTCGTCGTTGCCGTGGAATCTGCTGGAAAAGTCACCGCGGTCCAGGTCCGGGCTGAACAGGCCGGCTCCATAGGCGACCGCCCCCATGTTGCGGTACACCCGGGCGTCGGTGAAGCCAACGGTTGACTGGGGGCTCAATCGGGCTGACGGGAAGGGTTTGGTCACCGCTCGATGAAGGCTCTCCCACAGCGGGTTGTCCGTACGACTGATCGATGCCGGATCATTCATGAGGATCTCCACCTCCACCTGGTCGACCATGTCGCCAAGGGCTTCGTTCAGGTGGTGTTGGACAGCTGCGGCATCTTCGCCTGGCAGCGTGCGGATGTCGACCTGGACTTCCACGGCATCGGGGATCACGTTGGCCTTCATGCGGCCGCCGTCGATGAGGTTGGCCGAGAACGTGGTGTGGGTACAGGCGTGCAGGAAAGCAGCGGTTCCGGTATTCGGCATCTCGGCCAATAGTTGGTCGAGGGTGTCGGGGTTGAGCATCGCTGCCTTGGTCTCGGCGTCTATCGGCAGACCCTCCACCTGTTCGGTCCACAACTCGCCGAACCGTGGTGGCGGCGAGTACTCGGCGATGCGCTGCACCACCGCCGCGGCCTTGATC
>CAZSTV010000082.1:0-21313 GCA_964609665.1 uncultured Acidimicrobiaceae bacterium
TGTGATGCGGTGATCGAAGCGCTCGCCGATTGAGGCAGCTGCACGTCGTGCAGTGTGCACGACATCACCGACATCGAGCGACGCGGCGTCCCCGGCGTCTTCGTTGCCAGCAGCGTCTTTGTTGACGCTGCCGCCACCCAGGGCGATGCCCTCGGGTTCCAGCCGGAGCGGGTGTTCGTAGAGCACCCGATTCAGGACCGGACAGACGACGAGATGCGCACCATCGCCGAGAAGGCGGTCGACGCACTCATCGAACGCCTCACCGTCGCCTAAGACGCTTCCGGCAACATCGCAACCTGACCAGCCGAGCCTGCAAAGGCTCGCTGGTCCGCGCCCACAGGCTTGATGTCGAGGAGTTGGCTACACTTTGTCGAGCCAGGAACTTGTGGCGGCGGGGAGCGTAACGGGCCAGATCTATGCCGAAAATCCAGCAGAGCGGATCGAAGGAAACGACGGTGACGATCAAATCTTTGCTTCCTTCAACTTCGACGGCTTGATCTTCGGCGGCTCAGGAGTCGACGCATGCGGAGATGCAGCGCAAACCGTCACCAGTTGCGAAACCGTTCTTTCGGAGCCACCCTTCGATCCCGAACAGCTGTGGGCTGTCTTCTTTAGCTGGTACGGCTAGCCGCTTAACTTCCGGCTGCGTTCGGCTCGGCGCCTGAGAGCTGAAAGACGCTGCCAGCCAGGTCGACAAGACCGTCTCGGACGAGGGTGTCTGCCACCCGCCCGGCTCGGTCCGGATCGTCCGGCCAGCCCATCACCGTCGCCAGGTCGTTGCGCTGAACGGGACCGGACCGGAGGGCCTTCACCAGTTTGCCTCTCCCCTGCCGGTCGCTACCGCCAAAGGTCGACTGCTTCTTCGACACCCCGGCCGACCCCTTCGCCGGGTCCGGGTCCGGGTGGCTCGCCATCGACCAGGCGCACACGCCTTGGAACGGGCACGACCCGCAGGCCGGGTTCCTCGACGTGCAGAAGCCAGCCCCGACGTCGAGCAGCGCCTGATTCCATATCCACGGATCTTCGCCGAGGTTTGCGTCCGCCAACTCCTGGGCCTGACGCGCCGCCATCGTGTGGCCGTGCGTCCTGGCAAGGATCCTGGCCACGTTGGTGTCCAGCACAGCCTCGGGTTGCTCAAAGGCAAAGACCCGAACCGCTCTCGCCGTGTACGGGCCAATCCCCGGCAGCGCCAACAGTGCCTTGAGCTCGGTTGGAAACTGCCCGTCGTGCTCCTCAGTCACCGACACCGACATCCGGTGGAGAAACACCGCCCGGCGGTTGTAGCCCAACCCCGACCATTCGTCGATGACGTCTGCCGTTGGCGATGCCGCACAGGCCGCCGCGGAGGGAAAGCGGGCGAGGAAACGCTCCCATCGCTCGATCACCCGCGCCACCTGAGTCTGCTGCAGCATCATTTCCGCTACCACGATCGCCCACGGATCACGGGTCCGACGCCACGGCAGGTCCCGACCGTGCTCAGCGAACCAGCGTTCCAATTCGACCGCGACCAGGCGACCTCGTGCCGACTGCTCGGTCATGTTCGGCTCAGCTGACTATTCCTCGTCAGCCCAGACCTCGTCGCCATAGGGACGCTTGCGCGGTGGGACGGCGTCCTTCTTCCACACCAGCACCTTGCGCTTGAAGTAGCAGACCTCTTCGCCCCGCTGATTGATGCCCTTCGACTCGACCTCAACGATCCCCCGGTCGCCCTTGGAGGACTCCCGTTTGCTCAGCACCTTCGTCTCGGCGTAAATCGTGTCGCCGTGAAACGTTGGCTTCGAGTGGCGGAGGGTTTCCACTTCCAGGTTGGCGATTGCCGCTCCGGATACGTCCGGCACGCTCATGCCGAGCACCAGCGAGTACACCAGGTTGCCGACCACAACGTTTTTTCCGTGCACGGTCTCGTTTTGGGCGAACCACTCGTTGGTGTGCAACGGGTGGTGGTTCATGGTGATCATGCAGAAGAGATGGTCGTCGGCTTCGGTGATGGTTTTGCCGGGCCAATGCCGGTAGATGTCACCGGGTTCGAAATCCTCTAGATAGCGGCCGAAGGGTCGCTCGTGTACTGCCATTGTGGCACCTCCTGGCCAGAGGCTAGCGGGGGCCGGTCACCGAGGGTCAAGCCGGATGTGAGTCACATCGCTTTGCCGATCTATTGTCGAGCGCTATGAGCGAACCAGATCTCCAGCAGGCAGCATCGGCCATCGAGGCCGGAACCGCCATCGTCCGGGCGGGCACAATCCGACTGGCCGAAACGTCCTCCATCGATGCCGATCAGGTCCTGGCCTATGACCTCGCTCACGGTGCCGCGTCACTTGAAACCGCCCGCTCGATGATCGACTACGGGGCCAAGGGCGACCTTGAAGCCGCTATGACCTGCGTGTTCGTCGCTGACGTGATCGCCGAGCTCGGGGCGAAGCTCTGGGGGCGAGAGAAGCTGTGGGGGGTCGAGCCAGACGCGCTGGCCAGCACAGCCGAGTTTGTCGCAACGTGGCGAGACCCGCAGCTGCTGGCGGACATGGCGTTCGAGGACGGCCCTCGCCACCTCGACCCAGAGTTCGACCTTGTGCAGGAAACCTTCCGTCGCTTCGCCGAAGACCGGGTGGTTCCCGAGGCAGAACACATCCACCGGACGAACGACGACATCCCGGAATCGCTCATCGGCGGGCTGGCCGAAATGGGGCTGTTCGGTCTGTCGATTCCCGAGGAGTACGGCGGGTTCGCCACCGGCGGCGAGTCCGACTTCTACGGCATGGTCATCGCTACCGAAGAACTCAGCCGGGCCTCGCTCGGAGCCGCCGGGTCGTTGATCACCCGACCGGAGATCCTGGCCAGGGCGCTGGAGGCAGGTGGCACCGAAGCTCAAAAACAGGAGTGGCTGCCGCGACTCGCTGCGGGCGAGGTCATGAATGCCGTTGCGGTCACCGAACCGGACTACGGCTCCGACGTTGCCGGGGTGAAGGTCACCGCAACACCAACCGAGGGCGGCTGGCTGATCAACGGCGTCAAGACGTGGTGCACATTTGCGGCCCGGGCCGACATCTTGATGTTGATCGCCAGGACCGACCCGGACCGTTCCAAGGGCCATCGCGGCCTCTCCATCTTCATCGTTCCGAAGGAGCGCGGTGATGGTCACGGCTTCGAGCTGACCCAGGACGCCAGCGATCCAGTGCCCGGTGGCGGAACGATGGAGGGCCGCCCAATCGACACCCTCGGCTATCGCGGCATGCACTCCTATGAGATTGCCTTCAGCGATTGGTTTGTACCCGCGGAGAACCTCATCGGCGAGACCGAGGGTGAGGGCCGCGGGTTTTACTATCAGATGGCCGGCTTTGAGAACGGCAGACTGCAGACGGCAGCCCGAGCGGTCGGCGTCATGCAGGCCGCGTACGAGGCGGCCAAGAGCTACTCCGAGGATCGGGTGGTATTTGGTCAACCGGTCGGCGAGTACCAGCTGACGCGGGCCAAGCTGGCCCGGATGGCGGTGATCATTCAAGCGTCTCGCCAGTTCGCATATTCGGTCGGCCGGATGATGGCCAAGGGCGAAGGCAAAATGGAAGCGTCGATGATCAAGGCCTACGTGTGCAAAGCGGCGGAGTGGGTGACCAGGGAAGCAATGCAGATTCACGGCGGCATGGGCTACGCCGAGGAGTACCCGGTCAGTCGGTACTTCGTCGATGCTCGGGTGCTGAGCATCTTTGAGGGAGCCGATGAGACGCTCTGCCTGAAGGTGATTGCCAGGACGATGGTCAACAACCTCGACGCTGGCGTCAAGGAAGGCTGACCCAATGAAGATTGCCGTCGTCGGCACCGGCGCCATGGGGTCCATCTATGCAGCGCTGCTGGCCGACGCCGGCCACGAGGTGTGGGCCATCGACACCTGGGACGATCACATCGAGGCCATCAACACCTCCGGTCTGCGGGTGGAGGGAGCCAGTGGCGACCGGACCGTCACCACCATCACCGGGTCGACCACCCTCGCCGATGCTGGCCGATGCGACCTGTACATCCTGGCAACGAAAGCCGACGGCGTCGCAGCAGCGGCCAAGGCCATTTCCGAGGTCATGGACAACGATTCGGTCGTGCTGACCATCCAGAACGGTTTGGGGGCCGGTGAGCGCATCGCCACTCACATGGCGACCGACAACGTGGTGCTCGGCGTTGCCGAGGGGTTCGGCGCGTCGATGAAAGGCCCCGGTCACGCCCACCACAACGGGATGCGCCTGATTCGCCTCGGCGAGTTGAACGGCGGGCTGACCGATCGCCTGGCCTCGCTGGTCACGCTGTGGCAGGACGCTGGTTTTGACGTCTCCGGGTTTGGCGACATCGACCAGCTGATCTGGGAGAAGTTCATGTGCAACGCGACGCTCAGCGGCCCCTGCGCTGTGTTTCGGTGCACGGTCGGTGAGCTGATGGACGATGAGGAGCGGTGGCAGGTGGCGCTTGGCTGCACCAAAGAGGTGTACGCCATTGGCAGTGCCATGGACATCAACTTCTCGTTCGATGATCCGGTGGCCTACGTGACCGAGTTCGCCACCGGTCTTCGGGCGGCCCGGCCATCCATGCTGCTGGACCATCTGGCAGAGCGGCCGTCCGAGATCGACGCCATCAACGGCATGGTGCCAGTACTCGGTGAGCGCCTTGGCATCGCCACGCCATACAACCAGACCGTCTCCGCCGTCGTGCGAGCAATCGAGGCCCGCTGGAACTAGCTCCGGGCGGAAAGCTCTGGGACACTTGGGCGATGGTCGTGCAACCGGAAAACGCCGTCGGCTCCGCAACGAACATCACGGTCCGGCCGATGTCGGTGCATATCGGAGCGGAAATCGACGGTGTCGACCTTGCCACTCCGCTCAAGCCCGCCGAGGTTGAGGCGGTGTGGGCCGCGCTCCTGCAGTGGAAGGTGGTGTTCTTCCGTGGCCAGACACTGGATCACGCGGCCCACGTTCGACTGGCCCGCCAGTTCGGCGCTCCCACTCCGGGACACGTGGTCTTTGGCAGCGAGGATGAGTATCCCGAGGTGTACTCCATCGCCAAACACCGACCGGCAAACTCTGGACACGGTGAGCCGCTGGTCCGCCCCTGGACGGGGTGGCACACCGACATCACCGCTGCCCTGAACCCGCCGGGTCAGTCGATCCTGCGGGGCGACATCGTCCCGCCCTACGGCGGCGATACCCAGTGGACAAACCTGGCGGTGGCGTACCAGTCGCTCTCAGCGACCATGCGGAACTTCATCGATGGGCTCCGAGGCATCCACAAGTTCTCGTCGCTGACCGGCGGCAACGAGTCGAGCGACTATCGGGAACGGATCGATCGTCGAACGCTGGTGACCGAGCATCCTCTGGTCAGGGTCCACCCGGAAACCGGTGAGCGGGTGCTGTACATCAGCCCGGGGTTTCTGAAGTCCATCGCCGGGCTGTCGCCCCGGGAGAGCCAGGGCCTGATGGAGATCCTCTGGGAGCACGCGGTGCGGACCGAGTACACGGTTCGCTTCCGTTGGGAGCCGGGATGTGTTGCCTTCTGGGACAATCGTTCAACGGCACACCTCGCTCCCACCGATGTGTTCGCCACCGACTTCGACCGTCAGTTCTGGCGGGTCACCCTGTTGGGCGAGGTGCCGGTGGGCCCCGATGGGCGAGAGTCTGTCGCCGTAGAGGGCAACCCGATTGAACCCCAGCCGCTCCACCCGCTGCCCGAATAGGTAGCGAACCCGGGCGCTTAGCGCCCAGTCGATTCAGGGCGCTTAGCGCCCAGTCGATTCAGGGCGCTTGGCGCCCGGTCGATTCAGAGCGTTTAGCGCCCGACGAACGTCGGTGTTCGTTTCTCCATGAAGGCCTGACGGCCCTCGCGGTAGTCCTCGCTTTGGAAGCACGTCTCGACCATCGCATCAACCCGGCCGACGTCTCGCCGGTCCGGATCTTTGCTCGCCTCGACGATCGCCGCTTTGGCGGCTCGAACCGTCAGCGGTGCGTTTGCTGCAATCTGTGATGCAAGCTCGCCGACGGCAGCGTCGAGCGCATCGACGGGAACGACACGGTTGACCAGTCCCATCGCTGCGGCCTCGGACGCGTCGAACCGACGAGCGGACAGCATGATCTCATTTGCCATCGCCGGGCCGACAAGGCCGGTCAGCTTCTGTATGCCTGCAAAGCCGTAGCCAAGCCCCAGACGGGCCGCAGGAATGGCGAACTGGCCGTCATCCGCGGTGATACGGATGTCGGCGGCCAGAGCGGTTGCCAGACCGCCGCCCATGCAGAAGCCACGGATCTTGGCGATCAGCGGCTTCTCCAACTGAGCCATGGCCCGACCCGCAGCGGCGGACACCCTGTCGAAGTTGGCTCGGCCCTCGGGGGTGGAGCGGTGGGTCTCGAACTCGGAGATGTCAGCGCCGGAAACGAACGCCTTGTCGCCCGCTCCCTGCATCACCACCACACGGACGGCATCATCGGCGGCAAACGCGTCGAGGATCTCGACGATTGCTTCGTTCATCTCCAACTTCATGGCATTGCGGCGATCGGGATTGTTGAACGTCATCCAGCCGATCCCGTCGCGAACCTCGGCAATCATGAACGGAGTGGTGAGCGTGAGCTGTTGAGAGGTCATCGGTGATTCGCTCCGCTAGACCGAGGCCAACGCGTCGAGGGTGCGTTGCCAGGCCGTGCTGGAATGGTCGGCGTGATACACCTCGGGCCTGGTGTCGTTGAAGAAGGCGTGCTCGGCTCCTTCGTACACGTGGAACACGGCATCCTTGCCGAGCCCCGAAAGCGTCTGGTCCAACTCGGCCGCGGCCTCGGGGCCGAAGAACCCGTCCTTCTCGGCAATGTGAGCGACGATCTTCGCGTCGACCGATGACCAATCCGGTTGGGCGTTCTCCCACGGGATCACCCCGTAGAACGGCACTGCGACCGACACGGCGTCAGGCCGTTGAGCGGCAAGGGTCAGCGTGAGACCGCCGCCCATACAGAACCCGGTCACCCCAACCTTCTCGGCGCCTGAGCGCTCCCGCACCAAATCGATGGCGCCAGAAAGGTCCTTTGCCGCCTGACCGAGATTGAGGGCCATCATCTCCTTGCCCGCCTCGTCCGGTTCCTCGATCACCTTGCCGTGGTAGAGGTCCGGGGCCAGCGCTACGAAGCCCTCGGCGGCGAACCGATCCGCCACCTCCTTGATGTGATCATTGAGCCCCCACCACTCCTGGATTACGACCAGGCCCGGGCCACTTCCCGACTCCGGCGTTGCGAGGTAGCCGGGTGCGGTGCTTCCATTGCTTGCGAATTCGACCATTTGTCCCATAGCGGCGATCCTAGGTGGCCAAGCCACTTCGAACGAAGCGAAACGAGACGAAGCACCATGAGCCAGTCAGCCCAGAATCAGATGCCCGCCATCTCGTTGGCCGCGGTACCTGGCCGCCGAGCACGCACTATCGAGTTGGCGGCCGAGATCGAGCGCCGTGGATTCAGCGGCATCTTCTGCCCCAGTCTCGGCGACGCGATGTCGCTGTGTTTGTCCATCGCACACGTGACGAACACCATCGAATTCGGCACCGCCATCCAACCGATCTACTTCCAACACCCAAACGACCTGGCGATGACCGCCGGCTACATCCACGAGGTTGCCGAGGGTCGGTTCCGCCTCGGCCTCGGCGTGACCCACGGCCCAGTGCATGACCGCATGGGGTTCAGCGTTGGCAAGCCGCTGTCTGACATGACCGAATACGTCTCGGCCATGCGCAAGTCGTCCGAGCAAGCGGGCGGGCTGCCGCCCATCACGCTGGCGACACTCCGGGACAAGATGGTGAACCTGTCGGCCGAGATCTCCGAAGGCGCGGTGTGGGCCAACGCGTCGCGCTCTCACATGGGCCACTCGATCGGTCTCATCTCCGACGCCAAGATCGCCGACGGCTTCTACATCGGCAACATGATTCCGACCACTATCGACGATGACAAAGAAGCGGGCGCGGCGAGGAACCGCGCAACGCTGTCCGGTTACGTCGCGCTGCCGAACTACCGGAACTACTGGAAGGCCGCAGGCTACGAAGAAGAGATGAACGCAGTCGAGGTAGCCCTCGCCGCCAAAGACAAAGACGGGGTCAAGGCCGCCATGTCTGACCGCTGGTTGTCGGACTGCACGCTCTATGGCTCCGCCGGCGAAGTACGCGACGGTGTCGAAGCCTGGTTCGAGGCCGGAGTGCCCAGCCCGATTCTGGTGCCGTCCTCAACCTCGGGCGGGCAGATGCAGGCCTTCGAAGAACTATTCGCAGCGTTCGACTAGCGGCGCACGCACACCAGGAATTGGGGGAACCGGGCGAACCCGTTTCCGGGCGAACCCGGTTCCGAAAGCACTGACGGATTAGGAGGGAATCTCCGAGAGCACGGTGTCCGAACGGTGGTCGGTCCACTGCGCGCCGTCCCAGTATCGGTAGATCGCCTGATCGTCCGGGTCGTAGTACCAACCCGGTCCGGCGTTGGCCATACTGTCGGCGTTGTTTGCGTGCATTTTGTCCGCTGCGAGTCGACGAAGCGGAACCCGATTCATCCGCGCAGCTGAGGTGTTACCCATGTCCGGGAGAGTACCCGGGGGTCCTGACAACGGGTTGGATTTGTGCGGACCGTCACAGCCACAAAACCGGCTGACGGCCCTGTTCTATTGGGATTTTTACCCAGATTGCAGATTCGCTACAACCGCCCGAACTCCTCTACGAGAGTGCGACGAGCAGCTCTGGCGCAAACGGCATGTCAGGCGCAGGTACGGCGTCGATATTGACCGCGCCGTCCGGGGTGATCAACCGGTCGACCAGTCCGTAGGACAGGACCTCGTGCGGCGCCAGGAACGCAGGGAGCTCAGGCTCATCGATCCGTTCGATGATCGCCTGCCAATACTGCTCAAGCAGCAGCCGCCCGGAACCAACCACAAGCCACACAGGCTTTCGGAGCGCCTTTGCCGTGGCTGCAAGCCCTACCGACCCAACGTCGACCAGCGCCGCAGCAGAGCCCGCTGCGGCCGCCTCAACGACAACCAGGTCCGAGTCCTCGACAATGCCGGCGAGCTTGGCAGGATCGACATCCTCAACATCCATTTCCTGTCGCTCGAGGCGACGGACCACCGAATGGCCCTGGCCCTCGACGTCGACTACCAGCACCCGGACGTCGCCGCGTCGGGGCAACGACCCAACCGTGATGTCCGGCCACCCGGCGATGGCAACGGTGCAGCCGTCGCTAAACCCGTGTGAGAGTTCACGTCCGGTCCGGTCGTTGTGGAGTTCCTCGATGATGGCTCTGCATTCGCGCCTGACATCGGCACAGGTCACGAGACGGGCGCTCATCCACCACAGCGGTCCCACCGCAGGCTGGCGGGTCAGCAGGCGTCGACAGGCCGTAAGCAGCGCTCCAGGGTCACGGTCAAAGACCGACAGCGCCGAGGCCGCCTCCTGTACCAACATGCCGGCGTCCGCGCCGCTGGCCCTCGCCACATATCGGAGCTGCTCGATGGGGTGCATTGCACTCACTTATAGCAGTTGGGCCGGGCCGAGCCCCGATCAGCTTTGGCGTCGCTCCGCTATGAACGCAATGGCCGGGCCGTGGGGGTGGTCGAGGTGTTCAAACCCCGTGGCGGCGATGGTGAAGCCGTACTTGTCGAACAAGTCATACATGGTCTGCAGCTCGATCCAGTTCGCATACTGATTGCCCGCACCGCAGAACCCACCCCAACCAAGGGCGTCCAGGTAGTCCTGTCTGTGCAGCGTGTACTGGAACCCCTCGTAGGTCGCTGGCGTCTCGACCGTGAATTTCCGGGCCACGTTCGGCCCGATGGCGTCGATCAGTTCACGGTCGAAGTAGTGCGTCCAAACGAACACCGAGTCGGCCGCGCTGCACAGCAGCTTGATGTGCTCGGCCGGGTTCGCCATGTGGTAGAGCACCCCGCAGGCAACCACCAGGTCGAACCGCTGACCGGAGTCGGCCATGTAGTCGTTGAAGTCACCCAGCAGGAACCGAGTGCGGGTGGTGCCGAGAAGTTCCTTGGCGATTAAGCACTTGAGGTAGGCCCGCTGGTTGGCTTCGACCGCCACAATCTCTGCGGCGTCGTATTTCGTTTCCAGCGCGTAGCTGTGCCCGCCCTCCAGGGGTCCGAGCTCCAGGACTCGCTTCCCCGCGACACCGCCAACCGTTTCGATCGCCCAGTCGATCCTTGGGTCTTCGAACAGCGCCGCGAACCCACCGGTGTCGGCCTCGGCCAGTTCGGGAAGGACCGATGACCAGTCACCGGCAAAGATGTCGACCGCGTTTTGGGGCCCCGGATAGCCGGTGCAGTACTTCTCCAGGATCTCGAGGCTCGTGCCGTCAGCGGTCGGGTGGGCCACATCGGTTGGCATGGTGGACTCCTGGTTTGACCCCTCTGTCAACCTGGCCGGCGGTGAGCAGCGGTGATTTCGGGGGCGGCGGACCACCTACTCTACGGTGCGCCGATCGGGCGGTGGTGCACCCGCAGCATCGGGATATCCGCAAGCCGGGCTCGGTGTATCTGCGAGCGCGGCTCGGTAAATCTGCGAGCGAAGCTCGGTGGATCCACGTGTTACGACCGTCACGGCGATCCCCTCGGTAGGCTGCCTTTGATGACAAATTCCGGTGTTCTAGGCGCTCAGGTTCGGAGTCGGGACGGATCTGCGCTAGTCTCGCCGCCCGTGGCCGTAGCTCCATCCGATCTGGTTCTAGATTCGCTTCGAGGTGAGGGATATCCGCTCCGCGACTGGCTCACGTCGTACTCGATGTGTCTGGTCGCCATCGATCCCTACACCCATGAGAGTGCGTGGATTCTCGAGACCGCTGGCCGGCTCTTGGACCACTACTCCCCCGCTGACATTCGGGTCGGTTGGCTCGCAACCACCGATGACGACGGCTGTCGGCAGTTCCTCGGCCCCTGGGCCGAGCGGTTCCTGACCTTCCCCGACCCTGAGCGAGAAGCGGTGACCGCTCTCGGCGTCGAACGACTACCGGCACTCGTCCACATTCGCAGCGACGGTGAGTTGACCGTCGTCGACGGCTGGGATCCAGACGGTTGGCGGACCGTCGCCGAGACGCTGTCACGCAACCTGGCCTGGACCAGGCCGATGATCCCCCAGCCGGGAGATCCAACCCCCTACGCCGGCACCGACGTAAAGGGCGACTAGTCCCTTCGTTGCGGGGTCTACTCGACACCCCATCCTCGACCATCGTGGAGATCCGATGGCGCTAAACGACCGACTGAACCAGGTGTTGCGCGGCGTTCGCCGTTGGCGCGGCTCGAGCCGCCTGGCCCCCATCCCGCTCCACCCCGACCTTCCAGACGGCGACTGGCGGCACCTGACCGCCGAGATCGACGCAACGGTTGAAGCCAAAGGCGGCCCTGTCGCTGCCAGGCGTCGAGCGCAGGTCATCGGGCTGACCTACGAAACGCTCAGCGCCTCGGGCCGGTTGCAGTTCTTTACACATCTGGCTCGCGACTATGACCACGACGACGGACTCGTCGACCAGGCAATGGACGCCGTGTTTCGGGCCAAAGACCCCGATGCCCGTCGCAGCGCCGAGCGCGACCTCCGGGCCAAGCTGCAGCCGCGACGCGAGGTGCTGTTTCGCCGGCTCGCAGGCATCGATGGCGGATTGCCGTTCCTAATATCGATGCGGTCGGACCTGCTGGCCCACCGCAAGGACTCAGCCGAGCTTGGAGCGCTCGATGCCGAGCTTCGCCAGATCCTGGCCGAGTGGTTCGACGTTGGGCTCCTACGACTGGAACGACTGACCTGGGACACCCCGGCGTCGTTTCTCGAGAAGCTGATCGAATACGAAGCGGTGCACGCCATCGAGTCCTGGGATGACCTGAAGCATCGGCTTGGGCCCGGCAGACGCTGTTACGCCTTCGTCCATCCCGGTATGCCAAACGACCCGCTCATCTTTGTCGAAGTGGCACTCACCAAAGACATCGCCAGAGCGCTCGGGCCGCTGCTCGAAATGCCGGACGCCACAAACCCAAACACGTCGAGCTCCGGTTCCGGTGCCGACATCGACATCGACAAGGAAGAGGACGACTTCGACACCGCGATCTTCTACTCGATCTCCAACTGCCATCGCGGTCTCGCCGGAGTGTCGCTTGGCGACTTCCTGATCAAGTCGGTTGTCGAGGAGCTCAGCGCCGAGCTGGTCAACCTGAAGACCTTCGCCACCCTGTCTCCCATCCCGGGCTTTCGAGGTTGGCTGCAAACCATGCTGGACAGCGATGAGCCACCAGCCGAGCTTGCGGGTCTCGTGCCGGTCGGCGCAGCGCCAGGCACCTCCGAGGGGACAGCAAGCCCCGCGGTTGCCGAGCGGCTTGGGCGGCTGGTGAGCGGGCCGCTTAGAAGCGACACCGACGCCGAGCTGACGCTGCTCAAGCCGGTGCTGCTCCAACTGGTGGCTCGGTACCTCCTGGAGGGCAGGCGGGGACAGCGAGCCGCCGACCCCGTCGCCCACTTCCACCTCTCAAACGGGGCCAGGGTGGAGTACGTGAATTGGCTCGCGAACCCAAACCAGGTCGGGTGGGACCGAGGGCTGGCCATGATGGTCAACTACCGGTACGAACTGAAAGCGATCGAGAGAAACCACGATCGCTATGTCAACGAGGGCGAGGTCACCGCCTCGGACGCCGTCAGGAAGCTACTGGACGGCCCAAAGGGCTCTTAGCGGCCCATACAGGTCTTCTCAGGCCGCTGGAGCGGTCGGGTCTGGTTCAGGCATCTCGGGCGAGCTGGCAACCCCTAGCGGCGTTGACGCCGTCGGTGCGACGTCGAGGGCCGCGGCCGCTCGTTCGTTGGCCATGATCTTGGTAACGATCGCTTCCCGGGCCCGCTCGAACGAATCCCGATTCTCGATGACGTGACGCTGAGACTCGCGCAGTGGCGTGATCATCCCCTTGATCTCGGGAACGACGTGGCGGGCGATCAGGTCCCAGCTTCGATGGGTGTCTTGCACGTTGGCCCAGTCGTGGATGAAGCCGATGACCACACCGAAGCCCCCGGTCAGTTCGTAGAGATCCCGGATCCGCTGTACCAGGTCATCAGGCGTGCCGATGACGCCGACGGCGTTGTCGGAGAACGCCACTTCGTCAACGCCCGCGTCCGGCGAGTCGAACGCTTCGACCCCCGGCCGCTGCAGCGTGCCGACCGTGTACTCGTTGTGCCAGCGGAAGAGTCCGTCTTTGGCCTGGGCCCTGGCCTCTTCCCTGGTCTCGGCAATGTGAAAGCTGAGCACGATCCGCCAGTCGGCCCTGTCGACAACCTGACCGCTTGCCTCGGCAGCTTCTTCGGCAAAGCTCCATTGCAGCGGTAGCGCCTGGATGCCAGCGGTGGACATGGAGCCGATCGACAGCACACCCATGCCGTACTTCCCCGCCAACGTCATGCCGGACGGCGACACCATGGATGCGGTGGCCATCGGGATCTCATCCTGAAGGGGCAGGATTTGCAGGGCCGCGTCGTTCAGCTCAAACCAGTCGGATCGGTGGCTGAACCGTTCCTCTCCCGCCAGCAGCCGACGGATGACACCAATCGCCTCGTCCTGACGGTCGCGCTGCACCAGCGGGTCGATGCCCATCGTGTAGGCATCGGACGCAAGGGCGCCTGGACCGGTGCCGAGGATGGCGCGCCCCTGGGTCATGTGGTCGAGTTGCACGATGCGCTGTGCCACCAGGAACGGGTGATGGTACGGCAGGGAGACCACTCCGGTGCCAAGCTTGATCCGGCTGGTCCGCTGACCAGCCGCGGCGAGGAACATCTCCGGCGATGCGATCGTCTCCCAGCCTGAAGAATGGTGTTCGCCACACCAGAACTCATCGAATCCGAGCCGATCCATGTGATCAACGAGCTCAAGATCTCGCTGCAACTGCAGCGTCGGGTGCTCCCCGATCGGGTGGTGGGGTGCCAGGAACGAGCCGAACCGTAGTGATCTCACACCACCGACACTAGGTGCCGTGCTGTTTCGAGGGCCAAATTAGGCGCGTCACCGCCGCCGACAACGGGTGCAAAAACAGCACTGGCCGCCAGGCGATGCCCGGCGGCCAGTGCGACTAGTTCTGCAGCGCTCTAGAGCGCGCGTACGTTCTTTGCTTCCTCACCTTTACGGCCAGGGGCGACATCAAACTCCACCTGCTGTCCCTCATCCAGGGTCTTGTACCCCTCACCCACAATGTTCGAAAAGTGCACGAACACATCATCGGCGCCTTCGCGGGAGATAAATCCGAAGCCCTTCTCGGCATTGAAGAACTTCACTGTTCCTGTAGGCATGACACTACTTTCGCTTTCAACGACCTGGCCCTTGTGGTCTGGTCTTTGTCAACTTTAGATCGGATTGCGCCGGATTCCGCACACATGGCATGGACATCGTTGGAACACCTCACTAAAGGAAGCGAACGCTGCGGCAAACACCGGCGGACAAGTCGCTCGTACAGGCGGTAGACGGTGGTCGGCAATGGCCTGAATGGCCCGCTATCAACCACCGATACAAATGTGAACTGCCTCCAAGCAGCAGCTGGTGTTAGTCGGTGGGTTAGGCGACGGTGATGGGTGTCAGTTGGCGATGAGCGCCAGCTGTCGAGCCTGCGCCACCACGGCCCCGGTGTCGTCCCACAGCACGCCGTCCTCGATCAGCGTCGCCCCGAACGAGTCGGCGGTGGTGAACTGAGCCTGGATCCAACCCGGAGCCGGACGGCGTCGAACGTGCACGGTCAACTCGATTGTCGGAACCCAGCCAACCCGGCCAAAGACGTTGAAGACCGACGGCGGGAAACAGTCGGCCATCAGGGTCAGGGCCAGCGAGTCCGCCGGGCGGTCATCTCGGAACCGCATCCATCCGTTGACCACCGCGGCGCCTTTGGCTCCGCCGCCGCCAACCCCGTCGGGACTGCCGGCCCCGTCGGGATTAGTCGAGTCCGGATCGATCCGAACCTCCACTCGTGACATCAGCGGCAGGTCGACGTCCTGGAGGATCGTCGAGCGGTCAAGACACTCCTGGGGAGAGGCAATGGCTGGGGCAGGAATGTCCAGCCCCCACTCGGTCGACGCTTGGGCACCGAGGTCGGCGAAGGTGGCAATCGATTCGAGGCGCACCTTGCCCTGCTGTGACATGGTGCCCCGAACCGTCGACGTGCGTCGGCCGGCGCGCAGCAGCTCGACGGTGATCTCTGCATCGCAGCCAGCAACCGCCGGCCGGAGAAAGTGGGTGGTGGCCGCCACCGGGTCGCCATGGTCGCTCACCTCGGCCCCCATCGCCCGGAACAGCGGCGCCTGGGCATACCCGCCGTTCGGGTTCAGGTTGATGTTCCAGTCCGCGCCGATGAACGCCGACCACCGGCCGGGCCCAACTGCCGTTACGGCGGTCTCAGCGTCGAAGAAGGAGGTCTCGGTCATGGGCAGCGATGCTAGCTTCGTACTTCGTGGTCTTCGATCTGGACAATCTCACCCACGACGTCATGACGTTCTTGACCGAACGACACCTTGCGACGTTCACCACGACCAGGACCGACGGCTCCCCGCAGGTCACGCCGGTTGGTGTCACCTACGAGCCCGAAACCAAGACCGCTCGCATTATCACCTGGGCAACGTCGTACAAGGCGCTGACCATCGCTGCGGACCCGAACCAGCAGGTGGCGACATGCCAAGTGGATGGCGGCCGCTGGCTCACGATCTACGGCACGGCAACCGTGACCTCGGAAGCTTCGGCGGTCGCAGAAGCGGTGCGTCGCTACACCGAGCGCTATCGCCCACCGAAGCAGCGGGACGATCGCGTGGTGATTGAGATTGCCGTCGATCGAATGATCGGGCGGGCCTGATGAGTGACGGCGGTCCCGGTCGAGGTCAAGGTCGAGGTCGAGGTCGAGGTCGAGGTCGAGTTATTGGACTCACCGGCGGGATCGGGGTCGGCAAGTCGACAGTCGCTGCGATCCTCGGCGAGCTCGGTGCCATCATTGTCGACTGCGATGATCTTGGGCGCCAGGTCGTCCAGCCCGGTGGGCGGGCGTACCAGGGAGTCATCGATCACTTCGGACCGGACATCGTCGGCGAGGACGGTTCGCTCGATCGGGCGAAACTCGCATCCATCGTCTTCGCCGATGAGCAGCAGCTGGCAGCGCTCAATGCCATCACCCACCCGGCGATCGATAGCGAAATCGCCGACGCCATTCGCCGGGCCGGAGGCCAAACCGTCGTGCTCGACATGGCGATCCTTGTCGAGACCGAACTCGGTGCAGGACAGTACGACGAGGTGCTGGTCGTCGAAGCACCACTCCCCGTCCGACTTGAACGCCTACGCCGCGACAGAGCCATGACCGACGAGCAGTCGATCGCCAGGATGAACAACCAGGCAGACGACGAGCAACGCCGAGCCGTTGCCGACCACATCATCATCAACGACGGAACGGCGGATCAGCTCGCAGCCCGCGTCGGCGAGTTCTGGTCCGACAGCTAAAGATTCAGCACGAAAGAGTCGAAAGAACCATCGCACACTCGTACGGATCTACACCGGTCCTGGGGGACGTAGATGGTGGGTTATCTAGCCCTACTGTCGACCTCGCCTGCAACGGATCGATGTAGTCTTTTACCGATGCCGCTCAACGATGCGCGGCGCAGGAGTAGAACATCATGCACAGCACGACGGATCCGACGACCATGCTCGGTCGCCACTCACGTGTTCAGACCGCTGAAGGCGTCATCAACGGGACCATTCTGGCCGTTGGGGCCAAAGGCGTTTCAATCGCCGTGGATCGGCAAGTGGTGCGGGTAGCGCCGGCCTCCATCCACGGGATTACCGCCGTCGGCTAAGCGGCCGGATTGGGTACTGCTACTCCCCTCACCGGCGTCAGAAAGCTGCGCTTCGAGACCTTCACCTAGGGTCCCGTAGGAGGCTGCGTTGTTGCGCCGCTGCTTCCAGCGGTTAGCTTTGAGTACGACGAAGCTTGCTTCGTCATACTGGTCGTGACCTGCCCCAACAGGCCACGAACGGTGAACCACGACGATCGGCACCCCTCGCCGGAGGCAGTAGCAATGCAAGACCTGGAAATCACCTGGCCGGACGGCATGGCGCGGTTCTCCCCAGAGGACTCTCCGGTGCAGATCGGTCGGTCGTCCACGGCCGCTGTCTCGCTCACAGCGGGCTCGGTCTCGCGTCGCCATCTTGAGCTCACGTGGAACGGTTCGTCGTGGACCGTCAGCGACAGCTCCACCCATGGCAGCTATGACACCGACGGCAGCCGGCTTGGCCCGACGTGGACCATCTCCGATGATGTGGCTGTTCGCCTCGGCGGCGCCAAGGGAGTCATCCTCGAGGTTCGCACCATCGCTTCGCCTAATGCATCAACCAACGGGAGCAGCTCAAACGTTGTTGCGGACGCCCGTGGGGCGGAGAACTTCGGCGCCCAGTTGACGTCGTCTGGCCCGGGCCTCTTTACCGGCACCCGGGACGAGGCTCCTGACTACCCCGCCCCATCGAGAGATGCCGCGCCGCAGCTCTTCACCAACGACCAGACTCCGCCAGATCGAGGTTCCGATCTGGCGTCACCGCTGCTGCCCGATCCGGTCCTCTCCGAACATGACTTCGCCGAAGCAGCCGCCCCGGTAACGTCTCGCCCGTCGATTCTCGATGAGCTGCGTGAGCCCGGACTCGACGAACCTGAATTCGACTTCGCACCGCCGCCCCCGGACGCCTCGGGCTATCGCCCCCAGGTGACGGAGGCTCCGAGGCAGACGAGTGATCCATCGCTCGATGGTCATTCACCGCTCACCGGCGACGCACAGCCTCCGGGAGCAACCGGCGGCTATCCCGCCGTTCGCCTCGGACCAAACTCGACCGTCATCAGCGACTCCGCTATTCGGTTGAGCATCGACGGCCAGGACTACTCCTTCCTTCCCGGTGCGGCGGTAACCGTTGGCCGGGACCCGAACTGCCTGATCCAGGTTGACGAGAAGCACTCGCTCGTCTCTCGGCGCCACCTCGAGCTGACCTTTGATGACGGCAGCTGGTGGATCGACGACTCCTCCAGCAAAGGCACCTTCATCGACAACAAGCGGATCGGCGGCCGCTACCGGGCCGAAGGTGCGTTTGTCGCCCACCTCGGCGACGACGATGCCGGCACGCCGATGAAGGTCATCACCGCAGGCGAGCACCGCACTCCTCGCCAGTTCAACCTGCTGGCCGTGGCCGCGCTCGCCTCGATTGCGCTCATCCCGCTGATCCTCATGGCGTTCCTGATCAACCGCAACGGCAGCCCGAGCGGCGAGCCCGACTTTGTCACGGCAAAGCAGGCGACGGTCATGCTGTTCGGCCTGGAAGGCGGCCAGGGATCCGGCTTCTTCGTCGCAGACAACCTCATCGTCACCAACCAACACGTGGCCGTACTGTCGCCGCAGATGCTGGTCGGGGTCTCGCGCCAAACCGATGAGCCGGCCCAAATCGAGTACGCCACTGAACTCGTGGCCAACCACCCCTATCTCGACATCGCTGTGCTTCGCATCTCCAACAAGGCGATGATGACAAACGACGGGCCGCAGATCTCATCCGAGCCGGTCGGCGACATCGACCTGCCATCGGTCCCCATCGGTGACTCGGACGACATCACCATCGGTGACGAAGTCTTCAGCACCGGCTTCCCGGACCGGTTGTCGATCACTAGCCAAGATGACGCTGGCGAGCTTCGGCTGCCGCCGGTGGCCGCAACCAGCGGTGAGGCGGCGAGCTTCACCATCTGGCCCGGCTGCTCAAACCCGGACTTCGGGGCGTTCATCCCGGCAACGTCACCACCGGGTGTGGCCTGTGCCGCTGACGGCGATGTCAACAAGGGCGTTCTCCGGTCCACCTTCTCCAGCGGTCAAGGCGCGTCGGGAAGCGCAGTCTTTCGCAACAACGAAGTTGTCGCCGTGGTCTACGCCGGTGATGCAGACGATCTGAACACCAGCCTGAACATCACTTCGGCGGCGTTTCAGCCGTGGCTGCAGGACATCATCGACAGCAACTCCTGATCGAATCGCCCGCCGCTGGGCAACTTTCGGCAGCTCAACTGACGGTGCTGCTAGGTCCGTGGGGCTGATTGGCTCACAGGGAGTGATCAATTAGGCGCCGTCGGTGCGCATACACCTCCGCCGGGTCGTACTACAATGACCGGTCGGGATGGAGGAACTTTGACTCTGAGCGTCAGCAACCTAGGAATCGATGGTCTTGAAGACATCGAACAAATAGGCACCGGCGGCTCTTCTCGGGTGTATCGAGCCCGCCAAATCGACCTCGACCGTATTGTCGCGGTCAAGGTGCTCAACCCCGGACACGACCAGGGTGTTTCCAAACGGTTCGACCGCGAACGCAAAGCGATGGGGCGCCTTTCCCTCCACGAGGGCATCGTTCCGGTGTACTCCAGCGGCGCCACGTCACACGGCGAGCCCTACCTCGTCATGCCCTACTACGCCAACGGCTCCCTGCAAGACCAGATCGATACCGGCGCCATGGAATGGCAGACCGCGGTCAGCTACGTGGACGTCGCGGCCGAGACCATCGCCGCCGCCCACGACGAAGGTGTTGTCCACCTCGACCTGAAACCGGCCAACATCTTGTTGACCAACCAGGGAGCGCCCCGCATCGCCGACTTCGGCATCGCCAAGCTGCTCAGCGGCCAAGGCGCGAGCGCCGGCACCACCGGCGGCGCGGCCTTCACCCCGGCATACAGCGCTCCCGAGACGTTTCTCGATGGCGAGACCGGCCCACCGTCGGACGTCTATGGCCTTGGCGCCACCCTGTGGGCATTGCTGGTCGGCCATCCCCCGTTTCTGACCCCTGGCGATGACACCAACCTGATGGCGGTCATCGGGCGGGTGGTGAACAACCCCGTCGGAGACCTTCGACACTTCACCCCGAGTCCCATCTGCGAGGTCATCGAGCGGGCCATGTCCAAGCAGCCCGAGGACCGGTTTCAAACCGCTCGGGACTTCTCCCTGGCCCTCAAGACGGCTGCCGCTGCGTCATCACCAGACTTCCCGCCCGTGGACGCAACGGAAAACACCGTCATGTTCCCGGCCGCAACGGTGTCTGCTGAGACTCGGTTGCTCCAGCAGGTCGACACCAACGGACAGAGTGCCGCCTACGCTGCTGCCGCTGCGGCCCAGGCAGGTGGTCAGAGCCGGCCACTCCTGCAGGAGACCGCCCAACCGATGTCCGCCCCCAACGGTGGACCTCCATCGGTCACCACTGGGCCGATGCTGGATCTCGACCGCTTCCGCCCCGGTCCCATCCTTCTCGGACTCCTGGCGTTCCTCGGCGTCATCGGGCTTTCGACCTGGGCTCTGACCCGGTCGCCGGCAACCGAAACCAACGACACCCAGACCACCATCACCGTCCCCGCCGCTCCCGCCGTCAGCGAAGGCGACGCCACCGCAGATGAAGGGGCGAGCGAAGCCGATGCAGGCGACGACGCCGATGCAACCACCGACGCCAACAACACAGCGGGCGCGGACGCTGGCATCACCGACACCACAGCGGTGGAGACAACGGTGACGAGTGCGCCGGAAACGACGGTCGCTGAAGTCACGACGACAACCGAAGCGCCGGAAACGACGATCGCCGAAACGACCTCGAGCATCGACGAGACCACCACCACGCTGGAATCGACGACGACGTCTGAGGACACCGCAACAACGGTGGCCGAAACGACCACGACAATCGAGACCACAACCACGACCGAGGCGACCACAAGCTCCACGACACCGCCGACGAGTTCCACCGTCACAACCACGACGACAACCACGACGCCGTCGGTGGCCCCAACCGTCACCATCACCAGGGTCGAACGAGGCACCAACGCCATCACGGTCTCGTTCAGCTCGAATCAATGTGTCGCCCGCTATCGGGTCTCGGCCACCGGTCCAAACAACCAGCCCATCGCCGTGCCGGTCACCGTGAGCGAACCGTGCAAGAAGAACTTCGAGCAGACGATCGAACAGCTCTTGCCTGGCACGGAATACACCCTCGCCGTTGTCGTGTTCAATGCCGACAACAAGCGCGACACGAAGACCCGGCTGGTCAGTACCCGCAACTGATCGTCGTCGTTGGCGACAATCCAGCAACCACCTGCTCATCGTCGTTGGAAACAACAACGACCAGCAGCCTGATAGGGCGTTTTGCTTTCCGACTTGAGCCGTCCGACCCTGGCGAGGCACGGCACTGGTTGGCCGTCTATGGCGGGGGAACAAACAGCCACAAAACCCCTAGCGCAAAGCTCGCCGAGAATCACGTGACGATTTGGTGGTGATTGGCTCGCGGTTTCGTTGAGC
>CAZSTV010000083.1:0-5032 GCA_964609665.1 uncultured Acidimicrobiaceae bacterium
GGCCCAACCCGACGAGTGCCGCTCCTCCCATCGCTCCCCAGAGGTAGTAGTTGCCATCGTGATCACCTGCGGCGTGTACGTCATAGCTTGGGGACCCGAGCCCGCTGACCACTACAGCATCTGCCCGGTCGGCGAGCAGCACCTGTACAGCCTGACGCCGGTCCATCGTCTCGGCCCCGTTTGGCACCTGGCCAGTCCCTACCATGTCTTTGTCGGCAGAGCCGCTGCCTACCATGTCTTTGTCGGCAGAGCCGCTGCCTACCATGTCTTTGTCGGCAGAGCCGCTGCCTACCATGTCTTTGCGCCGAGGAGTTGCTGGGCGATGAGTACTGCGACCTGCTGATCAGCGTCGTAGGCCATGGTTGCCCCCTGTGTCACCGCAGCAACCACCTGGTCGCCTGTCTCCGCTCGAACCACCTGCAGGCCAATTGCTTCCAGCGCGGTCTGCGTCGCCCGCCCCATTGGGACTTGCCATGGGTTGAACTCGGCCCACTCCCCTCGCATCGTCACAATCATCAGCAGCGGCGTACGAGTCTGCACCGGCAGCGACAGCATATTGATGCAGTTCCCAACCCCAGAGGACTGCATCAGCGCCACAGACCGCATGCCGCCAAGCCACGCGCCAGTGGCGATGGCAATCGACTCCTCTTCGGTCGTGCACATCGTGGCGATGACCTCGGGATCCTCGACCGAGCGATCGATCAGGGTGGCGTGGCCGGCGTCAGGCACGTAGCCGACGTGCCGCACATCGGCGGCCTTGAGACGATCGAAGGCCAGGTTCGCCCAATCGGCCCCGACGTCGGCAATTGCCATCTACTGCAACCTCAGGGCGACCAGACCTGGAGCGTCCAGGCCTTCGTAGACCGAGCGCGCCAGCTCCCGGTACCGGTCGGCTGCAGCGTCGTCTCCCCGGCGCTGTGCCAACCTGGCCAGTGGGTCAGCGGCGGCAAGGCTCGACGACCACGGCACGCCAAGCATCAGATTTTCGAACGGGGCGAGCGCCGCCTCGGTGGCCGTGGCAAGGGCATCGTGGTCCAGCCGAAGTGCCGCCTCGGCACACCCTACGAGGCCGTTGCCGCCGAGGATGTGTTCCCCGTAGGAGTGCAACCGGTCGAAATCGATGCCGTCGACCAGCGTCGCTGCCGCGTCCTCATCTCCTGCGGCATGGGTGGCAGCGGCAAAGGCGCCGCGGAAGATCGGCGACCCGCTGAAGAGGTCCAAGGCCTCAAGCAGGTCTTTGGACTGGGTCCATTCGCCGCTGAGCATGTCAGACAGGAACTGCCCGAACCCGTGCAGCGCAAAGGACGATTCACCCCAATATGCCTCTCCGATTTCGCCAGCGCGGTCACAGAGCTCCCGGGCCTGTTCAATGTCGCCATCGAAGAAGGCAATGGTGGATCGCAGCGCGTGGTCACGCCACTCGGCGATCGGCTGGGCCTTCACTCGATCGTTGTCGCTTCGGCTGACCCGCCGAAGGTCGTCGCCCCGACCCAAGATGAACGGCACCGTTTCTGGTGCCGCGGCATCGGTGAAGTAGGTCCCAACTGTTCTCCGCAGACGCTCGATCTCCGGTTCAATCCGGTCCAGTTCAGCGATCCCGGCCGGGCACAGAAAGGTGATGTGTTGCCATTCCAGAAGCCGGAGCCGTTCCATGTCGGTCATCGTCTCGGCATCGACGAGAGACATCGCTTCGTCCAGTGCCGCAGCCCGAACCTGCATCGGCTTGCGGAAAACGTTGAACACCGCCGTCTTTGCGATGATCAGCGCTTTTTGGTTCGGCGATCCGTCGCTGAGCAGGTCATCGGCCTCGGCCAACAGTTCGAGCGTGCTCGAGTCGCTGGGGCTACGAAACGGACTTTGGTTCCAGTGCGCAAGCGCGGCGTCGACAAAGAGGTCCGGCCAACCGTTTTGGCGAGCCGTATCGGCCACATGTGTCAGGTGATTCAGCGCAAGCGCCGGCATGCCCTTCCGGTTGATGATTCGACCAATGTCCAGCGTTATCTCGGCGCGGGTTCGAGCCTGCGGCTCCACGTCCAACGCCGCCTCGAGCAAGCGATGTGCCCGGTCGTACTGGTTCGCCCGGGTGGCCCGCTCGGCAACATCACGACTGTGGCGCACCGCCTCATCCATGTCGACAAGCGGAATCGCTCCAAGCGTGTGGAACGCCACCTCAACCTCGTCGGCCCCGGAGTTACGTAGCGCCTCGGCACAGGCGGCGTGGAGCGAGGCCAACGCGGACCGGCTCAGTTCGCTCAGGATGGCCTGAGGAACGAGCTGGTGTGAGAAGCGGAACCGCGACGGTGACGCCGTCTCATGCAGCAGCTCGGCTTCGATGGCGGTGTCGATGGCCGCCAGTGCTTCGTCCGGTGGGAGGTCGGCGGCTGACGCTGCAACCGCAAACGGAAACTCAGGCCCCAGCGCCGCACCTGCAGCGATGATCTGTTGCACCTCGTTTGCTTGGCGTGCGAGGCGTCGACCGATCAGTTCGTTTACAGATCCTGCAGTACCGTGCCCGGCCTCCCTGTCACGAAGACTCTCGGTGAGAAACAAGCTGTGGCCGCCGGTAGCGGCGATGAGTTGTTCCCCGTCAGGACCGACTTGTTCGCCGGTGACCGCCAGGACCAGGTCAGCTGCTGCGTCACCATCGAGATCTCCGAGCCCAAGGCGTAGCGAATTGGCGGTGCGGCACTCTTCGTTGATCCACTGGTCGACGTCGTCGGGAAGTTCCGCTCGCCCCGACCGGAAGGTGGCCAAGGTCGAGACCGGAAGCCCTCGAAGCCTGCGGTGGAGCCGAGAAAGCAGTGCCCGAGTTGGCTCATCTGACCATTGCAGGTCATCGACCAGTACCACGAGCGCCCCCTCGGCCACGATTCGCTCAAAGACGGCGATGAAGACATCAATGCCCCCATAGGCATCGACGGGAACCGGGTCGTTCGGCAGGTGCCGGGCCAGCGACGGGATGAGTGACACCAGCTGCCCCTCAAGCCCATGACTCCACTGGGCGAGTCGGGTGGGATTGTTGGCTGCCAGCTGAGCAAATGCGTCGCGGACCGCCTGCAGGCCGGACGTTACGTTGGCCTCGCACCGGCCGGCGCACACGGTCGCCCCGGAGGCCGCTGCCTGTGCGAGGACCTCAACGGCGAGCCGCGATTTTCCAGAGCCCGGCGCTCCACCGATAAAGGCCCTGCCGTTTGACACGCCCGGATCGTTGACCGGCCCCTGCACCACCGCAGCGATGTCCTGCAGTTCCTGCGTGCGACCGACGAACGGAAACTCGACGTCCACCGCGATGTCCATGGCAACATCGAGCGGACTCACGGTGGCGACCTCGACGGACGGGGCCGCAGCTGTGGAGTGCTCAGTCGGTTGCCCAATCAGCTCACCGACGAACTGGTAGCCCCGGCCATGGACGTTTCGAACGAATTTCTGGGTCCGACCGTCATCGCCGAGGGCTTGGCGGACCTGTTTGATCCTCGTGGCCAATGCCGACTCGGATACGAACTGGTCGCCCCATACGACATCCAGAATCTCGGTTTTGGCGACCACTTTCGCCCGTTGCTCAACGAGGAACACGAGCACGTCGAACACCTGAGGTTCGGTGTGTATCTCGCCGTCCGGCCCGGTAAGGCGGCGGGCATCAGGGTCGAGCTCAAATTGCTCCCACCGGTATTGCATCGCAAGAGGTTAGCCCACCGGGGGTCAACCACGCGAAGACTGCCTGGGCCCAATGAAACGTGGCCTCGGGGACTAGCCGAGGCGGGCGGCGATGACGGTGTCGATTTGTTCGATGAGGGCCAGACGTTTCACCGGGTCGAGCGCATCCGGGTGGGGGTTGGAGAACTGACCGGCGTCATTGTCGAAGTAGGTACCGGTCGCAGTGGCGAAGTCCTCGCCGAAGGCGGCCCTGGCAAGAATTCCAGAACCAATGCCGATGTCGTGTCCTGCGATGCCGTAGCCCTCTTTGACCATCTTGGTCGCCAACAACGAACCCGGGTTGACCGCAACCATCACGGGACCGCCGTTGCCGATCTCATCGCCGAGCTGCATTGACCACATGGTGAGCGCAAGCTTGCTCTGGGCGTAGGCCATCTGCTCCTCGATCTGGACCCTGCCGGCGAGTGCCTGGAGATCAACCGGGGCCTGCGCCGCCGACGACAGGTTCACGACTCGTCCAGTCGGGCTGATACTTGGCAACAGGCGTCGGGTCAGGTGGTACGGAGCGATCGTGTTGACCATGAATCGCACGTCCAGGTCACCCTCGGCCGTGGGAGCTCCCGTTCGGAAGACACCAGCGTTGTTGATTACCACGTCGATCGAGGAGTAGGCCGAACTGAGCCTTGCGGCCAGCGCATCGACCTCGGCCAGATCGGAGAGGTCGGCCATCTCTGTGTCGATCCGGGCGTCCGACACCGTCTGACGGAGGTCGTGTTCCGCCGCTTCAAGCTTGGCCGCGCTTCGGCCGTGGAGAACAACGTGGAGTCCCTGCTCAACAAACAGCTTCGCCGCTTCAAGGCCTATGCCGTCGGTCGATCCGGTCACGAGAACTGTCTGGGTCATGATCGCTCACTGTCTGATTGGGAGTAGTCGGGTACGTCGTTGGATGTGTGGGCGGGTAGGAGTTCGTCGGCGATCCACCGCAACGTCGATTCAACGTCACCCGCGTTAAAGCGCAGGTTCAGGGCAACGTGGTTGACCCCGATGTCCTGGGCCGAGTCCAGGTAGGCGCGAAGGTCCCGCGTCCTGAGTCGCAGCAGCCCTAGGTGGATGGGTTGTGGCGCGCCAACCGCCCCATCGTCGACAAGGTCGATGTAGAGCGGCTGCATCACCGGTTTATCCGGAAGGCTCGCAGCGGCAATCTTCTGGCGGTACTGGTTGATGCTGGCGTGCTGCGAACGATGGTCGCGTGGATACATCATCCAGCCATCGCCGTTGTTGGCAATCCAATCAGGATGTTGCTGGCTGGATCCGGTGCTGAGCATCGGCAAACGGCCTCCCGTTGGCTTCGGCGCCATGTCGATGCCCCAGCTGACGC
>CAZSTV010000083.1:5042-20852 GCA_964609665.1 uncultured Acidimicrobiaceae bacterium
TCGAAGGTTGGCGTGTCGGCAGCGACCTGACGGATGTAGTCAAAGCTGGTCCGGAACCGTTCTCCTCGTTCGGCGAACGGGAGGGCCATCGCCGGATATTCGTCGGGACGGTCGCCGGACGCCACGCCGAGCAGAAGACGTCCATTGGATAGCACGTCCACGCTTGCGGCAGCCTTCGCAACGTGGGCGGGGTGGCGCAGCGGCAAAATGATGCTCGCTACGCCAAGGGCGATCCGCTCGGTCGCTCCCCCGAGGAGTCCGAGGTACACGAAGGGGTCGAGAATCTGACCGGCATCGCCGAACGATGGCACGTCAAACGGCACATCCCGCAGCCACACTGCCGAGAATCCCAACGACTCGGCCAGTTGCACCCGCTCAACGTGTCGGGTCAGCTGGGGCCGCGGCCCGTGCGCGTAGTGCTCGATGGGAACTACCAGTCCGATCGACAACCGACCGGGCTGAAAGACCGAGTCGTAGGCGCGGTTGATGGAGCGGAACCCGCCTCCGGCGGTGCTTGGGACGATGGTTCGCTCACGGTCGAGGGTTCTTCGCTCATTTGTTGGCGCTCGCTGACACCCGTCGATCGTGCTGCGAGTAGTATCTGTTGACAAGAAGGCACTTTGAGGAGTGGTAGGTACCTAATAGAAACCATCGGTACGACGGACGGGAAAGCGAACGGCAACAGCGGAGATGATACTGAGCCGGGCGACGCCTACTGCGCCACATGCCCTTGCCGGGACGTTCTCGACCTTGTCGGTTCCAAGTGGTCGGTCCTGGTCATCGGCAAGCTGCGGGACGGCACGCTGCGCTTCGGTGAACTACGGCGGGCGGTTCCTGGCATCACCCAGAAGATGCTCGCCACAGGTGTGGTCAGAGCAGCACCTCCCCGACATTCGGGCCGCTCGTCGCCAGTTCGAGGCGGCGAACGAATCGGCCGGCGCCAGCCGCAACTAACGTCCGTTGCCCCAGCGGTGATTATCATGCTGTCCTGGTCACACCGCTGGCACACAAGGGGGATCTGGCAGTGAGAGGCATGACGAATGAGCAGACGCTCGAGTTCAATCGGGCGGTGATCGCCGACTTCCGAGAGCACGGCGGCGTGATGCCTGAGGGAAGTATGTTCCACGGCAATCCCACGCTGCTCATGACCATGACTGGAGCGAAGTCCGGCCGGTCGCTCACCAGCCCACTGACCTACGCCAGCGATGACGATGGCTGGGTCATCATGGCCTCGGCGGGCGGGAGCGAGCAGACGCCTGCGTGGGCCTTCAACTTGCGGGCGAACCCGACGGTGACAATCGAACTCCTCGACGAGACGTTCGACGCGGTTGCAACTGAAGCCGAGGGCCCAGAACGGGACCGTGTGTTCGACCTGATGACCGGGCAACTCCCCCGCTTCGCCGACTACCAGAAGAACGTCGAGCGGCAGATTCCGCTGTTTCGCCTGACCCGGGCGTAGCCGGCGATGACCACGACAACCGTCGAGTACCGGGAAGAAGACGCCGTTGCGTTCATCGTCCTCAACCGTCCGGAGAAGCGGAACGCGTTGACCGACGAGATGGTGCAGGGCGTCGCCGACTCGATCGCCACCGCCACCGCATCGCCCGACGTTGCCGCCATCGTGCTACGTGGCGCCGGAGGAACACTGACTGCTGGCTACGACCTGAGCGCGGCCGAGGAGTTCTCCGGGCCGACCGAACCACCATCGTGGCAGTCGCCATACGGCGCATCGGGCCCCGAGCCACGGGCTGGCAACTGGGATCCCGTGCGGGACTACCAGTTCATGAACCACAACGTCCGGCGCTTCATGTCGCTGTGGGAGTGCCCAAAGCCGGTGATCGCCGAGATCAGCGGCTGGGCGGTCGGCGGAGCGACCGACCTGGTCATGTGTGCCGACCTGCTGTTCATGGCAGATGACGCCCACATTGGCTACGCGCCAAGTCGTATCTACGGTCTGCCCACCACCATGATGTGGATTCACCGGCTTGGGCTGGAACACGCCAAGCAGTATCTGTTGACCGGTCGGGCAATCGACGCGGCCACCGCTCACCGGATTGGCTTGGTGTCAGAGATTCATCCCGCGGCCGACCTCTCGTCGGCGACCGAAGCAGAAGCTCGCCGTCTTGCTTCCATCCCCCAGGGTCAGCTTGCGCTCAACAAGCTCCTGATCAACCAGGCGTATGAGAACATGGGGCTCCGCACCACCCAGATGCTCGGCACCTTCTTCGATGGCATGGCCCGCCACAGTGAGGAAGCACTCCGCTGGACCGAAGCCCTTGCCGACCGCAGCATCGCCGATGTTGTCGCCGATCGGGACCGCACCTGGCAAGACTACGGTCAGGCCCCGTAGCCCGTTCAGCCGTCGGCAGCGGCGGCTCGGAAGCGGAGGTTGAGTCGCAGCGTTCCCAGCATGATGCCCGGCTGGTGCAACCAGTCATTGTCGGCGTCGTATTCGATCGACTCGATGCGGTCGAGCAGCACGTTCCATGCGATCTGCTGCTCAAGGCGTGACAGATTGGCCCCTGGACACACCCGCGGCCCGGCTGAGAAGGTCACGTGACGGGTGAGCCCGTCCCGATCCAGATCGAGCTCGTGCGGGCAATCAAACTCCTGCGGATCAACGTTTGCCGCCCCGAATCGAAGGTGGAGCAGCGATCCGGCCGGCACCTCGACTCCCTGGAAGACCTCGTCGTTGGCGGTGATCCGGGTGGAGAGGCCATGCGTCGGTGAGCGCATACGCATCGCCTCCTCGGTGAAGGCCCGCAGTTTCGACCGGTCTGCCCGCACGTCTTGGAACATCTGGGGTTGTTCACAGAGCAGCTGCGCCTGTTCCTCCAGGGCGTACTGGGTGGTCTCAAGACCGCCGATGATCATCGCGTGAACGATGCCAGCGATCTCCAGGTCGGTGAGCGTGCGGTCGAGCGCCTCGTAGTGGACGTTGCACAGAAAGCTGACCATGTCGTCTTGCGGGTCCAGGCGTTTGGCGGTCACATGCTCATATATGTAGTCCTGGAAACCGTCGAGCCGGGCCAGCATGTCCTGGGTCTGATCGGCGGTGAGCTCATGGCGCAGGCCGTGCCCGTGGACAAACGGCGTGACGACGGCATCGCCCCAGGCGGCGAGCTGGGGAATGTCCTCGTGAGGGAACCCCAAGATGGTCGCCATAACCAGTTGGGGCAGAGGTCGAGCGAAGTCGCTGACAAACTCCACCGTGTCATCATCGACCCACTGGTCGACCAGCGCGGTGGCATGGCGGGCGATCATCTCCCGGTGCCGCAGGGCGCCAGGACCAACCCAGGGGTCGGTCAGTTCCCGACGATGTTGCAGGTAGAGCTGCTGGGTCGGGCGCAACGACAGCATCGATGCCTGCATGAGATTTTGGTGGGTGGCGTAGGCATCCTCGGGTGTGAGACCGCGCTCGGCGAGCTGACCTAGACGCTTTGTCGTCAGGCTGAGGAAGCGGTCCGGGTTGCGCACCACCAGACTGACGTCTGCGTGTTTCGTCAGCACGAACGCATCGCTGTCTGGCGTGAGGCCACCACCCTCGATCCGCAGCACGGGAGCCTCCCGGTGCAAGATCTCATACGCCTCGTACCAGTGCTCCTGGCCGCCGTCGCCGAACAGGTCAACGTCGTCCAGCGCGACTGGGCAAGCCATGGGGCTGAGGTCATGATTGACGTGCTTTGGATACAACGTCGGCTCCCACTGGGTCCACCAGTTGCACCTCAGTCTCGATTCCGACCTCACCGACGTCAAGTCTGCGTTCACCGGACCACCGCCGTTACCGGGGCGACACTCCTCGCAGCGCTTGCGTCGTTTGCCGCCACGACCCATAGTGATCTGTAGCGGGAGGACATTCGTCGACCAGGGGGAAGACACCAGATGGACAGCGCAACGATCATCCGAGACGTACTTGGCGGCCCTTCCAAGGCCGTGGTCACGATCGGGCCCGACGAAACAATCCGGGACGCGGTCGACCTGCTCAATGAACACAAGATCGGGGCGGTGGTCGTCACGGTGGATAGATCGACCATCGTGGGAATTCTCTCGGAGCGCGACGTCGTCCGTCACCTCAGCCGCGAGCAGGAAGGCACGTTGCGCCTCAGGGTCGAGGATCTTATGACCCGGGAAGTGAAGGTCGCCGAACTGAATGACCCGATTGAGCCTGCAATGGCGCAAATGATCGCAGGACGTTTCCGACACATGCCCGTCGTCGCTGACGACGGCCGCCTGTGCGGCGTCGTCAGCCTCGGGGACCTGGTTTTTGCTCGCCTGCGAGAGTTGGAGTCCTAACCCTCCTACAGGCTGTTGGCGAAGCTGTTGATGTCGCGAACGGTGCCGAGATAGACCTCGGGCATCGCATCGCGGAACAGGGCGTCGCCGGCGTGAACGGTGCCGTTGACCGTGCGGCTGGACGCGGACACCCCTGCTGCCAAGAGCTTGCGGAAGTACGCCAGGCCTTCGTCACGTAACGGATCCAGTTCGTTGACCGAGATGACGTGTGGCGGCAAACCCTGAAGGTCATCGACGGACGCGTGGTATGGCCACGCCAACGGGTCGGTATCGGCCGAGCCGTCTGGGCTGTACATCCGCACCATCGAGCCCATCATTGAACAGTTGAGGAAGTAGTCGTCGTTTTCGTACAGTGATGGCAGCGCCGGGTTCTTTTCGGCGTACATGCCCGAAATGTAGGGGCACTGTGCGTACACCCCGTCAACCATCTCAAGCACGCCTTCGCCTTTGGCCTTGAGTGTCGTTGCGAGCGACAGATTCCCGCCACCGGACTCGCCGGAGATGACAATCTTTGAGATACCGAGTGCGTCACGGTTCTCGTGAGCCCACTGCAGGCCGCTGTAGCAGTCGTTGAGGCCCGCCGGGAACGGGAACGGGCCAAGCTTGCCCGCAGCGTTGCGGAACTCAACGCCGATCACGATCAGTCCCGTTGCCGCAAGCTCATCACGCCACCGCACGTACCCATCAGTGGAGGCTTCCATGATGGCCATGCCGCCACCGTGGGTGTGGACAATGGCCGGCACCGAGCCGTCAACGTCGGTCGGGGTGTGAACGTAAAGGCTGATGTCGTTCCCGTCGACCCCTTTGATGATCTCGGTTCGGCGTTCCACGTTTTCGATTGGTGGAGATGCAGCGGCGAAGATCCCGCCAAGCATCGAGAAGCCTTCCTCCGCTGCCGTGCCAAACTCCAGCAGCGCTTCAAGTGGCGAGTTGATGTCAACCGGAGCGGCCTCCGGCGCGACGTCCATACCTACGGCGGCCATCGCCGCCACCATGCGAGGATCGGCGCGCGGGTCGTCGCGCAATTGCATGCCTGGGGTACCAAGTTGGCCGGGAAGAATCGGTGCGTCGCTCATGGTCGCAGTCTTACAGACCGCGGCATTGAACGCCTAACGTCCAGCGTCAGTCAGAGGCGTCGGTGGTCAACCACTTCCCGTTCTTGTCGATTGTTGCGGTCCGCCGAGCGTCACCGGGGTGGGCCACGCCCTGTGGCTCATAACCGTCGAGCCTCCACGTGACCGTGTGCGGGATGGGACCGTCGGGAAGCCACGGTTGGGTGTTGTACGCATCATCGTTGTGGTACCAACCCTTCTCAACAGTGCCGAGAGCGGCGTCGATCACCCGGTACTGAACACGCTTCGAGAAGGCTGGTTGTGACTCGGTGAAGACGGCAACCACGTCACCCGGCTCGTACTCGCAGCGTTCCTGCCATGCCGCTATGAGCCGTTCGTCGAGGCAGTGCCCGTCACCGAAGTTCCAACCGGTGAGCACGTTGCTGAGGAACTCGCCCTCCCGCTGGATGCGGGTGTCCAAGTCGTCGACGTGACACATCAGACCGGAGATGTGCATCCGGCCCATCGGGTGCATCATGCGGAACGCGACGGCCTTCTGGATGAAGATCTCGGAGATCTCTCGACCAAAGAGTGGTTCGATCTGATCGATCTGATTGTCCGCAGCCTTCACGATCTTGTCGTTGATGCGGTCCTCAATCTCCTTGTTCCGCAGCGAAAACGTGGCCGAGGCCCAGTTGCCTGCGTATTGCTTCATGCCGACAAGGAACGAGACATACTGCGGGCGCAACGCCCCGAGCACAATCGGGAACAGCCCGGCGACAACGACCAGTGCGAGCAGGGCCGGGTTCATGTCCTGCACGCCGTAGCCCTCCCCCGCGTGGAAGTTCGAGAACAGGAACGCTGCGGCGAACATGAAGAACACATTCCACTCGAGCGGGACGGCCAACGGGAAGGTGGAGATGATGAACGCATGGAGCATCCAGATGGACACGATGGCAATCCATGTTGCCCACCGCCACGGTCCGAACAGCAACACCAGCGGCATGATCATTTCGCACGTCGTGCCACCGATGTGGGCCAGAGCATGTGTCATCTTGGATGGCCGAATGTCGTTCGGGTAGTCCTTGACCGTTGCTTTGCGGAAGCGGTCCCACACCACCCACGGCGTGTTCTGGACCATGATCGACACGGTCGACGAGAAGCCGTGCTGCAGCTTTGAAAACCCAGCCCCCATCCAGATGATGACCATGAAGATCTTGGCCGCGATGACCATGTCGACAAAGTTGGTGAAGAGTGCAAAGCAGAGCAGGGTCGGGACGTACTGCTCGGCCCTGGACGACAGGAACACGATCTTGTCCCGGAAGCCCATGAGGATGATCAGCCCGCAGTAGATCAAGACCGCCCACTGCGGCAGAATGCCCGCGCTGCCCTCGGGTAACCCGTCGACCTGTTCTCCGGACAGGAAGAACAGTAAGAGAAGGCTGGCCAGGATCAGCTTGTACAGACCGGTGTCCCACGGGGTCCGTCGGTTGCCCTTGGTGAGCGGCACATGGTTCGGATATGGGGGGACCCGCAGCGTGTCGTTCTGCCACCAGTAGAGGATGCCGCCAATCGGCGGGTCGAAGTGGAAGGCCAGCGGACCGCAGGTGGCCGCCAAGCCCGTCACCTCAAGCATGATGGTCCAGATCATCAGCTTCTGGTACAGAATCGGCTCATCCCACCAGCCGCCGATGTCGCTGAACTCAAGGCCTGCGGTGAACGTTCCTGCGAAAATCAGGCCGAACAGTCCGTAGAGGAAGATCTTCCACGCGTAGAAGGTCCCGGTTTGCTTCGGCGTGCCGAAGCCCGCGTTCACCCAGTGGAGCTGCAGGAGCTTCATCCGCTCGAAAAACGGGATCTTGTCGAACTCGTCCAGGTCGACATCTGGCAGTTCAGCGGTGCGATACCCCATGGCCAGTTACCTCCTCCGGCGCGCTTGCGCCGCGTCTCGCCTCTGGCGCTCTGCCTCGAGGTAGAAATCGTCTTCGTCTTCGGTTCGAGTGGAGACCGTCGTTCCGCTGAGTCGGGCCAGTTCCCGTTCACGGACTCGTTGCCGTCTCCATGCCTTTTTCTTGTTCTTGCGCCGCAGGCGCTCGATGTGGTCTTCCTCGGTCTCCGAGGTGCCTCGCAGGTAGGTGTCCTCAATTTCATCGAGACGTTCAAGCGCCTCTGCGGCGGGAAGTTCCAGCTGAATCTGGCCACGGGCCATCAGGTACATCCGGTCGGAGTACTTCAGGGCCTTGCGGGCGTGCTGTTCCACAATCAGTGCACCGGTCCCCGTTTGGTCCGCGGCATTGCGGACCGCACCGAGCAGCCGATCGACAATCTTCGGGGCAAGACCCAGGGACAGTTCATCGGCAAGGAGCAGCGAAGGGTTGCGACTGAGGGCCCGGGCCAGGGCGAGCATCTGTTGCTCTCCGCCGGACAACATGCCGCCTCGCACCGACATTCTCGCTTCCAGCTCGGGGAACAACTCCAGTGCGGCCTTGACCGAGCCGCCGCCGACTCGCAGGTTGTCACGGGCGGACATCTTGGTGAAGACCAGGCGCTCCTCGGTCACCAGACCGATGCCCCCGGTTCGGACTCGCTGGTCCATCGGGGTGAACGTCGGGACGTTGTCGAACAGGACGATGCCGTCCACTGGCACCAGTTCACCTGCGATGGTCAGCAGGGTGGTTGTCTTGCCCGCCCCATTCGGGCCGAGCAGGCACACCACCTCGCCACGATTGACTGTCAGGTTCACGGCCTGGACGACCGCTCGGTTCAGGTAGCCCGCCTTCAGGCTTCGGGTTTGCAGGAGCGGTCTCATGCTCCACCCCCGGCTGATCCGCTCTCACCAACAGCAACGGACCCCACCAGACCGTCGTCGCCCTCTTCATCGTCTTCGTCAAAGTCCTCGTCTGTCTCGTCTCCGAGGTAGGCGGCAACGACCGCCGGGTTGGACTGGATCTCTTCCGGCGAGCCAGAGGCGATCATCTTGCCGAAGTCGAGGACGACGACCTCATCACACACGTCCATCACAAAGTTCATGTCGTGCTCTACGACGAGCACCGCCATGCCCCAATCTTCGGCCAGGCCTCGGACGACAGCGGCAAGCTCGGTGCTCTCTGCCGTGCTCAACCCGGCAGCCGGCTCATCGAGCAGCAGCACGCTGGGATGCATCGCCACCGCTCGAGCGATGGCCAGCAGACGTCGCTTGCCGTACGAGAGGTCCTTGACGTCACGGTGCAGATCAAGGTCGAGCTGGAATTCGACGATGGCCCGGACCACCTCGGGCGGGAACGGTGGGTTTGACGGACGGACAAGATCCCGGAAGTAGGACCACAGGTCCTGCGGGTCGGCGGCGACGCTCAGGTTCTCAAAGACGGTCGAGTCTTCGAACAACTCAAGCGACTGGAATGACCTGGCAACCCCTCTACGAGCCCTGCGGGTGGCGGACAACTTGGAGATGTCGTGGTCGTCGACGAGGACACGACCGCTCGACGACGTGAAGCCGCTGATGGCGTCGATAAGCGATGTCTTTCCCGCACCGTTTGGCCCTATGAGACCGGTGACCGTGCCCGGCTCAAGCCGGTAGGACACGTTGTCCACCGCCGTGACGACGCCGTACTGCACGGTGAGTCCGTCAATACTGAGGGTTCGGGGCGGCACCTTGGCCTCTTCGTCAACGACGGCATCAAGGTCCGCAACGTCCTTCAGTTCGATGATGTACGGCCTGCCCCATTTGCGAGCCTTCTTGGCCAGGCGGAACATCTTGACCCACTCTGCGGCAACGCCATCCTTGTAGCCGAGCACCATCAGCAGAATGGACACGCCGCTGATCAGCTGAATCCAACGACCGACGCCGTCCCAGTTGGAGGAAAGCACCTGCTGGTTGAAACCGGCGGTCGCCATCGTGCCTGCGACGAACGCTCCAAGTAGGTGACCAACGCCGCCGACCAGCGCAAGCCCGACGTAGAGAATCGAGGTGAGGTTGGTAAAGCTCTGGTAGCTGATCGACGTGAGCCTGAAGGCAAGGAGGATGCCACCAAGCGCAGCGATGGCGGAGGACAGCGAGAAGGCGAAGAGCTTTGCCACCATGACGTCGATGCCCAGCGCGGCAGCCGCACGCTCGTTGGTCCGGACCGCTATCAGCCTGCGCCCGCTGCGGCCGCGCCGTACGTTTGAGACCACCCAGACCGAGAAGAGCGCAAGGACAAGTACGAAGATGCCGTAGCGCTCGGGGTATCGAATGGAGCTGATGTCATAGCCGAACAGATCTGGGTTGCCGACCTGGGTGCCCTGCACTCCCCCGGTGTAGTTCCGGTTCCGGAACAACATCAGTTCAATGGTGGTGCCGAGCCCAAGTGTCACGATGGCAAGGTTGATGCCACGGGTGCGCACCGCCGGCAGCGCAAACACAAAGCCGAGCGGCACCGCAGCCAACACGCCGGCCACGAGGCCAAGGAGGAACGGAATGTCGTAGACGGCAACGAGTCGGCCCGCGACGTACGCCCCAAAGCCCGCGATCGTGTACTGGGCGAGCGACAGCTGTCCGGCATACCCGGTGAGCACCACGATTGACAGCAGCACGATGGAGGCACCAAGCGACACGGTCAGCGCATCAATCCACTTCGGTTCCTTGGTGAGCATCAGGAAGGCCACGACACCGGCGCCGAAGATGGTCCAGTCCCACGACATGCGCCCGTTGCCGATCATCGGGAGTTCCCGCAGGAAGTAGTCCCGGAGCGGCAGTGATCGACCTCGGAAGACCAGGAACGCAATGATGACGAGGAACGGCAACGACGAACCGAGTCCCTGCTGATCGACGTACCGGCCGACCACCGTCTGCCCGATGCCGAGCGACAGCCCCGCCGCGGTCGCCAACGGGAATGACCGGAAGTCTCCGACGAGTGCTGCGGCCAACGCTGCCAGCACGAGCGACGTCATCGCTGTGACCTGCAGGGTGATGATGGGTACAACGAGGATGCCTGCGACCGCTGCGATGGCGGAGCCCAGCGCCCAGTTCAGTAGTGCGATTCGGTTTGGTGACAAGCCGATCGCCGCAGCCGACCGTTCGCTTTCCGATACTGCTTCGGTGGCGAGCCCAAATTTGCTTGACCGGTACAGCAGCCAGAGGCCAAGCGCCGATACAGACGCGATGGCAAAGAGGATCAGACGGTCGACCGTGATTGCCACCTCGCCCCACAGGGTCACCCGGTCGGTTGGCAGCCAGCTGTCAACCTGCTGTGCGTTGGACCCATAGCGGATGACAACACCGGCCTGGATGGTGATCAGCACGCCCAACGTGGCGATGACTCGAACGAGCGAACTGGCCCGCCGAAGCGGCCGCATGATCACCCAGTGGGTGAGGATCCCGAGTAGCGCCGAGAACGCAACACCGACGGCGGCCGCTGCCAAGAATGGCCAACCCTGTTCGTTGTGAAGCTCCCATTGCAGGAACACGCCGGCGATCGCCGTGGCGCCAAGGGAGAAGTTCAACACCCCGGTACCGCGGTAGATCACGATGAGGCCCTGAGACGCGAACGCATAGAGCGCGCCAACACCAAGTCCTAAGAGCGCAAACCTGATGACCTCGTCCAATGGATTCTCCTCGTGACGTGCCGTGCTGGGCCGGTCATGTCGTCACATGACCGGCCCAACCGACACTGCCGGATCTAGCCGGCGTCGCCAGTTGCAAGCGAGCCGACGTCTTCAAAGTCGGAGGTCAGCGGAACAACCTTGCCGTTGTCCAGTTCGCTGTAGACCACGCTCCGGTTGAACAGCCGCTCGTAGCCTTCAAGCCCGTCTGCCCATTCCTGGGTGAAGTCGAGCGTGGGGACCATGCCGCCGAGATCAAGGCTTGAGGTGCCGGACGCTGCCTCGAAGAACGACGCTGCGGTGATCTCGCCGTCGATGCCCTCGGCGATCTGGGTGAAGCCGACGAACGCCGCCCAGGTACCCATGCCGCCGAGGCTGTTGTAGTCGAGTTCGCTTGTGTCGTAGCCACCCTCGTCGAGAGCCAAACGATACTCGGACCACGGATCGGTGGAGATGTCCGGGTACATGCCGGCGATGATGTCGCCGTTGGTTGCTTCTTCGTTACCCGCTGCGGACACCTCGTTCAGGTTGCCCTGAGGGCCGTACTGCCGGGCGTCGGTGCCAGACTGCGACCATGCCGTGTTCCACGTGATGTAGGACGTCTCGGAGATGATTCCGATGACGCAGTCAGCATCGGTGGTGGCCTGCGCCACTTCGGCGGAGTAGTCCTGAGCGGTCGGCGGCAGGATAATGGTGTCACCAAAGCTCTGCCCAAGGGCCGCGATGGCGTTCTCCATTGGCGGGATGAAGATCTGTGCGCCGTCGATAATCACGGCGTTGATGCTGTTGCACCCGTCCTCGATGGCTCGCTTGACTGCGCCGACGGCGTACATCGGTTGGTTCCCGATCGGGAAGGAGTGGGGGCTGGTCAGCTCCGACGGGGTGATCGGGCAGCACGGCCCGAACCACGTGATGTCGGACTCTGCGACGACCGGCACAATGCTCTCCGCAAAGAAGGTGAACGAGCCGACGATCGACACGACGTCGTTCTCAACAGCCTCTCGTGCACACGTTGCCGCAACCGCGGGGTCGAACATCTCGTCACAAACGATGACTTCAAGTGGTCGACCACCGATGCCACCGCGAGCGTTGATGTATTCGGCGTAGGCCTCCGCGGTGTTTGCGATGTTCTGATAGGTCGGGCCGGCCGCATTGAGCGTCGTGACCGTCATGACCTTGAGCGGTTCACCGGTCGGCGCCTCCGCCGTTTCCTCACTCGTTGTTTCACCGGAATCACCATCGGACCCGGCATCTGATGAATCGTCGCCACCACAGGCCGCGGCAACGAGAGCGAAAGCGGCAAGCATCGCCACAATCATTCGCCAGTAAGGCATTCGCCAGTAAGGCATTCGCCAGGAAGGCCGGATCAGCGCGGAACGCTGCGCACGTTTGCTGGACTTCATATCTACTCCCCCTGAGTAAGCAGCAGCCCGAGACAACAACGGTGATGGCGGGCTTGCATGCTGGTTCACGGTTACGCTTTCACATACGCGCAGCATCTGCCAATTGATCGCCTACATCGGCGAGGGGCGACCAGCTCGCTCTCGATTGGCGGCCGCTGGCCCCCGTTGGAGCAGTTACGCCCGCTCAGGAAACCAGGTTGTAGACCACAAAGGCAATGAAGGCGACTGCCAGAACGATGATCGCAAGCGATGCAAAGCCATCTCGGTTCGTGTGGTTGCTGGACGCACCGTGGGTGTTACCAGCAGTCTCGTTTGGTCCGCTCATGTGCCAAATCCAGTCGCTCGCTCGGCGCGATCAAGCGGAACGTAGCACGCATCTCACCGCAGCCTCAAACATCGACAAGAACTTGCTCGCCATCACCGCCGTTTTGACTATCACGTGCGAGACCACCGCGGTTCTGGCACACCGAACTCACGGCGCCACGCGAGCACCGGCGGCAATCGTGCGAGGGGCAGCGTTCAACGATTCGATGGCAAAGCCGGCGGCGACCTTGTAGTTCTGCATGAACGCCTCGATTTCATTGCGATCAATGACGTCATCGATGTTGTCGAAGTAGCCGCCGCACCGCTCGTCGACCACTTCGAGAATCCCGATTGGTCCATGGCCCCGGTTGCGAAGCACCAACTGGGAGAGCGGTTCGAGCAACTGATCCTCGAAGGCGTGCAGTGCGTCGCTGCCGACGCCGTGTTCCACGAACTTGGCGCCCATGACTCGAGCGTCGACGATCGCCTGGCTCGCGCCGTTCGACCCGACGGGAAACATAACGTGGGCAGCGTCGCCGACGAGACAGGTTCGCCCGTCGACCCAGCGGTCAACCGGGTCACGATCGACCATGGGGAACTCCCACACCGCTGGGGCCCCGCGGACCAGCGATGGTATGTCGAGCCAGTCAAAGGTCCAGTCATCGAACGCAGGGAGAAAGTCCTTTAGTTCCGCGGGCCTGTTCCAGTTGCTGGCCGCAAACCCTTCGCTGGGATCGACCGTCAGTTCGGCGATCCAGTTCTGGAGTTGCAGTCCAGTGTCGGGGTCGGCGGCGGAGATCGGGTAGTGCACGAACCGCTGGGAGATGGTCCCGACAAGGGTGAAACATGCGCCGGACCGGACCGGTGGCCCCTGGGCTGCACCTCGCCACAGGATCTGACCACCCCAGTGAGGATCGGGCTGATCGGGGTGCATCTGAGCCCGAACCGCGGAATGAAGCCCGTCTGCGGCCAGCAGGACATCCCCTACGATCTCGGTCGCATGACCGTCACGGGTGTCGACCTGCACCGCAACCCCACCGGTGGTGTCTCGGTACCCGGTCACCCGGTGTCCGGTGAGCACGGCGTCGGAGCCGATGCGTTCAATGACGGCTCGGTACAGCAGCATTTGCAGCTCACCGCGATGGACCGAGTACTGCGGCCAGCGGTAGCCGGCCAACCTGCCGCGGTCCTCACTCCACACGTCATTGCCGCCCCGACCAACGAGCGCCCATTCGGTCGCTTCGATCCCGATGTTGTCCAGGTCATCGGCGAAGCCCAGGTCGAACAGTTCGCGGATCGCGTTCGGTTGCAGATTGATGCCCACCCCGAGGGGCGCCATCGAGCGGACGGATTCGAGCACCCGAACCGGGACACCGATCTCGTGGCAGGTCAGTGCCATCGTCAACCCGGCGATGCCTCCGCCGGCAATCACCACCGTCACCGGTCAGGCGACCTTGGGAAGCGCTCGATCGGCAAGGGCGGCGACGTCGACCGCCCCTCCCAGAGTGCCGAACTCCGACCCCCAGTCACCGTCGAGACGGGAGCGGACGTAGGCATCGGCGATGGTCGTTTCATGACGTAGGCAGAGCGACGCACCCCAGCACACCGCGAGCTGCTCAACGAGCCGCCGAGCATCCACCTCTTCAACCGGTCCGCTCAACGTGTGCTTCAATGCCGCAAGTTCACGGTCAAACACCCGGTCGGCACCCGAGGCAACCGACAGTTCGTCGATGAAGGCAGCTGCTGCGCTCGGAGAACGCTGCAGCGCACGGAGCACATCAAGAGCGATGACATTGCCCGCTCCTTCCCAGATCGCGTTGAGCGGCGCTTCTCGGTACAGGCGAGGAAGGATCGATTCTTCGACATACCCGTTGCCACCAACGCATTCCAGCGCCTCGCGCACCACCGGCGTGGAACGCTTGGAGAGCCAGTACTTGGCGACTGCTGAAGCGAGGCGTAGAAACTCGGATTCGTTCTGGTCTACGGGGGCTCGCTCGTAGGCACCGGCGAGACGCATGACCATCATGGTTCCGACCTCAGTCTCGAGTTCAAGGTCGGCCAGCACGTTCTGCATGAGCGGCTTGTCGCTCAGCAGCCCACCGAAGGCTTCACGATGAGCCAGATACCAGGCGGCCTGGCTGACGGCCTGACGCATCAACGACACCGACCAGTTGGTCACGTCAACCCGCGTCGCGTTGACCATCTTGATGATCACGTTGATGCCACGGCCCTCCTCTCCGACCAGCCAACCGGCAGCGTCGGTGTATTCAAGCTCGCTCGACGCGTTGGACCGATTGCCGAGTTTGTCCTTGAGGCGCATCAGCTGCAGTGAGTTCCGGGTGTTGTCCGGCAATACCCGGGGCACGAGGAAACAGGAGATCCCGCCGGGAGCCTGCGCCAGCACCAAGAAGGCGTCGCACATGGGAGCCGAGGTGAACCATTTGTGTCCGGTGAGGCGGTACTCGCCGCCCGGTCCCCCACCATTGACAGGCACCGCTGCGGAGGTGTTGGCCCGCACATCGCTGCCACCTTGCTTCTCGGTCAGACCCATGCCCAGCAGGTTTCCCGACTTGGTCGAGGGCTCGACCAGGCGCGGGTCATAGGAGCGGGTGCGGATGCGCGGCTCCCACTGCGCTGCAATGTCCGGTTGCTCCCGTAGCGCAGGCAGGACCGCTGCGGTCATCGACGTGGGACAACCGTGGCCAACCTCGACCTGGCTGATCAGGTGCATCCGCGCGGTCCTGGCGACATAGGAGCCGTCGCCGGGAGTGCCGTCATAGTGCGATGCGTGGATGCCCGCGCCCACCGACAGCTCAAGCAGCCGATGGTAGGACGGGTGATAGCGCACCTCGTCGATCCTTTCGCCGAACCGGTCGTGAGTGACGAGTTCCGGACTGTGCCGGTTGGCTTCGAATCCCCACCGATAGGTCTCCTCGGAGCCGACGATGTCGCCGAACTTCTCAAGATCGGCCGTGAACCCCGATGCGCCTTCTCGTCGAACGGCGGCTTGCAACACCGGGTCGGCCAGGTATGGGTTGTATGGCTCAAGCGGTGCGGTCATGGTGTGCTCTCGCTGCTCAGACGGGCTCGGTTCATCACCGGCCACCGGGTAGAGCGGATGCTACCGATGCCTCGTCGAGCAGAGGCAGCGGATCCTCTCCCAGCCAACGCCGATAGGT
>CAZSTV010000084.1:0-10408 GCA_964609665.1 uncultured Acidimicrobiaceae bacterium
GCTGGACACCCACCACCACGACGACCCCGATCATCTGTACTTCCTCTTCCACAGCACGAGTGCGGCGACGGATCTCTTCGGCGGTTACACCAACCCGCAGCTCGACACCGCAATTGAGCAGCTCATGTTTGAGCCACAGGAGTCTGAGGTTCGTACCCAGGCGCTGAATGCTGCCCAGGACATTCTCAGCGCAGATGTTCCGCTCATCGCCCTCTACTACCCGGCCTGGCGTATGGCCTACCGCCCAGCCGTCTACGACGGGTGGCAGGCCGAGGAGACAAATGGCTTCCTCACCAAGCGTTCGCTGCTTCCCACATTCGCCGACCAGGGCCAGGGTGAGCGCTCGACACCGCTCCCCGAGGTTGAGGCCTTCGAGGCCACCGACGATGACGCCGTTGTTGCCGAAGGCGGAGGGCTTCGCACGCCGATGGCCCTTGGATTTGCCGGTCTGGCAGCAGCGGGAGCGATAGGCCTCGTCGTCTTCAGGCGGCCGAAGTTTGACATCGATGAGGGGCTGGAGTGACCAGGACGAGAGCTGTATCCGGAGCGTTCGCCGCGTTCGCGGCCCTGGCGGCGATAGCGCTGCTTGCACTTCCGGCCGGCGCCCACACCGCCATGCTTCGAGCATCCCCTGACCGCGATGCCACCGCAGGCGGAGCGATCGGCCACATCGACCTGGAATTCCTCGATCCGGTCAGCAGTGTTGTGGTGAGCGTGTCCTACAACGGGGTGCCCATCGCCGGGCAGACCACGGTGGCCGAAGGCGAGCTGATCACCTTCACCCTCGACCAGCCGCTCAACCAGCCCGGCCGCTATCAGGTCAACTACGAGATGATCTCGTTCGACAGTGACTTCACGACCGGGGGCTTCTTCTTCACCTTCGACCCGGTGGCCGCCGAGGCCGCACGGCTTGAACTCTCCGGCCCAGGCGGGTTTTCTTCCACCACCATTGCGGTGTCAGTCGTCGCCCTCGTCGCTGTGATTGGGCTGCTCGCGTTGTTTGTACGGCAGATCGACAACCGGCGGAGCCAGGTCCTGCAGGCAGTCGACGGCTACGACGACCACTACTACGAAGACGATCACTTCGAGGGTCGCTACAACGAGGGCCGCTACAACGAAGGCCACAACTACAACGAGGGCCGCCACTACGAGGGCCGTGGCTACGAGCATCCCCCCGCCGAAGACCACCGTTGGTAGTTCCCAGCGTCTGAGCGAACGCCACCTAGGTCCGAACTTCAACTATGTCAACGTGAAGCCCGGTGAGTCGGCGCTGGTGGATCCGATGCGGGCCGCTTGGTGTCCGCTGGACTCAAGCTCTGACAAGATGCCGCTGGTCTCACCCGGGTCCACCCCGATCACCAGCCCACCCGAGGTCTGAGCATCGGCCACGAGCAGTTGATGCATCTCGTCGTGACTGCCAGCGTCGAGCAGTTCATGGCCCCAGGCCAGGTTCCGACGGCTACCGCCAGGCATGATGCCCTGGCCTGCAAGATCGACCGCGCCTTCAAGGAACGGAATGGCGTCAAACTCCACCGTCACCCGGACGTTGGACTCCAACGCCATCCGGCCGAGGTGGCCGAGCAGCCCGAACCCGGTGACATCGGTGCAGCCGGTTGCGCCCGCCGCGACGGCAAGGCGAGCACCGACATCGTTCAGTTTGGTCATCGAGGCGATGGCACCGTCGGCCACGTCGGCCGAGGCGGCGTCTGCCTTGATGGCGGTGGTGATCACGCCGATGCCGAGGGGCTTGGTGAGAATGAGATCCTGGCCATCGGTTAACCCGGCGTTGGTGAGGATCCGGTCCGGGTGGACCTCTCCGGTCACAGACATGCCGTACTTTGGCTCTGGGTCATCGATGGTGTGACCGCCAACAATTGCGAAGCCGCCGGCGGTGGCGATGTCTTGGCCTCCGGCGAGCAGCTCACCGAGCAGTTCGGTCGGGAGTGCATCGCTGTTCCACCCAACCAGGTTGAGCGCAAACAGCGGCCGCCCGCCCATGGCGTAGACGTCAGAGACGCTGTTTGCCGCGGCAACCCGGCCCCAGGTGCGGGCGTCGTCCACCACCGGGGTGATGAAGTCGGCGGTGGAGATGATGGCCCGGTCGTCGTCCAGTTTCCAGACCGCGGCGTCATCGCCGGTGGCCGTTCCGACCAGCAGTTCCTGTGGCGTATCCGCCTTCAATTCACGCACGACGTGCGCGAGCTCACCGGGGGCGAGCTTGCAGCCTCAACCAGCGCCGTGGCTGAACTGGGTGAGTCGATGTGTAACAGGCTCGGTCATGTCACATCCCGTGTCGGTGATTGCGAACGCTTCGCAAAGTGTAACCACGCCCTTCGGTCCGATAGTCCCTCTGCACTACAACTAGGATGGCGTCATGCTGCTCTCCGAGTGGGTTGATGCTGATCGGCTTGTCGAGTGGGTCCATGACGCCACCGAAGATCTGCTCGCCAAGGTCGATGACTTCACGCCCGACGACGAGCGCTGGTACGGGCCGTACCTGCCAATCGTCAATCCGCCAATCTGGGAGCTGGCTCACGTCGGTTGGTTTGCCGAGGCGTTCGTGTTGCGCCGACTACACGGCCGCGAGTCGTTGATGACCAACATTGACGCCCGCTACGACTCGGCCAAAGTGGCCCACACCACGCGGTGGGAGCTGCCCTATCCCAGCGCCACCGAGACCAAGGACTACGTACGACGGGTCGCCGACGGCATGGTCGACGTGATCCACAACGATGAAGGGGTCGACTCGACCCAATTTTTCGTCGCCTATTCGATCGCTCATCACGACGCTCATATCGAGGCGCTGACCTACACCCGTCAGACCTTGGACTGGGGTGATCGGCGAGGGCAGACCGCTCCGGTGATCGTTCCCGTCGAACCGGTGTCCGGTGATCGTCGCGTCGACGGTGGTCGACTGCTGCTTGGAGCGTCACGCTCTCAACCGTTCGTGATGGACAACGAGAAGTGGGCCCACCGGGTGGAGGTTGAGCCGTTCTCCATGGCTGTCGCTCCGGTGACGGTGGCCGAGTTCGCCCAGTTTGCCTCGGCCGGTGGGTACAGCACCGACGCGCTTTGGTCGGACCAAGGTCTGGCATGGCGCAACGAGAGCGCAGCGGATCGCCCGGCCTACTGGCGCCTCGGCGCCGACGGTTGGGACCGCAGGATTGGCGCCACCTGGCACCCGATTGAGCAGACGGCCGACCACCCGATGGTGCACGTCTCCTGGTGGGAGGCCGAGGCGTTCTGCACATGGGCGGACCGTCGCCTGCCCACCGAGGCCGAGTGGGAGGTTGCCGCCACCACCGCTCCCGGCGGGGAACGTCGACCATGGTTCCCCTGGGGAGACCGTGACCCGCTACCCGAAGAAGCAGCGTTGGACGGAAAGACCGGCGCAACGGTGCCCGTTGGAGCGTTTGCCGCGGGGGACGGCCCGTGGGGTCATCGACAACTGATCGGCAACGTCTGGGAGTGGACAAGCACCACGTTCGGGCCGTACCCACACTTCGAGCCGGACGCGTACCGCGAGAACTCCGAGCCGTGGTTCGGTACCCGCAAGGTACTGAGAGGCGGATCGTTCGCCACGAAGAATCGGTATGTGCGCTCCACATATCGGAACTACTTCACCCCCGACCGTCGGGATGTATACGCGGGCTTTCGTACCTGTCCTCGCTGATGGCAACCATCGCCATCGCTGCCCCGGTGCGACCACAGGCCACCTCCGGAAACGACATCACAAGCGCCCGCTGGGCCGGTCTACTCGAAGCGGCGAACCATCGGGTCGTGGTACTCCACGTCGACGAGGACGCGGACACAATCCAGCCCGAGAGCAAGCGTCGGCTCGCCTCAGCCGATGTGCTCATCGCCCTCCACGCCCGTCGCAGCGCGGCGGTTGTGCAGTGGTGGCGAGCCCAGCCCGACGCGAAACCGTTGGTGGTGGCCATGACCGGCACCGACCTCTACGTCGACCTGCCACAGGACCAGGTCACACGGGCGTCGGTCGACCGTGCCGATGCGCTGATCGTCCTGCAGAGTGCCGCAGTCCCACGACTCGCCGAAATGAACCACGCGTGGGGTGTCAAGGCATCGGTTGTCCGCCAGTCGTTGGCGGGCCCTCATCCGCAACGACGGCCGAGCCCTAGCGAGTTCCGGGTGGTGGTGCTGGCCCATCTGCGTCCGGTCAAGGACCCGCTGCTGGCGGCCCGAGCGGTCCGCCACCTCGGCCCCGACAGCACGGTCACGGTGCTCCACGCCGGTGGCGGGATGGACCCTGGGTTGGTGGAACAGGCCCGACGAGAGCAGGCCGAGAACCACCGCTACCGGTGGTATGGCGAGCTGGACGGGGCGGCGGCCAGGGAGTTGCTGGCCAGCGCGGATGTTCTGGCCTGCACCTCAATATCGGAAGGTGGGGCAAACGTGGTGACCGAGGCCGTGGCGCTCGGTGTGCCGGTCATCGGCACTCGGATTGATGGCAACGTCGGCCTGCTCGGCTCAGACCACCCGGGCCTTGTGCCGGTAGGGGACGACCGTGCCTTCGCCGATCTGCTCGAGCGGATCGAGCGTGACCCTGACCTGCTGGCTGCATTGCAACGACGGACCGATGAGCTGCAGCCGCTGACCGATCCGGCGGTTGAGCAAGCCGAACTCTCGTCGCTCGTCGACAGGCTGCTCGGTGCCGATGGGTCAGCGCAGGGTGCGTCTGAAGCCGGCGGAGGCAACGTCGACGATTGCGGTCACCACCAGTAGAGCCATGATGGTGGCGAGGATGCCGTCGTAGTCGAATGATGACGTCTGCTCGTCAAGGCGGCGCCCGAGGCCTGCGGCGCCGACAACCCCGACGATGACCGTCTCGCGTATGGCCACTTCCCACCGGTATAGGCCAAGGCCGGCGAAGCGGCTGGCGACCGTTGGCACCGTTGCCATGGTTAACGCACCGGCCTGGGTTGCCCCGGACGCAGCGAGGATTTCCGCCGGTAGCGGGTCGCTGTTCTCCAACACTTCGCTTTGCAGCCGACCGAGCACGCCGAAGTTGTAGATCGCCAGCGCGACCGCTCCGGGCCAGAGTCCCGGGAACAGCACAAACACCACGACGAACGCCCACACCGGTGGCGGCACCGACCGGCAAATCAGGAGGAAGAACCGGACCGCGCCGACCCCGATCCGCTTTGCAGGGCCCACCAGGCCGGCCACTCCGGCCGTTGATCGTCGGGGCCATCGGGCCAGGAACGAGATTGGGGAGGACAAGGTCCAGGCGATCGCGGTGGAGAGGACGGCCAGAGCGATGGTGTCGAGCGAATCGAACACCAACTCGGCCAGCCCACCGACGCCGAGTTGCGGCGGCCAGGCGTCCTCGACCAACTCGCGAGCGAGGAGGCGGCTGCGATCCGACCACAGGTTTTGCACCTGCAGGTCCAACCGCCACATTGCAATCGGCACGGCCAGGGCGCAGGCAATCGCGCTGTAGCGGACGAACCGATCTCGCTCCGGTGCCGAGGACTCGGTGTCCCGAGCCGGTGCGTCGGTGTCCACATGCATTTCGACCGCTGCGGCGTTGCGACGCCGACGGACCGCCGAAGACCAACGGTCGGCGATGCCGCTCATGATGATCAGCGCCCACAGCAGGGTCCACATCTCGTCGTAGCGCAGCGATTGGAACGACAGCGCAAGCTGAAACCCGATCCCGCCCGCTCCGACGATGCCAAGCACCGCGGCGCTGCGAAGGCTGCACTCGAAGCGATAGAACGCGTAGGACAGCAGATCGCTAAATGCCTGGGGCAACGTGGCCACCAGCAGAGCGGTAAGTCGTCCGACGCCCTGGGCGCGCAATTGTTGCTCGGCCTTTGGCGAGACCTCGTCGATCAACTCGGCGAAGACCTTGGCCGTCACTGCGCCAAAGGGGATTCCGATGGCCAGGACGGCCACGAGGGGATCCAGCCCGAGGATGTTGACAGCGATGATGCCGAACACCACTTCGTGCATAGAGCGGGGCAGGACAAAGCTGAGGCGACTGATCAGCCACCCGACGCGGCCCCACCGCATCTCACCGTGCATCGGACGCCAGACACGCTCGGTCAACAGGACCCCGCCGAACGTGCCGATCACCAACGCCAGCGCCGTGCCGACCAGCGCGTAGCCAACGGTCACCGCGGCTTCGGTGATGGTCAGCTCAATCATGGAAGCGCTCAGGTCCGGTTGCACCATGGCGCTGAAGAACGCCTTGACCTGGCTCCAGCCGCGGGTGTTGATCAGTTCGCGCGGGTCGGCTCCCGCCTGTACCACCGACCAGATGACGAGTGCCGCAATGACCGTGAGCCACCCTCGACGGTCCCAGCGGGTCTCGCGCTGTGGCAGCGACACTCTGAGTGGAACGGCCGGAGTGGACATGGCGCCCTTGTCAGCCTGCGACGGCGTCGTCGAGCAGGTAGAGCGTGGTGAGCATGTCCTCGGTGATCTCGCCCGATGGAAGGTCGAATTGCACCGTGCCCTCTCGCAGCCCGATGATTCGGTCGCAATGCTGCAGCGCCAATGGAGCGTCGTGCATGCTGGCGACCAGCGCCCGGGTGCGCTGGGTGGGCGCTTCGGCCGTGTCGGAGGCGCCCTGTGCGAGCACGCCCATCACCGCTCCCGATCTTGCGGGATCGAGAGCGCTGACCGGCTCATCCGCCAGCAGCAGATCCGGGTTTTGGAACAGCGCCCTGGCGATGGCAGTCCGCTGCTGTTGCCCCCCAGACAGTTGATCCGCCCGGTCCCAGATTTTGTCGGCAATGCCAACGGACTCAAGGGTTGCGGCGATGTCATCTATCGGGCCGGGCTTTACCACCGACAGCACCGCCCGAATCCAGGAGGCGGCGCCGAGCCGACCGGCCGCCACGTTGCTGGCCACCCTGAGCGGGCCCACCAGCGCAAAGTCCTGGCTGATGATGCCAACGCGGCGTCGGACGTGGCGGTTGGCCCGTCGTCCGAGTGTCGCGCTGTCGACACCAAACACTTCAACGGTGCCTGCGGTTGGCTGGGTCAACCCCGACGCCAACCGCAGCACTGTCGACTTTCCCGCCCCGGAAGGCCCGATGAGCGCGACGCGCTCGCCAACGCCGATCCTCAGCGTCAGATCGTCTACCGCCGGAGCACGGCTGTTGCCGTAACGGACGGTGACGCCTTCAAAGGCGAGGGCGGTGTCAGCCGTCGATCTTGCCGATCTCGCGGCCGACTTCCTCGATGCTGTTGTAGTTGTCGCTCGCGGTGTCAATGAAGGAGCCGGCACCGAAGAACTCGAGGATGGTCGCATGGTCGGGATCGTTCGGATCGAGACCCTTCAAGGCTTCGACGATCTGTCCCTGAAGGTCGTTGCCGAGCTCGGGACGGGCGACCCAGTGGTAGTCGTAGTAGGTCGGTGTCTCAAAGATGAGCTGCACCTTGTCGAGGTCAACCTCGCCTGCTTCCACCCGGGCGTTCCACACCTGGGAGTTCAGCGCTCCAACCTCAAACGTTCCTGCTTCCACCAACTCGATGGTGGCATCGTGCGAACCGCTGAAGCCCGGCTCGCCGTCAAGGTCTTCCAGCGCTACGCCGGCCTCGCTGAGGAATGACTGAGGCATGAGCCGACCAGACGTGCTGGAGTCTGAACCGAAGGTCAGCGAACGGCCAGCGACCACGCTGAGGTCGGCCACGCTTTCGAGCGGCTCGATGCCGCTGTCGGTTGTTGCAATGAAGACCGAGGTGAACGTCTCATCGATGTCACGTTGGGCAATGGCCTCGGCGCCATCGACCTGCAGTCGTGCCTGCACGCCGGTGAGACCGCCGAACCAGACGAGGTCCAGGTCACCAACACGGAATGCGGTTACGGCTGCGTCGTACTCGGTGACGGGCTCGAACTGCACCTCGATGCCAAGCTCGTCGGCAAGGTAGGTGGCGACAAGGTCATAGTTGCGAGCCAGGACCTCTGGGTCCTGATCTGGGATGGCGCCAATGACCAACGGTCCGCTGAAATCCTCATCTCCGCTTGTGTCGCCAGCTTCAGCGGTTGCGGCATCATCGGATTCGCCCTCCGCTGTCGTGGAATCATCGCCACACGCCACTAGGAACATCGCAAGGGACAGTACAAAGAAGAGAATGCGTTTCATTCGCCGACCTTTCATATCGACGTGGCCGGGGGCGCGGCCACGGTTCTGGGAAGAGCTAACCACCGGGTCACACTATTTCTTCCAAGTGGTCAGGTGTCTCATCCGGGTGCAAAGAACGCCGCTAGCGCTCCTGCCACGATGGCGGCCGCTTCTCCATGAATGCCTTGCGGGCCTCGGCTATCTCCCCGGTAGCGCTACACATCAGCTGCGTTCGGTTTTCCATATCCAGCGCGTGGCGCAACGACGGGGCGTCGATGGTCTGCCACATCGTTTCCTTGGTCATCCAGGTGCCGAACGGTGGGTTCTTGCGAATCGCGGTGGCGGTGGCGATGGCCCGGTCGACCACGCTGCCGTCGTCGACGACATCCAGCGCCAATCCAATGCGCTCCGCTTCCGCAGCATCGAAGATTCTGGCGGTCAACATCAGCTCTGCTGCGCGGGACGCGCCGACGAGCCGCGGCAGGAAGTAGCTGGTTCCCATGTCGCAGTTGGAGACGCCGAGCTTCAGAAACACCGCGCCGAACGTGGCGCTCGAAGCGGCATAGCGGATGTCGCACGCCAGCGCCATGGCAAACCCGCCACCGACGCACGGACCGTTGACCGCTGCAATCCAGGCGGCCCGCGACCGATGAATCTTCTCGTGCAGAGTCGCCAGGTGATCCTGCCAAAGGAAACCGGCGACGGTTCGATTCTCCCCGGCGGCGCCGGGGGCGTCCCCGCCCGCTTCAAGGTCGAGCCCGGCACAGAAGCCTCGGCCCGCTCCGGTCAAGATGACCACCCGCACGGCCGAATCGAGGTCGACCGCCTCCACCACGGCTTCCAGCTCGGCGATCATTGTGGAGTTGATGGCGTTCAGCCGGTCAGGTCGGTTGAGGCGGACCAGCACAACGCCCTCAGTCGGCTCCTCGATCTGCAACGTCGTCGGTTGATTCGCCAAGGTGATTGGCACGATGTCTCGCTTTCATGAGTCCGGATTTCCGGACCAGTTCACCAGACCGAGCGGGCCACTACCTCATTACCTGGGCGGGACTGCTTGGCCGGACTGCCTGGGCTGACTGTCCGGGCGGGCGATCGTTGTTCCAGGCGCGAAACAACCCGGCCAGCATCCTCCTTGACTGCCTTGCTGCAGTGGTTGGAGTGTGCTGACCGGGTAGAGGCCGGAAACGGCCGGGCACTCAAGCACTTATGAGCGTTGCGGCTTCTTCTTTCGGAAGCCGACAGTCGCGATCTTTGTAATTCTTGGTCCGATCTCGTCCAGGTGGAGGACGTCGGTCGCTGCCCCGGATTCGACCACCGCCTTCGGCATACCCCAGACGGTGCTGCTCTCTTCGTCCTGAGCGATGACTGGACTGCCGAGTTGGGCGATCTTGGCGGCGTTGACCACACCGTCTCGGCCCATGCCGGTGAGCATGACGGCGAGGATGCGGTTGCCGAGGTGGTCTGCTGCAGTCCCGAAGAGCTTTTCGACCGAGGGCTTACAGAAGGTGACCGGCGGACCGTTGGTGATGATCAGCTTGATCTCGTCACCTCCGCGCTGGCGGACCTCCATGTGTTGGGCGCCAGGGGCGATGTAGCACGTTCCACCCTCGACGGTCGTGCCGTGGGTTGCCTCGACGACTCGGGTCTCCACTCGACTGTTGAGATTCGTCGCAAAGCGGTTGGTGAACCGCGGGGGCATGTGTTGGACAACCAGGATCGGGATGTCCAACGGGACCGTGATCGATTCGAGAATGGTGGTCAGACCGGCTGGGCCGCCGGTGGAGCAGCCGATCACAACGGCGACGGGCCGGATGCGGTCGGTCTCTGCCCGCCGCACGAACGCTTCGGCGGCCGGGCTGACAAATCGCTGTGGGTCCGCTGCGACGGCGTCATCAGCCACGGCGTGCTCGACGCTTGGCCGCCGCCGAGCGCCACCGCCTGTCGCTTGTTCCGTTTGCTCTCGTCGCATCGCCAGTTCTTTCGTCAAACTGCTCTGATACCGCCAACGGCGGCTCTGAGGCTTCGCTTGAAGAATGTTCGTCAAAATCGAAAGTGAACCTGAGAAGTTTGGTGACACCCCACCCATTTGGACTGGTGGTGAGTGCCGAATGCGAGGTCAGCGCTCAAGATTTTGACAAATTTGTCGATGCATCCAAGTCGAAGCAGAAACATCAAGCAGAAACAAGGTAGGGTTTGGTTAGGCACCTCTGGCGGGTGCACGCCGAACCGGCCCGTAGTTGGGCAGGTGCCAACACTTTTGAGGATGACATGACTTCTCGCAACGGGCCTGGAGTCCGCATGGATACCCGTGT
>CAZSTV010000084.1:10418-20785 GCA_964609665.1 uncultured Acidimicrobiaceae bacterium
CCGCTACCCCGAAGAAGTTGACCCCACCGGGGCGGCTCCGGCAGTGGGACCGTCGGTAAGTACCGGTGCGGTGCTTGTGGCCGTCATGCTGGCTGCTGCCGCAGCGCTCGTCGCGTTGATGTTCTTCTTGGTAGTCGGTGCTGATGATGCAGATCAGGCCACTGGCGACGGTGTTGTTGCCGGTCCATCTGGGGCCGTCGACGGGACTGATGCCACGGAGGCCGTCGGGTTTGGCGCGACCGATGGCGCAGCAGACGGTGATCTTTCAGAACTCAACGCCGACTCCGGTCAGGCCGGAGCTCCCGAGCCCCTGGTGGTAACGCCCAGTGGCGCCGACGGCGCCGACGCTACGACGACGAGTGGCCCGACCACCACTGTGGCCACTACCGCCTCGACCGCCACCACCGTGGCGAGCACGGCTGCAACCACGGCGCCGCCGACCACCGCCGCACCGTCAACTACGATGCCGCCGTCGACCGAAGCGCAGACCACACAAGCCGAGGCGACAGAGACAACTGCTGCTCCGACCACTGTCGCTGTAACACCCGGGCCGTCCGGTGGCGATGCCGCTTTCCAGCAGGAAGTGGCCAACCTGACCAATGCCGAACGAGCGGCAAACGGCTGTGGCCCTGTTGCCCTTGACCCAACCTTGAACGCGGTGGCCGATGCTCACAGCGAGGACATGGCGGCCAACAACTACTTTGATCACACCGGTCTGAACGGCTCGAAGCCGTGGGATCGGGTGGCGGCCGCCGGATATCCGGCTGGCGGCTCCGGCGAGAACATCGCCCAGGGCTATGCCACCGCGGCCAGCGTCGTCGCTGGCTGGATGGACAGCCCGGGTCACCGCGCCAACATCTTGAACTGCAGCTGGACCGAACTGGGCGTGGGCTATGCGGAGGGCGCAAATCCTCGCAACAACGTGCCGCCGCTGTACTGGACACAGGTCTTCGCCACCCGGCGCTGATTGAGCTACGGCTTTAGCTTCAACGCCGCGTCGACCTGTTCCGGTTGACCACGTTCGACATAGGTGAAGCCGAGTTCGGCCAGTATCGCTTCGGATGTCCCCACCGCTGGGGCGACCAGTTCTCGTTCTGCGTCGGCAGCGTTCTTGGCCATCGCACCGATGATGCGCCGGGCCGCCTGCGTCCCGTTTACCGCCTGCTCGGCCAGGTGCTGGTCCGGCTTGATGTAGCTGATCGGTAGGTCTTCGGTCGCACGCCAGGTCTGCCACCCGCCGCCGCACTCGGAGAGCACCACGTTGGAGCCGATCTTGTCTATCTGGCGGATGAACTCCCATCCCCGGACGCCGGCGCCGAGCAGGACAGCCTCGGAGACCTCAAACAGGATTCGACTCGGCGGGATGCGCTTGCGTTCGAGTAGCGGGAACAGCCGTTGGGCGAAGGCCCGTCCGTTCTCCACCTCTCGTGCCACCGGCACCGTTACCCGGAGGAGACCGCCAGCCTGGTTGATGGCGGCACCGGCCTGTTCGACCAGCCACCGTTCGAGCCGCCGGCCGGTACTCACCGCTATCTCCGATGTTGGCCGGAGCGCAACATCGGTGGACAGGCCGGCCGAGAGCCGCAGCCAGGTCCAGTCCCGGTCACCGCCGGTCGCAAGGTCAATCCGGTAGGCCATTGGAAGGAGCGTGTCGGCGTCCAGGGCGGTGGTGATGGCGGCCGCCTCGTCGTTGCGTCGTTGGCGAGCGACGAATCGAGGATCGTCGGCCCGGTATTCCATGACCGCATTGGCGCCGCCGGCGACGGCCAGGTCGAGCGCTTCGGACGCCTCCACCCACACTCGCCGGGTCGATCCGGACGCAACGCCGGTCAGTACCTCGGGGGAGCAGGGGCAGTCGCCGGCAAAGTCGACCTGGTCAAAGGTCCAGTCCGACACTGCCGCCTTTGCCGCGGCAACGGCAGGCCTGGCCCACTGCAGGGCTTCCTCGGCGGTGACTTCAAGACCGAACAGTCCGAACCGGGTGCCGTCCAAACGGCTGGCCATTGTGTTCACGCTGGTCAGCATGGCGAGCGCCCGGCCAACCGCCCGGAGCAGGTCATCGCCCGCCTCGTAGCCAAGTTGGTTGTTGACCTCGGCGAAGTCGTCGATGTTGATTACGGCAATCGAGAAGGCGTCCTGGTCCCGGTCCGCCTGGTTGACCTGTCTGGCGAATGCGGCCCGTGATGCCAACCCGGTCAGCCAGTCGGTCTCCGGCATGGCCTGAGGTGTCGACGTCATGACGCCACCCGAGCCACAAGGTCGTCGTCAGCGACAGGGTTGGCGGTGTTCTCTGGGGACCAGACCGGCATGGTTGCGGACTCGGCGTCGAACTCCCTGAGCCACACCTCATACCAGAGCGGGTCGGCGAAACGGTTGGGATGGTGTCCGGGAAGAACGCTGAGAATCAGGTTCGAGAGCAACTCGAAGGCGAAGCCAACGCCCCACCGGGTGAGCCGAATCCACGACAGCGGATGCAGCAAGCGACGCTCCTCGGCGAGGAGCAGGGTGGTGCCGGTGATGACGAAGGCCACCATCAACATCAGAGCGATGACCATGGCGCCCAGGTATCGGGTCCGTGCGCCGCGGCGGTCGCCGTAGATGGTCCAGTACAGGTCGTAGGCAACCGATTTGTGTTCGACTTCTTCGGCGAGGTGCCAGAGGAAGAGCGTTGTCGCCAGCTCGTCAGCACCGGTGAAAAGTTCGATCCGCCGGTCGGCTGCCCATCGGGCCGCGGAGTACGCCATGGTTTCTGACGCGGCGGCGAACCCCACGTTGAACTGCTGGGAGCCCTTGGCCTCTACCGCCTGGTAGACCCGGCCGATGGCCCGGTCGAGCGTGGCGACCGATCGGTATCGCTGGTCGAGGAGTCGGTTGAACGCTACGTGTTGACCGTGGTGCTGGGCTTCCTGGGCGATGTATCGCTTGGTTTCGTCGATGAAGTCCTGATGCTGCTCGGCGTCCAGGTCGGCCAGCGCAGCCCGCGCCGAACGAACGAAGAACGGTTCGATGGTCGGCATCATCAGCGAGACACTGTTCGCAGCACAGGAGAACTCCGGCTTGTGCGGAGTCCATACCGGGGGTGTCGATGCTGGATATTCGAATCTGACCCGGCGTGTCACCGGTCCGATCCGTTTCGCGGTCATTCAAGACCTGTCGGCCGAGAAGGCACCGATCTGAGATGAATCGACCCGACGGCGGCACCACCCACCTAGGCCACTACGGTTGAGCCCATCATGTCTGAATTTGGTCGCCTTGGAAGGCAGTACACGCTTGCCGCAATGGTGAGTGGGCTGGCGCTGCTCAGCGCCTGCAGCGGTGGGTCCGATGGAGCAGGAGACGAGCCACTGTCGGACCTGTTGCCGGACGTCACGCACTTCTTGGAGCCGACCGAACAGATGCGTGATGCCGCAGAGCAGCAGTGTCTGGACGATCCGGACCTGGCAGAGGGCTATGTGCGTGCGGTCTCACCGGACACCGATGAGGTCATGGCCGAACTGTCGGTGGACTGCGCCGAAGTCCGGGCCGGGTAATAGGTCCGGGCCGGGTAATTGGTCCGGGCCGGGTGTATTGGGCCGGGGGAGTTAGAAGAGAACCGGGCCGAGTTGAAGGCCGAACCAGGCCAGCAGCACGCCGCTGGAGACCGTGAGCCCGAGGTAGGTCACCCCGAGGGCGGCTCGGTCGGTGCGGGCAAGTTCGGCCGCTTCGTTTGCCGCGGTGGACCACGTCGAAACGGCTCCGAGGGCGCCGATTCCAACGATGGTCGGCAGTGGGTCATCGGCCGCGACGATCACACCGAGCAGGAACGACGCCACAAGGTTGACCGCCAGCGTTCCGAGAGGAAAGTCACCGTTGAGGTAGCCGCCGACCACGTATCGGATGGCTGCTCCGGCCGCTGCCGCCAGGGCGGTGAAGGCGATGAGCACGCCCAGGATGTCCATCATCTGCGGCTCCGCCCGATCTTGCGGAGCCTCGGCGCTGAGCGGGCCCGTGCGCCGCTCAGCCGGACCAGCCGGTAGCCGAGTCCGGCGGCAACCAGCGTGGTGACGAGGGTGGCGATGCTGTTACTGAAGGCGTCGAGCAGTTCGCCGTCTTCCAGCTTCTGGGCGACCGCGACGGCAAAGGTGGAAAAGGTGGTCAACCCGCCAGCAAAGCCCGTGCCGAGGAGGGCAAAAACCTCGTTGCTCAGCCGTTCCCGATGGGCGATCAAGCCGCCGAGCAGGAGCGATCCGAAGACGTTCAGCCCGAACAGGGTCAACGTCGAAGCGTCTTCCCCCGTCTGTACCAGCAGCCCCCAGCGGGCGAGCGAACCTGTCGCGCCACCGACTGCCACTGCGAGCAGCGACCCAAACCGTGCCATTACCCGCCAGTGTGCACGGCTTGGGTGGAATCCGCACCCCGACCGCTCCAGCGCCTCACTGAGTACGCTCTCCAACGTGGCTGATGTGACTGTGACGGTGGAGAACGCAACGACTGCCGATGGGACCCCCCAACTCAGGCGACGGTGGGCGGTGCAGAATCCAACCGCTGCGCTGCTGCTCGTCCACGGAATCGGGGAGCACTCCGGCCGGTACCTCCACGTTGGGCAGTACTTCGCTGAGCGAGGCTACGACGTTGCCGCATTCGACAACCGCGGCTTCGGCGAAAGCGGTGGCAAACGAGGCCACATCGACTCGTTCTCCATCTACATCGACGACATCGCCGACCGACTGGCAGAACGTCGAGAGCTCGGTGTTCCGGTCATCCTGCTTGGCCACTCGCTCGGCGGCCTCATGGTGGCGTCCTACCTCGTTGGAGACTCACCGGAACCGGACCTGGCGATCCTGAGCTCGCCTGCGCTCGGTGCCGAAGTGCCGACCTGGCAGCGAGTTGCCGCTCCGATCCTGGGCCGCGTCACCCCAAAGTTCTTCGTGCCGGCCGAGATCGACGGCGTTGGCCTCTCCCGCGACGAAGCGGTGCAGGAGGCCTACCGAAACGATCCGCTGCTGGTCGCCGGGGCCACCGCAGGCATGGGCCACGAGGTCTTCACGACCATCAAGAACACCAACGCTGCCCTGCATCGCCTCACCGTGCCGACCTACGTGTTGCATGGCGACGAGGATCCGGTCGTGCCACAGGCGGCGTCGCTGCCGCTGCGGGAAAGGGCGAACGTTGACTACCGCAGCTGGACCGGGCTGCGCCACGAATGCCTGAACGAGCCGGAACAGGACGAGGTTATGGGCGAGATCCACACCTGGCTTACCGCCAAGTTGGAAACGCTCGCCGGTTAGAAGCGCTGAGTCTGCTGCTCGTCCGACCAGGCGGGGATGGGCATCTGGTCGGTGTCTTCTTTGGGGGTGTCCGATTCCCACAGCACCGATTTCGGCTGCGTCGGCGGGGTTTGCTGGACAGGGGCCTGCTGCAGTTCGGGGTTGACCCGAATCGTCGAGGCGTTGGCAACCCGAGGGTCGCCGTAGGTCCGCTGGGTATGCGCCGGCTGGGTCTGTGTGGGGGCGGTCTGTGCTGGCTGGGTCTGGATCGGCTGGACCCGTGGTTGCACCATCGTTGGATCGAGCGGCGGCTGGATCGGCACGTGGGCGGCTCCGGCGATCGGCTGGGCGGGACCGTTCGTCCCTGCAGCGCCGACGACCGGTGCAGTAGTCCGCCGGGGCTGGACCGCTCGGGCCCCTCGTCGGCGCTCGAAGACGGGCCAGATAAATCCGGCCAGCAGCAAGACGGTTGCGGCGATGGCCATGATGACCGCCGGTCGGATCATGGCGCCGAAGAACACGTCGGCAGCAGCGGTGGCGATGGCGGCTGAGGTTGGTGAGAGGCTGCCTGCCAACCACGGAATGCCGTAGCCGACGAGCAGCCAGAACGCCGATGCGGCGTATCCCCAAAAGGCGACCCGTCGCAGGACCGGTGCGCGGTCTCGGGCAACCGCAAAGGCGGTAATCGCACCGATGAACGCAACGATTGCGCCGATGCCGGTAAAGCGGTCGACGAAGTTCTTGACCGAACCGATCCAGGTGAGACCGGTGGTCGGAAGCTCAACTTCAAGAGCGGGGGACTGGGGCAGGAACGGGTCGAGCTCCGGGCGAACCTGGACAAGCATGTCTCGGCCCGCCGCACCGAGGGCATTGGCGTCGACCACGACCGGCTCGTCATTGCCTTCAAGCGCGTTCTGATGAACCCGAACGAAGCCGTCACGGATGAGCGCTTCAACCCTGGGATCGTCAAGGGCGGTGGCCGCACCGGTTTCAATGACGCTCCGCGGGACCGGCACTTCCGCCGGAATTTGTGCTTCGAGCGCATCGGCAAGGCGGCTGGTGAGGGCCTGGCGAACATCGGGGTTTTCAAGCAGCTGGTCTGCCAACCGCTCTGAGCGGCCAGGGTCCAGCACGGTCCTGGAGAGGGTAAAACCGGCCCAGCTCAAAGATGCCACAATCAGTGATACGCCGATAATCAGGGAGGCCAAGCCTCTGCGCATAGCGATTCTCCACGCGGTTCTGGCGGACGTGCGTTCTTTGGGGCGGGTGTGGTGCCTCCATGCCAGTATCGCATCGACGGCTCCGGCTTGCTGCGCGGTGCCGGTACCGTCTGACGGAATGGGTGGTGTGGAAGCGCTTGTATTACTTATCGGCGGGTTTTTCGCAGGTGTGATCAATTCGATCGCAGGCGGCGGTTCGCTGCTGTCCGTACCGCTGCTTTCGCTCGCTGGCGTCGGCGGCACGCCAGCCAATGGCACCAACCGAATAGCGGTGCTGATACAGAACATGACCGGCGCCTACGGGTACGCCCGCCGCAACGTCGGCAACATGAAGCGCACCGTTCAGGTGCTGCTGCCGACGGTCGTCGGCGGTCTCTGTGGATCGCTCGTTGCTTCGTCCATCCCGGATGACGTCTTTGAGCGGATCTTCGGTCTGCTGATGCTGCCGCTGCTTGCGCTGTCCATCTGGAAACCGAAACCCGACGCAGACAAGGAACCGTGGCCGGCATGGGTCAGCTTTGCTGTATTCATCTGCGTCGGTTTCTACGGCGGCGCAGTGCAGGCCGGAGTGGGCTTGATCATCCTGTTGGTCCTGTCGCGCGCCGGGTTTGATCTGGTGACGGCCAACGCCATGAAGACGATCGTCATCTTGGCCATCACCGCCATGGCGGTCCCGGTCTTCATCTACAACGATCAGGTCCGGTGGATTCCCGCCCTCGTGCTGAGCGTTGGTATGGGCGCGGGTGGTTACGTCGGCGCAAACGTTGCCGTCGACGGTGGGGAACGGGTGATCAGGCCGGTGCTGATCGTCGTGGTCTTGGCCCTGGCATCACGGATGCTTGGACTCTGGGACCTGGTAGGAATCAGCTCGTAGCGAGAGAAACCGCTCCCAGCGCAGCGAGAAACTAGATCGCAGACCCCGCCGAGCGAAGCTCGGTGTTCCAATACGGGTGGTTGGACGTATCGGTCGGTGTGGTGAGGATCTCTGCGCCGCCGTCGTGGATGACAAGCGTGTGCTCGAACTGGGCGGTGCGTCCACCATCGGTGGTGACCGCAGTCCAACCGTCGTCCCACATCCTGGCCTTCCACGATCCGACGGTGATCATCGGCTCAATGGTGAAGGTCATGCCCGGCTCGATGATGTCGGTCAGGCGAGGATGGTAGTAGTGGCAGATCTGCAGGTCGGTGTGGAACTGCTCACCGATGCCATGACCGACGAAGTCTCGAACAACACCGAAGCCGTTGTCCTCGGCATGGGTTTGAATGGCCCGGCCGATCTCGTTGATGGGCTGACCGGGCTTGGCGGCCTGGATGCCGAGCTCCAGACATTCCCGGGTGACGGCGACGAGCCGCCGGGACAGGTCATCCACGTTGCCAACGAAAAACGTGGCGTTTGTGTCGCCGTGAACGCCCTCTTTGAAAAGTGTCACATCCAGATTGATGATGTCCCCATCTACCAGCGGACGGTCGTCCGGAATGCCATGGCAGATGACCTCGTTGACCGAGGCGCAGACCGACTTTGGGAACGGGTCGACCATGCCGGGATACTCCAGCGGGCTGGGGTACGACTGGCGTTCTATTGCCATCGCATGACAGGCCGCATCGATCTCTTCGGTTGTCACACCAGGCTGGCAGAGCGTTCCGAGGTAGGCGAGGGTGTCGGCGGCTTCCTGGCCGGTGCGGCGCATACGCTCGATGATCTCCGGTGACTTCACCCGCGGTTCATCCCAGCGTTGTACGTCTCCACCGTCGGCCCAGGTTGGCTTGGCGATGGTGTCGGGAACCGGCCTCAGCGGTGAGATTACGCCCTGCTTGATGGGGTCTACCGCGCCCTTGTGGCAGCGTTTGAATTTCTTGCCGCTACCACACCAACAGGCCTCGTTTGCCTTAGGAAGTGCTGCCATTTATCTAGCCTACGTTCTGTTGTGGGATGACCCTCGTATCGGCTCGCCATGTTCTGTCGAGAGCCCGCCTAGCGCACATTCTCGCCGCTATCCGCCACCTAGGTAAAATGACCGGCTACTGTAATGAATGCGGACGGCGAACAAGCCCGGGTTTTTTACTCGGGTCACGGCTGGTCTCGGTGACGAGACGGCGTGTGGGATATGGCGCTAGCGGGGCACGACGTTAAGGATCCGGGCATACAGCCGATGTGTATGCAGTGACCTGTCTATTTCCTTCGAGAGGCATCTGATGGAAGAAGCGAAAGTACCCTTTATCGGTATGTCGCTGGCAGGGCGGATTCTGGTAGCTCGCCCCGATCTGGAAGATCCAAGATTCAACGCAACGTTGATGCTGCTCTTGGAACACGGATCGGAGGGTGCGCTTGGAGTTGTTATTAACCGACCCTCCAAACTTGAATTAGCTGACGCGTTCCCCGACTGGGAAGACATGGGCTCAGACCCCAATGTGGTCTTTGCCGGTGGACCGGTAGATCGTGATGCGCTGATCGCTCTTGGTCGACCGTCGCAACACGACGGTGATCTCGTGCTTGGCGCTCATCCGGTAGACCTTGATGAACAGCCCGCTCTGGTTCAGGCCGGTGGCGTTGCGTCGATTCGGGTCTTTGCCGGATACGCGGGCTGGGAAGCCGGTCAGCTGGAAGGCGAGATTGCCAACGATGATTGGTGGGTGGTCGAAGCGACCATCGACGATCTTTTCACCGGCGACCCTGACGGTCTGTGGGCTCGGGTGTTGCGCCGCCAAGGCGGGGAGCTGGCGTGGTACGCCCACTTCCCGACAGACCCCTCCCTGAACTAGGTCCAGCTCAGCCCCGGCCGTGGCGAAGCAGGCGGCCCGAGTAGGTCTCGGTCTGCTCGTCATCGGCAATGGTGCGTTGGCCGTTGACGATCACTGCGTGATAGCCGGAGGCCTTCTGGATTCGGCGCCACTCGTCACCCGGTAGGTCGGTCACCACTTCGTTCGGACCAACCGATAGACCCTCGGGGTCATACACCACAACATCGGCGGGACCACCGGTCCGCAGCACGCCGCGGTCTTGGAACCCGGCAAGCTGGGCCGGGAGCCCGGACAGCCGGCGGTGGGCTTCCTCGTAGGTCAGCCACTGGTTGTCGCGGACCTGCTGGGCCAAGGTCTCGGTGGGGTAGCGGCCAGCGGTCAGGAACTTGGTATGCGCTCCGCCGTCCGAAACGCCGAAGAGCATGTGCGGATACTGCACCACCTCTTTGAGTAGGTCTGATGTGCCCTGCGGGGGAGCGGCGAAGAACAGCGTCTCCAACCGGTCCTGCACCGCGATGTCGAGCATTGCGTCGACCGGGTGTTTGCCGGTGGCATCGGCGACCTGGCGGACCGACATTTCCCGAAACTGCTCGGTCTGCTCGGTTCGCGGTGACAGCACGGTGACCGTCTCCAGCGGAGCGGTGGCCACATAGGGAAGGTTGTCCTTCAAACCCTGACGACGATCCGGGTCTCCCAGTTTGTGGAGACGTTCGTCGAGGCTGCCCGTCGTCGCCTCCATCCAGGCGTCGGAATCGTCGTAGAGGTTCCAATCCTCAAACGTGAAGGTGAACCCGGCATCGGTGGTGACACCCTGCCCATAGACCGGAATGCCTCGTTCCCGGCACCGCTCCAGCCACTCGATGGCTCGCCGGTGGACGTGTGGTTTCGACTCGAAGGCCTGCACCACATTGTGAAGCAGCGGCCGGCCAGACACCGCGGCGATCTCTTCCAGGTGAGCGATGTCGTGGCGGATGTCCTCGGTGGTGAGGGTGACCTGCTGAACACCCTGGTTTCGTTCCGCCAGAACATTGGCAAAGACCATGCACGTCTCGTCGTTCATCATGTCGGTCGGCATCGGTGTGCCGTCCCAGTCGCGCTGAACCGCCGCCGGTCCGGTCGGCGGCAACCGCTGAGCCGACCAGCCGCAGCCGCCGGCCTCCAT
>CAZSTV010000085.1:0-20730 GCA_964609665.1 uncultured Acidimicrobiaceae bacterium
CGGGTGCTCGATGAAGCCAAAGCCGAGGCCGCCCAGTACCTGAAGACCTACGAGTGGTACCCCCAGCGCATGGGCCGCTTTGATCTGGTGGCAGACCGAGCCGTCGCCGCAGGCAAAGCGGACGATCCGGTGCTGCGGGACAGGATCATGGATCTGACCAGCTTTCAACGCGCAGCCGAGTGGACGGCGGGTCGAGCGAAAGCAGGGCGAGAGTTGGGGCGGCCACCGGGCTCGGAAGGGTCCATCGGGAAGTTGGCGCTGTCCGAAGTGGCCCGACGCTCCAACCGGGCTCACAGCACCATCGCCGGCGCTCAGGGGATGCTGAAGGACGGCGCCGATCCGTTGGATGCGACCATCGCCGAGGTGTTGATCTCCACACCGGCCCAATCGATTGCGGGCGGAACCGACGAAATCCAGCACAACATCCTGGGTGAGAACATGCTTGGCCTGCCGAAGGAACCCTCGGTCGACCGCGACGTCCCGTTCCGTGACGTAGGCAGGTAGATAGGCAGTCGGGCGAATGGGCGTGGCAACTACAACTAGGTAGGTTGCCAGCCGCCCGGGCGGCGTCGATCGGATCGCTTGGGTAATTCGCATAGTAGGTGGACGGGGCGACCGGTGGGCAAACAGGCGGGGCGAGGACCGGCACCGGTCGGCCATCGGTAAGCTTCGCCGCGTGGGTGCAAACAGTGAGCAACGACGAACGACCGCAACGGCCAGACCACTGGTCGTTCTGGTGCTTGCAGCGCTGACCCTGGTGCTGGCGGGTTGCTCCGGCTCGGCCGGTGAGGCCGATTCCACCAGCACGGTCGAGGAAGCTTCTGCGGTTGAGGCCACCCAGGGCGCCGAGTCCGACCAGGCCGAAACCACCACAACAGAGGAACGCTCCAGCGGTTCCGCTCCCCCGGCGTCTCGGGCCGATGAGAACCCGCCGGTGGCCGGAGACAAACACTGGATCGGACGGGGAACGATGACCTCCTCGTCAATTGAGTTGGTCTGGTCACCGGTGATCGACGCCACCGGCTACCAGGTGTACCGCCTGGATGACATCATCGGATTCGATCCCGACACGGTGCCACTGGACGATGCCGTGCTGGTGTTCGACGGCGACGCGTCGGTGACCGTCGATAGCGACGTGGTCGAAGGGGCCTTCTACACCTATGTACTTGAGGTGCAGATGAGCGACGGCCCGCTGCCGCGCCGGTGGACCCAGACGCTCGCCATGGATGACACCACCCCACCGTCGCCGATCACCAACCTGGAAGTCTCCGCCGGACCCGATGGAGTGCTGTTGACCTGGGACGAATCAAGCGATGACATCGAGTTTGCGTCCTACTCGGTATCGGTCCTTGAGGGCGACCAGCTCCGGTACATCGGCGGCGGTGGCGACCCCGAGGTGACGTCGTTCCTCGATGCCCGTCCGCCAGCGGGGATTGTGACGTACTCCGTGCAAGCGGTCGACTTCCACGACAACCGAACCGAGCCGGTCGAGATCCAGTACGACAACCGCTAGGCGCACTCGCTACGTAGTGGCCATCACCACGAACATGCAGAGCAAAAAGAAGAAGAAGCCTATAGCGGTGACCACCTGGGACGGAGTGAAGGTTCTGCCGCCGCGGTCATACACCAGACGGGTTCCCGTGATGATTCTGCCGGTCGCCGCAACCACGTACCAGGTAAGCACGGTCCCGATGATCAGCACATTCTTGGACGCATCGATGGCGGTCAGCAGCATGGCCATCGCCAGTGCCGCCATCGACGCATACACCACAACCCCGATCGGCCACACGGTGGTGGGCTTGTTGTAGATGACCCGCGCATCAACCTTCTTGCCCTTAACCCAGAGGCTGACGAAGGCGACGAGAGCGGCGAGAACAACGGCAACGGCGTATTGCACATGCGAAGTCTCGTTTGTTGAAACGTGTCGTCGCAAGCTAGTTAAGAAATTACTTATGAGGCCCTCTGATCCCGAGGGAGCGCGAGTGCAGCCGGAGATCGAGGACCGTACGGCTAGCATCTCGGAGGTGCATTTGATGCTCAACGTGGAACGCGACCACCTCGGTTGGCTCACCGGCGGGTCGACATGACCGAGCCAATCACCGACGACATGGTGATCGACCGCATCAGCATCGCGAGCGATCACGGGGCTGAACTCACCGTGTTGGAGTACGTGGAGGCCGTCGCCGACAGCGGCCTTCAGGGCGATCGACACTTCGGCAACGCGGCCCGTCACGTCACCATTCAGTCGCGACAGGAACTCGGCCTGGCGTCAGAGCGTCTCGGTCGGCCCATCGACCCCGACCTCACCCGTCGCAATATCACCGTCACCGCCGGGCTACTTCCACGGACCCGCGGTCAGCGAATCGTCGTTGGGGAAGCCGTCCTCGAAGTGTTCGCCGACGCCGCCCCGTGCGCGCTCATGGAAGAACTCAACGGCGAGGGCGCCCGAACGGCTCTCAAGAAACTCGCAGGAATCCACTGCAAGGTCATCACAAGCGGCCGGATACGCACCGGGGACGCACTGCTACTGACCACGTAGTTGGCGGCTGCCGATCAGCCGTCAACGGTTCGTCTGAGCGCGGCCCACATCCGCCGGAGTTTGCCCTCGGGCACAGCCGACAGCGAGTAGATGGCGACGTCGCCGATAAGACCGTACGCCTTGATGCGCACCACCGGTGCACCCGGCGCGGGCGCCACCAGGATCTCCTTGCGACCGCCGATCAGGTTGACCACGCTGCTCTGCACCCGGGCCCCGTCGGGCACCACGATTTTCACGTCACCGATTACCACGGTGGCGGTGATGTCCAGTCCATCCTCGTCAAAGGCGGCCGATGACACATCGACGATCACATCACCGATCAGCGTGGTTGCCGACAGCGACTTTCCGACGGCCAGCCAACCGCCGATCTTGATGTCCCCGATCACCGAGAAACTGTGGTCCGAGGCAAAATGGCGGGCGTCTTGCGGTGGTGGTGGCTGCGGCGGTTCCGGCAATCCGGCGACCGAGGCAGCAAGTTCTTCCCTGGTTTGAGCGGCGAACACCAGACCGAACCGATCGTCCACCTCTGAGAACTCAAGATGATCCTCGGCGAGCGCGGATTGGATTCGGTAGACCATCGCTTGCCGATCGAATTCGGTTATTGGCGCATCGGGGGTTGGCCCACCCATCGACGGTGTCAGATCATCCATGACGACGAGCCTACTCAGGGTCGGGCCCGCGGGCGGCCGCGGCGCCACGGATGTTGCCACTGTCAGCAGGCTTACGGAAGGGACTTTCGGTCTGCCATAGGTTGACCTCAACCACCAAGGGGATCACATGAGCGACAGTTTTGGATCAAACGGACCCATCGCCCTCACCGGAGCAACCGGCTTTCTCGGGCGGATGGTCTTGGCCGAATTGCTGGCAACCACCAACGCATCAATCATTGGACTGGTCCGAGCCAGCAGTCACGATGACGCCGATCAGCGAGGGTCCGAGACCCTGCAAGCAGCGCTCGGGCGTCCACCGACCAGCGAGGAACAGAGTCGGGTGTCGTGGCTCCGAGCCGACATCGAAGAGACCAGGCTCGGTCTGGCCGACGCCGATTGGAGCCGACTGGCCGCCACCATCGGAGACGTTCTTCACTGCGCAGCGTCGGTGCGATTCGACCTGGACCTCGCAGACTCGCACCGCATCAACGTCGACGGAACCGCCAACGTCTTGGCGGTGGCCACCGAGGCTCGGAGGCAAGGCCACTTCGGCTGCTTCCACCATGTGAGCACCGCCTACGTTGCCGGACACAGCATCGGCCTGTCCGACGCCGACTACCTCCCGGCCGACCGGGCCCGAAACTTTCGCAACACCTACGAGCAGACAAAGGCCAGGGCGGAACGGCTCCTCCGCACACAAGCCGAGGTGCCGGTTGCGGTCTACCGCCCGTCGATCGTCGGAGGCAACACCGACACCGGGTTCACCGACAACTGGAACGTGCTCTACGTCCCGATGCGGATGATTGCCAAAGGACAGCTTCCCGTCCTGCCCGTCGGCGGCGAGCAACTGGTCGACACCGTCGGCGTCGACTACGTCGCCCGCTCAATCGTTCACTTGGCGACCACCAACCGCAACGGCAGGGTCGGCCATCACCTGACAGCGGGCGAGCACCCGTTCACCGTGAAACAGTTCGCCGAGGCGAGCCGTCGGATCGCCGAGCTTTTCGAGAACGAGCCGTCGGATCCCAAGTTGGTGCCGCCGGCCCGATGGAAGCTCCTGACCACCAGCGTGGCGGTCGCCGCCCAGGCCCCGAAGCGAGCAAAGAAGCTGCGCCGCTGGGGTCGGCTCGGGGTGCGAGGCCTCAAGGGGTTCGCCCCGTACGCCCCCTACACCAGCGTGTCTTCCCGCTTCGACAACAGCACAGAACGGTCGATCTTGGAAAATGCCGGTATCAAAATGCCCGGCCCACTCATCTATCTGGAAACCATCGGCTCGTACGCGATCGGGACCGACTTCGGACGGGACCCGATCGTGACCGAACTTCCGGTTGCCGACCTCGCAGAAGCAGGCGCCGGGCATCAAGACAGGGAGCTCTCGATATGACCGCCATCGCCGCAGGCAGTGGAGCAACCGCAGCCTCAGCCTCAACCACGACCTCAACCTCAACCACGACCGGCGAGAAGGGCAACGGCCTGACCATCGCCCTCGGGTCCGCTGCGGTGTTCTTCATTGCGCTTGAGCTGACCATCATCTCGGTGGCGATGCCAGACATCGCCATCGCCTTTCCCGAATCATCCCGGGCGACGCTCTCGTGGATCTTCACCACGTACAACGTCGGCGTTGCAGCGTTCCTCCTCATCGGCGGGTGGCTGGCCGAACGGTTCGGTCGTCGACGCCTGTTCATGCTCGGCCTCGCCGTGTTCACCATTGGCTCGCTGGCCTCCGGCTTTGCGCCGAGCATCGGCTTTCTCATCGCCGCCCGCGGGGTGCAGGCCATCGGTGGAGCACTGCTGATCCCTGCATCACTCGCCGTCATCCTCAACGCGGTACCGCAGGAAAAGCACGACGTTGCCATCGGGGTGTGGGGCGCCATGGCCGGGCTCGCCGCCGCCGTCGGACCCACGGTTGGCGCAGTGCTCGTCGACAGCATCGGGTGGCGATCGGTCTTTCTGGTCAACGTTCCCGTTGCCATCGCCGTTGGCATCATCGGCATGGGTCACCTGGAAGAAAGCAGCGACCCCGACATTGAACGAGGCGTCGACCTCTTCGCCGTTCCCGCCGGCGCAGTGGCGGTCGGGCTGTTCGTCTTCATCATCGTCGCCGCAGGCACCGTCGGCTGGACCAGTCCGGTGACCATCGGTTCGGCTGTCGTCGCCACGGTCCTGCTCGGCCTCTTCGTGCATCGGTCCCGCAGCCACCCTCGCCCGGTCTTCGACCCTCGGGTTGCCGCAACAAGAAGTTTCACCGTTGGCTCCATCGGCACATTGCTGTTCGTCGCCGGATTCACCGGTTGGCTCGTCTTCGCCCCCACGTTCCTGGCTGAGGTGTGGGACTACTCGGTCTTCGCCGCGGGGTTCGCCATCGCTCCCGGCCCGCTGGCCATGGCCATCGCCGCCGGACCTGCAGGCAAGGCGGCCGTCCGCTTCGGACATGCCGTTGTCATTGCGGTCGGCGCCGTGCTCGCCCTGGCGGCAACGGTCTGGTGGACCATCATGATCGGCGCCGAACCGGCCTACGTCACCGGCCTGCTCCCCGGTCTGGTCCTGCTCGGCATCGGCGTCGGCGCCGGATTCCCGATGCTGACAGCGGCAACCATGAGCGAGGTGGAGCCACGGCGCTACGCCATGGGAGCTGCTGGCTCAACGACCATCCGTCAGTTGGCGATGGCAGTTGGTATTGCCATTGCCACCGCCATCGTTGGAGCGCCCGGCGAAACCGGCTCATCGGCGGAGCCCTACATCACAAGCTGGGTGCTCTGCGGCGCAATGTTTGCCGTGACCGCTCTGGCAATGCTCCTGCTCGGACCATCCACGACCCGCCCGGCGCCGCAATCGTCGGTCTCACAATCGTCGGCTTCACAATCATCTCTGGAGACCCCTCACCATGGCTAAGCAACGAGACATCGGCTACCAACTCGGCCTGCTGTCGTTCATCCGGCCGACCACCCTGCTTCGTCTCACCCACCGGTTGCCGACACTGTCGCCAAAGCGCCTCGTCCGGACGTTGGGCATCGCCGCAGGTGGTTGGGTCAGCGCTCCCCTGGTCGGTGCGGAATGGTTGCGCCGCCGCCACCAGATCGACGCGGTGGAGTTGGACGAGGAGCCGGTCTTCATCATTGGGCACTGGCGAAGTGGCACCACGCACCTCCACAACCTGATGAGCCTGGACCCCCAGTTCGGTTGCCTTCGGATGTTTGAAGCCCTTGCCCCGGACTGCTCGGTGGCAACCAAAGGTTGGCTGCCCCGGCTGCTCGCTCGGACCGTGCCGAAGAAGCGGCCGATGGACAACATGGAATGGCCGATGGACGCCCCTCAGGAAGAGGAGATTCCGCTGGCCAAGATGACCCCGTACTCGTGGTATCTGCAGTTCCTCTTCCCGAAGCAGGCCATCCCCACCTTCGAGCGCTACGTCCTGATGGAGGGCGCCCCGGCCAGAGCCAGGGACGAGTTCAAACGCAAGTACCTCCATCTGTTGAAGGTGGCAGCGCTGCACGACGGCAAACGTCGCATGCTGTTGAAGAACCCGGTGAACACCGCCCGAGTCCCACTGCTGCTCGAACTGTTCCCGAAAGCAAAGTTCGTCTTCATTCACCGCTCGCCGTACGAGGTCTTTCCGTCGACGGTCAACCTGCACCGCAAGATCCTGGACCTCACCGCCCTGCAGTCATACGACGACGCCGACATTGAGAAGAACGTCCTGGCCATCTACAAGCGGGTGATCGATCGCTACAACGAAGACGCCGCAGCGGTGCCGGACGGGCAGCTCATAGAGATCGGGTACCGGGAACTGGTCGACAGCCCGCTTGAGACGCTCCGCTCGGTGTATGAGCAGGTTGGTATCGGCGGGTTCGACGAAGCCTCCCCGGTTATCGGGGAGTACCTCGAATCGATCAGCGGCTATCGGACCAATTCCTTTGAGCCGCTCAGTGCCCGACGGGTTGAGCTGATCAATCGGGAATGGCAGGTCGGGTTCGACAGTTTCGGCTACGAGCCGGAGCGAGCCGAACCAGCGCTACAACCGCTGCCCGCGTAGACCTTTCAAACCTAGGACTGGGGACGGCTCTTGTTTCCGGGCTTATGCGACTTACCGGGCTTGCCGGACTTACCCGGCTTGCCCGAGTATCCGGATTTGCCGGAGTTCCCCGACTTACCTGCGTAGCCGGACTTGCCCTTGCGGTGGTGGCCGCGGGCTTTGCCCCCACCCTTAGCACCAGAGCCCTTGCCCCCAGGACCACTGCGACCCTTGCGGTAGTTCTTCGATGAGTTCGAGCGCTGCGGACGGTCATCGACTTCGCTGACCGCCGGGATGTCACGCTCCTGGTCGAGCGCACGGTTGAGGCGCAACGCAGCGGCGGCAATGTCGAGCGGATCATGCCCATCGGCGATGAGTTGGTTCACGATGTTCTTCTCAGCGCTGAAGCGGCCACGACGGAGTTTGGTCTCCATCTTCTCTTCGAGACGACGGTCTCGCAGCGCCTGGATTTCTTCCTCGCTTGGCACCGTGGCCCGCGGGATCTGCTGGCGGACAATCTTCTCGATCCGAGCAAGACGGCCCCGTTCGCCCGGGGTGAGCAGCGAGATGGCAACGCCGGCTTGACCGGCCCTGGCGGTACGGCCGATCCGGTGGACATAGCTTTCAATCTCGGTCGGAAGGTCATAGTTGATGACGTGGGAAACGCCGTCGACATCAAGGCCGCGGGCGGCAACGTCGGTTGCCACCAAAATCTGAGTGCGGTCGTTGCGGAACCGACCCATGACCCGTTCCCGAGCTTCCTGGGACAGGTCGCCGTTGAGCACCTCGGCCGCATAACCGTGATTGTTCAGGGCGGCGGCAAGCTCATTGGTGCGTATGCGGGTCTGACCGAAGATGATCACCCGGGTGATCTCCTCGGACTCGAGCAGACGAACCGTGACCGCGGTGCGGTCACGCTGGTTGACCAGGTAGTGCCGCTGATCGATGTTGTCAGCGGTAAGCACCTTGCGCTTGATGGTGACCGAGTGGGCATCGGTCATGTAGTTGTCGGCCAGCCGACGAATCTGGCTTGGCATCGTGGCCGAGAACAGCAGCGTCTGGTGCTCGTTCGGGAATGACTTGAGGATGATCTCGATGTCTTCGACGAAGCCCATGCTCAGCATCTCGTCTGCCTCGTCGAGAGCGATGGTGTGGGCCTCGGACAGGTCGAGGTCGCTGCGGCGGATCAGGTCGAGCAGACGACCGGGGGTGCCGACGACAACGTCGACCCCTTTGCGCAGCGCAGTCCGCTGCGGCGGGTACGGCTGGCCGCCGTAGACCGAAAGGACGCGGACATCACCGAAGGCGGCAAAGTCTTTGAAGGAGCGGGTGACCTGATTTGCCAGCTCACGAGTTGGGCAGACCACAAGGGCTTGCACCTGACCGCGGCCACGGGCAACCCGCTCACCGGACTCGGCGTTTGCGGCAATCTTGTTCAGGATGGGCAGGGCAAACGCGGCGGTCTTTCCGGTACCGGTTTGGGCCTGGCCGATGACGTCCTTGCCTTCTAGCAGCAGCGGGATGACGTCGGCTTGGATTGGGGTCGGTTCATCGAAGCCGAGTTTCTGCACGGCATCGACCAGCTCTTGGCGCAGGCCAAGCTCAGCAAAAGTATTCATTATGTGTTGTTACTCCAGTGTGCGGCTCGGACCGATGGCGGCACGCCTTTGCAAGCGAACAGCCGGGTCCGGCTAGTGAATCGACGGTGATCCGAGGGGCGGATCGGTCGATGACGACAGTGGAGCGCACATCTTTTCGAACTCGGTCGGCGTCAGCCAAGCGGTGCTGGTGAGAGAGGTAAACTCTTCGTCGTACTATCAACATAGGGCCGCAAGACGCCAGATCCTCCAAAACCAATCGAGCGTAGACGCTCACGGGTTGCCACCTTCGGCCGAATAACAGGGTGATGTCCTGCGTAACCGCCCGCCAACGGACCGTCACTCGCCCCGCCGCCGCCACGGCCATGTGCTCGCTACTCATCGCGCTCAGCGCGCTGATGTTTGCGTCGCCGGTCGCTGCGCAGGCAACGGAGTCGGGACCGACAGAGTCCGGAACCACACCCGCCACCGCCACCTTCACTGGCACCGCCACGTCGGCCAACGCCCGCTTTGTCGTTGCCGGATACGACCAGCTGCTCGGTCGAGCGGCGGACACCGGAGGCCTGGACTTTCACGTCGGCCGTCTGACGGCGGGCGGCGACCGGACACGCCACGCCTTTACCTATTCAATGCTGTTCAGCGTGGAAGGTTCTCGCCAGGAAGTGCGACGGGCCTATCAAGGACTGCTTGGCCGTAGTGCTGACGCCGTCGGCGAGGACTACTGGACAAACCACCTGCAGGGGCACGGTGTGCTGGACCTGCGGGTGCTGCTGATGTCCAGCGACGAGTACTACCGATACTCCGGCGATTCCGACGTTGACTGGCTCGAAGCGTTGTACCTCGACGTCCTGGGCCGCGGCTCTGACCAAGAAGGTCTGGAGTACTGGCTGAACGAGATCAACAGCGGCGTCGCCCGACCGCTCATCGTCGCCGGGCTGTACCAGAGCGACGAATCGCTTGGCCGCCGTGTCGATGCGTACTACCAGGAATCGCTCGGTCGAAGTCCGAGTGACAGTGAACGAGCGGGCGCCATCGGCACCATTCGCCGGGACGGTGAACGCGGTCTGCGGGCCGAGATCTGGGCCTCCGACGAGGTCTATGAGTCCTACCTACAGGCGGCACTGTCATGAGCGCCACGTTCACCGCAACAGTTCTCCGGTGGCTTACCGGCAGGCTCGACACCTTCGCAGACGTGATCTTCGGACCGTCGTACGTGGACGGACCGTTCGCCGGGATGGCGTCGGTCATGGCCGTCGCCCTTGCCTTGGTCTTCGCCGTTGCCGCCTACAGCAAGATCACCGACCCGGACCAGACCGCAGCAGAGTTTGAACAGCTGCTGGTCCCGGCTCCCGCAATCACCGCCCGCGTTATTCCGCTGGCAGAGATGTTGGTGTCCAGCACCCTGATCCTCTGGCCGCGGGTGGGAGCCACCCTGGCGGCAACCATGCTCGGAGCGTTCACCACCCTGCTGGTCGTGACCGTGCGGTCGGGACGGACCGTGTCCTGTGGCTGCCTCGGAGCGCTGAGTACCAAGCCCATCTCGATGGCGACCGTTGCACGGAACTTCGTGTTCCTCGCCATGGCAATCTTCGCACTGACCGTCCCGGCGCTGACCATGCCAAGCCTTGCGTCGCTGCTGGTTCTTGGATCGATGGTGGTCCTCGGCGCCATGGTGATCCAGCTGATTGCACTTCATCACGCCGTCGGCCGCATCTGGTCGGTCCAACTGGCAGGCGAGACCGCCAATGCCGGCTCGAGAACTTCACGATCCATGTCCGGAAATAGGAAGGGAATGACTGCATGAGCGGTATTTGGCTTGTCTCATATGTGATGCTCTGGCTGACGGTGCTGGTACTCGGTTTCTCCGTTGTGGCCTTGCTCCGCCAAATCGGTGTGCTCCACACCCGAGTTGCACCGATGGGCGTGCACTTTGCGGGCGAAGGACCCGAGTTGGATCAACCGGCCCCCGCGCTGGCCGACATCGACTACGCATCCTCGCCGTACACGCTGTTGGCGTTCACCTCGCCGACGTGTGAGATCTGCGCAACGCTCAAGCCCGCCCTGCAGCGGCTGGCCCGGAGCTACGACGAGATCGACCTTCAAGTTCTGGACCATGACACCGAAGCGGCGTCCTTCGCCGACTTCCGGGTCCGTTCGACGCCGTACCTGATCGCCATCGACGCCGCCGGCATCGTCCGCAGCCGCGGCGTGGCCAACACGCTTGATCAGGCCGAGGAGATGCTGGCCGAGGTGCTGACCATCGACATCTCGGACGGCATCATCGACACCGAACCGTCGTCGGCCGACATCGCCGCCGACCTCAGAAACTCATGAACGCGGGAACCGGCGCAATAGACGGTGTGGTGGAACGGGCTGGTCGCTGGACGGCCGCTCGTACCACCCGCCGGTCGTTTCTCCATCGCCTCGGCCAGCTGGCGGTCTTCGTCGCCGCCGGGCCGACCATCGCCGGGTTGCTGATCCGCGAGGCCCAGGCCCGGGTCTGCGGCCAGAGCGGCGTGACCCCGAAGTGCGACACCTTTGATTGCACCGGCCCCGGTGACGTCTGGGGATGGTGCTGGTACGCCAGCGACGGCTGCTGTCGCAACGACGGTCTCAAGAAGATCTGCGACTGCTGCACCGTCGACTACCCGAACGTGCACGGCTACTGCCCGAGCGGCACCAACGTCCGCTGCATCGTCGAGAGCTGCGGCAACGATCCCCGGGTCCTCAACGTTGCCCTCACCGAACTGGAGTGGGCGGGAACGACCGGGTATCACCACGCCGCCATTCGGGCCGCCCACACCGGGTCGCTCAAGGCGGTTGTCGCCGACGATGACAACCGTTGGATGCAGTACATTGCCGCACCGCTCGCCGGAACACTCGGTGCACCGCTGCTTGGCATTTCGACAAACGGCCCCACCGCAGACGACATTGCGCTCCTCCAGGGCCTTGGTGTGACCGAGGTACTGGCTGTTGGGCCGGTCGCCGGCACCGCCACCTTCATCGGCGCGTCGATCTCGGTCGATGTGGTGACCGCAAGCTCGGACCTGGCGACCGCCAGCCAGCAGGTGGCAACCCGCATCACGACCATCAATGACATCAACCGCACGGTGACCGTTGAAACGAGCGGACTTTCTGCCGAGGCAGCTCCGGCCGCCGCGGCGCTGGCCGCTCTCGGCGGGTTCCCGCTGATGGTGGGGTCCGCTGCAGCGGCCGCCATCGGCTACCCGACGCTGTACGTCGGTCCCGAACCGGCTGACGTTTCGCTGGTCAGTGACCGCACGACGGCAACCACCATCATTCCACTCTCGGTGGAACTGGCCGAACTCGCATCGGCGCTACCCATCGTCACGCCGAACCGGGTGGCCATCGCCCCCGCTGGCAGCTCCGACGTTGTTGGCCTGGTCAACCTGGGCGTGCCGGTTGTGCTCCACCCGCTCAACTCGCTCGGCCTGCTCGAGACGTGGATCCAGGATCACTCGGTTCGCTACGGCGAACTTCAGGAGATCTACTACATGGCCGGCCCCGGTGCGCTCACCACCGAGGAGTACTGGAAGCTGCAGGGCGCTGCCAACGGCTTCCGAGTCGATCAGTTGCAGGGCGTTTCCGGGCAGGGGCTACCCGTCCACCGCCAACCCTTGGCCGAACGGCCAATCGGTATGGCCAGGACCGACGGTGCCCTGAGCTGGGGCAGCGAGAGTCCGCCGAACTACTGGACCACCCAGGGCCAGACCTTCCGGCGATGATTGCAACGCTATGACTGGACTGCGATGAGCTCCGCGCTGATTCTGCTGCTCGGCGTGACCAGCCTTGCGGCGATACACACCCTGTGGTCACCGTGAGGTCTGTCGGTCGCTGAGACCCTGGTGCCCTCGGTTCGAGGGCCACAACGTCTGATCGTCGCTGCCATCCTGGTGCTTTCCGGCATTGCCAGCGGCGCCACCGTCGGCCTGCTGGCGGCAATGATTGCCGCCCCACTCCCCGATTTTTCACAAGGCGTATCGCAGACGGTCACCCTCGCCCTGGTGGCGGTTGGGGTTGCCCTTGACGCGGTCCGCCTGACGGTCGGCCGTCCTGCGCCGCCCACCTCGGGCCGCCAGGTTCCCCAGGAATGGGGCCGGCTTCTCAGCCCGCGGGTGGTTGCCATGTTGTACGGGGCCAGGCTCGGTGTTGGGCCGTTGACCATTCTTTCCACCTGGACGTGGTGGTCGGTGACCATCGCTGCCGCCCTCACCGGACCGCTCGCTGCGGTGGCGGTCGGGGCAACGTTCGGAGCGGTGCGACTGCTGGTGACGGTGGCGGCATCGGTTCGCTCATCTCGACCGGCCGCCGATGACAGCACGTCTCACGCCGACTGGTTTGGCACCCTGAGAACCAGGCAACGTCCAAACTGGTTGGCGCTCAACGGACTCGGCGTTCTTGCGGTGGCCGCGGTCGCCATCACCGGTTGCAGCGGCGGCGAGGAACAGACCGCGCCAACCACCGAACAGGACACCGTGATCACCAACACCACCGTTGGCGCATCATCGCTCGGTGGCTCTCACTCGACCACGTCAACGACCGCCCCCGAGGTGGTCACCACCACCATGGCGATTCCCGCCATCCATTCCGCCAACCTGGAGGACTTCGTGCGCACCGTCACCACCCCGGACAACGCCAACCCGCCCGCAACGAACGAGGACGGCATCGTCATCGAGCCGTTGCCAAATCAAACGACGACCGCGTCGAACGTCAGCAGTTCTCCCGAGGACCTGGCTGACTCCCTTACCTCCACCATCGCCGGGTTCAGCCCGGTCGAGGACCCGATGGCCGACCGCTACCTCGACATCACCGCCGCCTCCGAGTTGCAGCCGGACGCCACCGAGGAAATCGCGCTGCTGGAAACGCGCGGCTTCAAGGGCGGCTGGACCAGAGCGTTCCGCAACGCCAACAACGACGTGGCCGTCGCATCGGTCTACCAATTCAAGGACGCGGCGGAGGCCGAGTTCTACCTTGAGGACGGCCTCATCACCATCGGCGGCTACGGCGGCAAGTTCTTCGACGTGGAGGGCTTACCCGGCGTCCGAGGGTTCGTGCAGTACTTCTCCGAAACCGACGAGGGCGGGACCGAGGACCTGGTCTCGCTCGGAGCGGCCTTTCAGTCCGGGCCACGTTGGTACCTGGTGTACTTTGTCGGATCGACCGAGACCGTGACGCCCGATGTCTTGATCCCGGCGGTCGCTACCCAACGTCAGCAGGCCTAGCCCGCAGTCCCAGTTAGCGGCCCTAGCCCGCCAGGAACGCCGCCCGCTCCTCGGCCGACAGATCTTTGATGGCATAGCGGATCACAACACCGGAGACACCGTCGGCCCGCAGCCCAGCAACATGGGCGAGCACCCGTTCCCGGTCCAACTTCATAAGGTCCTTCAACGACCAGCCGACCCCTTTCCGCACAAGGTCCTCCTCGTCGTGGGCCAGGTTGTCGCACAGCTCAAGCGCAACATCGGTGAACCGACCGGATGCGGCGACCTTGCGTGTGAAGAGCACAACGCTGAGCCGCTTGAGCCAACGATCTTCGGCCGCGTTCCACTGTCGGACGTAGGTGAGCAGCTCGTCGGGGTGGTTGAAGAGCACGTCACGGACGAGCGAGCCGGAGAACTCATCAACCTTGCTCCAACCCCGCAGGTGCCGCAGCAGTCGATCAAGGTCACCGAGGTGTTCCGGCGAGAAGTGGTCGGCCAGAGGTTCCAGAATTGCCAACCCGACGCTCTGCTGTTCTCCGTAGCCGGAGCTGATGAGCCGCTCAGCAAGTTCCAGCCGGGCCGGCGTGTCGAGCGCTCGAACCGCCGGCCGGTGACGGGAGATGATCTGCTTCTTGCCCGCGGCCCGCACGCCGTAGCTGAGGTACCGAGGGTCTGGTTCGTTTGCGTCCGCCGGATACGGGCTGGCCGCGCCAGCGTCGACCAGATCGGCGACGATGACCCGATGGAGCTCGTCAATCTCCCGGTCGGTCACGCGGCCTGTTACGCGGTCTGTCACGCGGTCGATTCTACGGTCGCACCGCTGTCCGGGAGGGGGCGGGCCGATGCGTACATATCGGCCCAGGCATCGCCGCGGTCGGCCAGGCGTTGCCGGACCGTGGCAATGGTGTAGCGGCGGGCAGTGGTACCGGGCTCGCCGAGTTCCTCCCAGCTGACCGGGGTGACGACCGGAGCATCCTCGAACGCACGCACGCCATACGGGGCGGCGATGGTCGACTGGTAGCTGTTGCGACCCATGTCCAGATAGATCTTGTTGCCACGGTCGACCTTTGCGAACTCTGTCGTGAGCTCGTTCGGGAACAGCGACAGCAGTTTGGTGGCGAGCGCGTGACCGAAGCGGCGGGCGTCATCCCAGGTTGGTGAGCCGGCGAGGGGTGTCACCACGTGCACTCCCTTTGAGCCGGTCAACTGCACGAAGGGCACCATGCCTGCTCGTTCCATGAGTTCTTTGGTGGCGAGCGCAACGGTCAGCACGGGAGCGAAGTCATCGGTGGACGGGTCAAGGTCTATGGCAAAGAGGTCTGGCCCGTCGAGCGCGTCCGCTCGTGCCAGACCGATGTGGGGAGTGATCACGTTCTGCTGTGAGAAGTACACCAGCGCCGCCCCGTGATCCACCACGCAGTGCCGAACGACGCCGCCCCTCTTCTTCAGTTCCACCCGTGGAATCCAGTCCGGATAGTGATCCGGCGTGTTCTTCTGGAAGAAGCCCTTGCTTGCAATGCCACTCGGATGGCGGACGAGGGTTATCGGCCGGTTCCCGACGATTGGCACCATCACCGGAGCGATTGCCGCGTAGTACTGGGCGAGATCAGCCTTGGTGATACCGGAGGCCGGGAACAGCACCTTCCCCGGATTGCTGACCGAGACGGTGCGACCGTCGACGGCGATGTCGAGGTTGTCGTCAGCCACGGTTGGTCAGCTCAGCTCACGGGCGCAGCGACGGCGATGTCTTCGCCGATCCGATCGGCGGTTGTCGCATGCACCTGCTTGAGGGCCGGGACAGGATCGAACCGATCGGGATCCAACATCCACTGGAAGGTCACGCCGCGAAGTGTCGACAGCAACAGCGCCGCCTCCAGGTCAGGGTCTATCGACGGCTTGACCGAGCCGTCTGCGATGCCGCGCCGCAAGGAGGTGGCAATGCTGAACCGGAGAAATTCGTGTAGTTCCGCCATCCTGGCTTGCAGGGCCGGCTCGGCGGTGATCGAGTCGAACATCATGATGTACAGCGCTCGAAGCTGGCGGTCATCGCGGGCGACCTGGCGCCAGATGCCTTCCAACAGCACCAATGCGCCTTCAAGCCCGTTGTCCTTGGCCTGCATTGGTTTCAGGGTCCGGTCGAGCCACCCGATGACTATGTGATCGATAAGGGCGTCGAGTAGCCCGGCCTTCGATCCAAACCTGGTGGTGACAAGCCCTCGGCTGTAGCCGGCCCGCTTGCCGATCTGCACAAAGGTCGCCGCGGCGAAGCCGCCCTCAAGCAAGAGCTCGGTTGCAGCATCCAACATCGCCTTTGAGCTGGCCTTGCTTCTGCTCGCGTGCTTTTCCGAGATCGTCATTCGCCCCCCTCAACGGGCTAGCTGACGAATACCTTAACTCTCGACAACTCGGCAGACCTCATGCGAACTCTCGACAACTCGGCAGACCTCATGCAAACTCTCGACAACTCGGCTAGCGAAAGAATCGGTCGGCGAAGTCGTTCGTGGTCACAATCTCGTCTGAGCCGATGCCAACGATGTGCAGCAGCTCAACGGTGTCGGAGAAATCAAGGCGAGTGTTCGGGTCGAGGTAGGCGAACGCTGCCTCCCACGCAGCGCCCCACCTGCTCTCAAGCGCCCGGTCCTCCCACCCGCTGGTTGCCGCGTTCAGGTCGGCAGTGCCGTTCTGGTCGTTGCCGTCGTCAATCCGAACGTAGTTGGTGTTGTCGCGCACATAGCTCAAGTCTGAAGAAGTGGTCTTGTTCTCATTCCAGGCGCTGTGTTGTACCAGGTGAATGCGATTCGCCGTGTCGATCGAAGCGTCCCTGCGCAGCAATTCGCGCACAACATCGGCAGAGAGGTCGGACTGTCCGCCCTCGGCAATCCAGATGTCACCGCCACGGTTGAGCGTTGTCTGCCAAGTGTCGGCTGTGGCTTGCACCGCTTCGTCCCAATCAGCGTGGGCGTTGGTCCAGTTGCTACCCCAGGTGATGTCCATCACGGCCTCGGAGTCCACTTGGTAGGACGCCTTGTTCCTGCCGTAGGCACCGCCGACAACCCACGGGGTGATACCGAGCGAGTCGGTGACCACCTTGCCTGCCACCGTTGCGTGACCGTCATCGCGGTCCGGGGCGTGATCGTAGTGCAGCGAGATGAGGTCCCGATCGGAGTCATACGGTCGGCTGACGGCCACGTCCGGCATGTTCGACGTGACCGGTTCGGCTGCCGGTGACGAGGTCGACCCGGCACAGCGGCCGGCAATCGCATCGGCCTGGCTGATCGAATCCCGGTAGATCACAATCTTGTCGATCTGATGGCCGTGGGACCGACCGCCAATCTGCATGGTGTACTGGCCGGCGCTGCCAAACTCGATGGCGACGTCTGACTTGACGTGGTTGTGGTCCGCCTTGGCCGACCAGCCGAAGCCATCCTTACTATTTCCGAAAATCTTGACGAAACCGCCGTAGGTGCCGCCGGACACCGGCCCGAACCGATCTGCGTCCGGGAAGTTCAACCAGCTGTCGTTGGCCTTGTCACTTGCCACATCGCCCGGTTGACGCATGGCCCAGATAAACCGGTAGGTACCGGGACTGGAGATGTTGAAGGTGGTGTTTATGACGTCGGCGGGAGCACCGTTGTTGGCTTCTCTCGACAGTCCCTCCCACTCCACGTACGTTCCGCCGCTCGCCGAACCGTCATCACGTCGACTCCACGCACCGACGATCTGCAGCGCCTCGGCTTCGATCGTCACGCACTGGGCGCCGACGGCCGTTGGGTTGTTGGCGTTTGGAGCGGTGGTGGGTGTTGGGGTTGCCGTCGCGGGTGGCGTGGAGAGCTGGTCATCGCCACCGGTCCAGGTACTGCCGGGCAACGACGTGTCGATCTTTTCACTTGAGCAGACCCAGACGTCATCGATCAGCTCGCAGTTGAGCATGGGCTGTGTGCAGCTGCGCCCGTAGTCCGAAGCAGCGCCTTCCTTGGTGGCGCCAGCGGCATAACACGCCGTCGCCTCATCAGAAACGGCGGTGTCCGCGGTGTCGCTTTGCTGAGTGGTCGACGAGGACTCAACCTCTACCGGAGTGGTGGTTGTGGTGACTTCTATCGTCAGCGTTTCTTGATCTGCCGGCGGGTTCTGTCCTGACGGGTCGATCTGTTCGGTCACGCCGGTGCCTGCCGGTTCGGCAAGCTCTTCGGCGCCGCCACCGAACGAGAGCGCGGTCAGCGCGCTGAGCGCAACGGCGACGACAGCGAGGACGCCGACAAACCCGAGCCTGGCCGGTCCGCTACTCGTGACCAACGGACCGGTGATTCGCTGCCACAACCCGTCCTGGTCTGCGTGGGTGATCTCGCGCAGCATCGCTTCACCGAGGCTCGGTGGGATGAGCGAGGCCGCCTCACGGTCATCTATCGGGTTTGCGGACGCCAGCTCGGCGTCGAGTTCAAACTCGTTCATTGTGCTGGCGCTCCTCAACCATCGGAAGTACATCTTGATTGCTCTCTACGGGTAAGTGTCCGCGAGTCGCCCCTCGTTCCTCGTCGATGTAATCCGCCGCGGCGGCCAATCGCTGTCGAGCGCGGTAGAGACGCTTCCTGACGATCGCCCCCGACACGCCAAGCGTGACAGCGATTTCCGCCGGGGTGAGCTCCTCCCACGCCACCAGCATCAACAGCTCACGGTCTTTGACCGGCAGTGTGTTCAGCGCTTCGACCACCACAGCGGCTTCGCCGTAGCGCTCGATGTCTGCGATCTCATGGAAACGAGGCGCCATGTACGTCGAGACCTTGCGCACCAACTCGCCACGCCGACGCAAACCACGACGCTGGTTTGCCAACACTCGACGCGCAACACCGAGCAGCCATGGCTTGACCGCCGGCTCATCCGGGATGGCGTCCAACCGCCTCCAGGCCACGACAAACGTTTCCGCAACCACATCTGCAGCATCATCCGCGCTGCAACGGCGCAGGGCGTAACCGGTCACCGCAGCGGAGTGCCGATGGTAGAGAGCGACGAACCTCGCCTCCGCCTCGTTATCGGGTTGATGTCCATCCATGTGTGACTGTGGCCCTCGTCTCAAACGTGGGTGCATCACCTACGTCGAGCCAGACACCAAGGTGTCCAGCCGGTTGCCCGCACTACCCAACGGGCAACCGCCCGGCATGTTAGGTAAATGTCCGGCACTCGTGTCAGCGTCCCGCGTTTCTCTGCCAAAAAGAACGGTACCTCTCTGAACGCCGTGCTGCACGTGGGAACGCGAGGCGTCCTGCCGGACAACTACTACGTGAAACCGCTAAGGCAGCGGGGTTTTTCGCACAAGAGATCGAGACTCATGCCAGGACCAGGGTCGATAACCCAAACGACGAGCAGTCACACGCACTACGACGTGGGCCGTTCGAAGACGGTCGCCAGACGCATGACGGCAATCATGTCCGCTCTAGTAGTCCTCGCTGTCGTCCAGTTCGCGTCGATCGCCCCTGCCGATGCTCACGGCGCCCCAACAAGGCCCGGCAGCCGGACCTACCTCTGCAGAATTGATGGCACCCACGCATCGGGCGACATTCAACCCAGCAACGCCGCATGCGCTGCAGCGGTTGAACTCGGCGGCAAGCAGCCGCTTTGGGATTGGTTCGGCGTCCTTCGCAGCGACGGTGCCGGTCGCACCCGCGGGTATATCCCCGACGGTCAACTGTGCAGCGGCGGGGAGCCGAAGTACGCAGGCTATGACCTCGCCCGATCCGACTGGCCATACACCAGCCTGACCGCCGGAGCAGACCTTGCCTTCCGCTACAACGCGTGGGCCGCTCACCCCGGCGAGTTCCGGCTGTACGTCACAAAAGACGGCTACGACCCGACGAAGCCGTTGGCCTGGGATGATCTTGAAGATGAGCCGTTCTCGGTCTACCGCCAAGATTCGCCCAACGGGAACGATGCCCAGAACGGCACCCCGGACTACCAGTGGAACGTTTCGCTGCCCAACAAGTCCGGACCACACATCATCTATTCGGTCTGGTCCCGATCTGACAGCCAGGAGACCTTCTATGGATGCTCCGACGTTCGGTTTGACGGTGGCAACGGTCAGGTAATCGGCATTGGCGCGGGAGCAAACCCGGTCGGTGCTCCAGAGGCGGGCTCGACGCCGGCAACAACCGTTGCCCCGAACCCGACAGGCGACACCCCCGGCACCACCCAATACGGCAACCCCCAGTCCAACGCCGGGCAGTCCGACGCCGGCCAGAACGGCAACCTCCAGAACGATGCCGGTCAAGATGGCGCCATGACCGACGGTGACCAAGCGCCGGGCCAGAGCGCCACGGTGTACCCCAACTCCGAGGACGGCCAGGCGACGGCACCGTCCGACGGCGCTGAGTCCGCCGGGGTGCAGGTCTCCGGCGGTGTGAGTATTGCCGGGAGCATGGCCGCTACCGACGGCTCGGACGAACCACCGTTGCTGTTGGCCGACGTCGACACGGCGTCGATCACCAGCCAGGCAGACCCCGACGCATCCAACCCCAACCGATCGTCCGGTGAGACCGCTCTTCCGCTCATCCAAGCTCCGGCCCAAACGCCGGGTGACAACTCCACGTCGATGGCAATGCTGGCCGGGGCGTTCCTCGGGCTGTTGGCAGGCGTTGCTGGAAGCATCGCCGTCTATGCCACTTTGAACGCCCCTCGGCTCGAAGAGTTCCTGGCGAACTACGACCCCAACCGGCCTCAG